>JANPHH010000473.1:0-21868 GCA_031424375.1 Chthoniobacter sp. | reverse complement strand
CGGGTCGGCGAATTCCGCGTAATGCTCCTCGTTGAGCTTCGCGAGATCGTCGAGCAGTCCCCGCCGCACCTCACGCGACATGCCGTCGGGATTTGAAAGATAGAGCACCGGATCGCCGCTGCCGCGGAAACGCACGCCTTGAAACTTCGACGGCAGGAAGCCTGAGCCCCAGTAGAAGTCGTAGAAAATCTGTCCGCACGAAGCCTCCTTGTCGCGCGACGTCATCACCACGAATCCCGGCAGCTCCGCGCTCTCCGTCCCCAGCCCGTAAGTCGCCCACGCCCCCATGCTCGGCCGGCCCGGTTGCTCCGCGCCGGTGAGGAAAAACGAAATCGCCGGCGCGTGATTCACCGCGCCGGTATGCAGCGACTTCACCAAACACAGCTCATCCGCGATCGACGCCACCTGCGGAATGAAGTCGCAAAACCACGCGCCGTTCTGTCCGTGCTGCGCGAATTTCGTGAACGCTGGCAGCACCAGCTTTTGCTTCACGTTCTGCGTCATCGTGGAGAAGCGCTTGCCGCCGAGCACCGACGCCGGAATCTCCTGGCCGCGCATTTTTTCCATCTCGGGCTTGTAGTCGAACATATCGACATGCGGTGGCCCGCCATTCTGCAGCAGGTAGATCACGTGCTTCGCCTTCGGCGGAAAGTGCGGCAACTCCGCGAGCCCGCCGACGCGCGGCAGGGTCGACGCGCCGAAGCCATCGCGCTCCAGCAGCGAAGCGAGCGCCGCCGCGCCGATGCCCGTGGCCGTGCGGGAGAAAAACTGACGGCGAGTGAGATAGGCGGCGCGCTGCTGTTGCGGATTCATGGCGGGGAAATGGGACGCTGACACTGAATCACATTTCGCCCCGCGCGACAGTTACGGGTTCACGTAACGGCACCGGCCGCTCCACGCTTTGCCCGCGCCCGTTCCCGCGTCACACTCCCATCACCGTGCGCGTTCCACTGCTCTTCTGCTCCCTGCTCCTTGCAGCACTGCAGCCCGCCGGACGCCTTGCGGAGATCCTCAATCCCGAGCTGCACCGCATCGCCATCCGCCGCACCACAATCGAACGCGAACTCACCGCTCTCGGCACGCCCGTCGTCGGTCAGACCGCCGAGCAATTCGGCTACCAGCACCCGCGCCTCGACGCGCCGCCGCTCAATCCCGCATGGGTCCAGATCGATCTCGGCTCCGCGCTGCCACTCGACTGGATCGCTCTCGTCCCCGCGCAGCTCGACTGGCAATCCTTCGACCGCCCCGCCTACGGATTCCCGCGCCGCTTCCGCATCGATCTCGCGGATGAACCCGATTTCCTTTCCCCGAAGGTCGTCGCCGATTTCACTGAATCCGACTTTCCCGATCCCGGCGTCGCGCCCGTCGCCGTGAATCTCCCCGCGCCGCACACCGCGCGTTATCTGCGCGTCACCGTCACGAAATTCGCCCTCGAAAACGGCCAGCACTTTTTCGCCCTCAGCGAAATTTATGCGCTGAGCGGAAACCGCAACCTCGCCATCGGACAGCCGGTCACCGTCTCCGGTCGCTACGAACTCAAGCCGCGCTGGTCGCCCGCGAATCTCGTCGATGGCCGCACCCCGCTCGGTCCGCCGATCCGCAAGGAGCTCCTCGCCTACGACGGGCTTTTCGCCGATGCGCCCGCGGACGGCGGCGCGCCTTTCATGCAGATCGACCTCGGCTCGGTGCGCGAATTGCAGGAGATCCGGCTGCATCCCGTCCACGCCCGGATCGGCGCCGACGTGCCCGGATTCACCTTCCCGAAACACTTCCGCATCGAGGCCTCCGCTACTCCGGACTTCAGCGCGCCCGAGCTGATCTTCGAGGGCATCGACTTCCCCAACCCCGGCAACAACCCGGTCACCATTCCCACGCCCACGCGCCGCGCCCGCGTCATCCGGTTCCTCATTCCACCGGACACCCAGCCACCGCAGCGACGCTTCGGTTTATCCGAGGTCGAGATCTATTCCGGCGGAGAAAATATCGCGCGCAGCGCGAAGGTCCCGCGCTCCGCGGATCGAGCAAGACTCAGCAGCGAGTGGCCGAACAGCGCACTCAATGACGGCTTCGCCAGCTACGGCCGAATCATGGAACTGCCCGCGTGGCTCGAGAGCTGGTCACAGCGCCGCGCCGCCCAGAGCGAACTCACCGACCTCGCTCGCGATGAAACCGACGCCGCGCAGCTCGCGTCCCGGCGGGGTTGGAAAGCCCTCGCCGGACTCGCGATCGCGTTCACCGCGGTGGCATTCGCCCTCGTCACCCACAGCCGCCGCCGCCGCATCCGCGAGATCGAACAACTCCGCCTCCGCCTCGCCCGCGATCTCCACGACGAAATCGGCAGCAACCTCGCCAGCCTCGCCGTCACCGGCGAACTCGCCGCCGCCACCGCCGCACCCGAGGCCCGCGAAGACTGGCAGGAAGTCCAGCGCGTCAGCCGCGAGAGCATGGACTCGATGCGCGAAGTCCTCTGGGTCCTCGGCGCCCGCGAAGAAGCCGGCCTCGATCTCGCCACCCGCCTCGACCGCACCGCCCAGCGCATGCTCGCCCGGCAGGAGATCATCTGGCTCGCACCGCCGGCAAATCCGCCGCTCGACTGGAATTCCGCCGCGCGGCGCGAGGTGTTTCTCTTTTTCAAAGAAGCACTTGCCAACGTCATCCGCCACGCCCACGCCCGCCGCGTCGAACTCCGCGCCGCCCCCGTCGGGCGTTTCTACCAACTCGAAATCCGCGACGACGGCCGCGGCTTCGACCCCGCGACGACCCCACCCGGCCTCGGGCTGAAAAGCCTGCACGACCGCGCTCGCACCCTGCGCGCCCGGATGCATCTCGACACCGCCCCCGGCCGCGGCACCCGCATCACGCTTTTCATCCCACTCTGAATCTTCGTCTCTTTTCTTCATCTTCATCTTTTTCCCTCCGGCGGAGGATGAAGAAGAAGATGAAGAAAAAGGACGAAGAGCCACCTCATTCCCAAAAGAACCACCCACCATGCCCAACATCTGGCTCATCGAAGACAACGCCGCCTTTCGCCGCGCCGCCACCCGCGCGCTCCAAGCCGGGGGCCGCTTTTGCGAAGTGCTCGCCTTCGAGTGCTGCGAAGATGCCCTCGCCGTCATCGCCACCACCGCGAAGCCCGACGTCATCCTCCTTGATGTCGGCCTGCCCGGCATGGATGGCATCCAGGGCATCGGCGAATTCAAAGCCGTGCTCCCCGACGCCGCCATCCTCGTCCTCACCGTCTTCGAGGACGACGACAAGATCTTCCGCGCCGTCTGCTCCGGCGCCTCCGGTTATCTGCTGAAAAGCGAGTCGCTCGCCCGCGTCGCCGAAGCCACCGATCAGGCCCTCGCCGGCGGCTCACCGATGAACCCCCGCATCGCCCGCCGCGTCCTCGACATGTTCTCCAAGCTCGCGCCCGAGAAGAAAGACTACGGCCTGAACGAGCGGGAGAAATCCGTGCTCGAGCAAATGGTCGCCGGCCAGGCGAAGAAACAAATCGCCGACGCCCTCGCCCTCAACCAGCACACCGTCGACTACGTCATCCGCTGCCTGTATCGCAAGCTGCACGTCAACTGCGCCACCGCCGCCGTCTCCCTCGCGCTGAAAGAGCGACTGCTCGAGTAATGGCAAAGTGAGTTGAACCCCGGCCGATCTCCGCGACCACCGCGCGGAGTCCTCGACCCGCCGGAGGAGAGGCGGCTCCACGTGCCGCGGAGCCACCCTCTCCACCGCTTCGCGGATCATTCAGATCCGAATCAGCGCCACGCGCAGCCCCTCCACCCAGCTCGCAAACGCCTGAATTTCCGCCTGCGTAGGCGGGTCGCTGAAGACCCCGCCAAACTCGCCCGTCCCGCTCGGATTCAGCGCCGTGCCGTGGATCGCGCCATCCAGATCCGCCGACGTCACCTCCCCCGGTGGCCCTTGCGGTCCCGGAGGTCCACCCGACGGCCCCTGCGGCCCTTCACTCCCTTGCGGCCCCGGCTCTCCAGTTGCACCCTGCGGCCCATCCGCCCCGGGCGGCCCAGCCTCTCCCGCCGGACCAGTCGCCCCCTGAGCACCAGTCGCCCCTTGCTGTCCCGGCGAGCCCTGGATCCCCTGGGCACCTTGCGGTCCCGCCGGTCCCGCTGGACCCGAGGGCACCTGATCGATCAGCGTCTTCAACCCATTGAACTGCGACCGCATCTCTCCCGCCACCATCAGCGAATCATCGAGCGGGAGAATAGGATTAAAAGGCATGGCAATATAATCGTTGGTTAGAATCGTCGGCTGAGAGTTGAGTGTTGAGTGTTAGGGAACCGCTGATTAAATCGAGGATGGCCCGCGAAATACGCGAAAGGACGCGAAACAAAATGCGGTCAGAGGAGCGAGATCACTTTCGCGATCTTTCGCGTATTTCGCGGGCATTGATCAGCGGCTCCTTAGGAGGAAGACACTTCTCCCCCCTGGTCCGCTTCGCACCCGTCCCCGCCCCTCAACTTTCAACTCTCAACCAGTCGCCTCACATCACTGGCCGCAATGCGGGTTCGCTCCACGGCCCCTGCCCCAGCCGATTCACCGCCGCCACGCGATACCAGTATTTCTGCCCAGGGATCGCACCGTTTCCTTCATACTTAGGTTCCGTCACCGTCCCCACATTATCCCAGCTCGTGGGCGTCATCGGATCCGGGCTGCGTTCCACCACATAGGCATCGGCATAGGTCTCCCGCTTCCATTGCACCTTCGAGTAGCCGGGCATGCCGGTGAAGCCTACTTTCACATTCTCCACCTGCACCGTGGGTTGTGGGGGTACGGGCTCTGCCTTGACGCCGAAGCCAGCGCTGAGGATTTTCTCCGCCACGCCACCCGTCACACTCTCCGTCGTGGCCCCCAGCATGTTCACTGCATTGTTCCAGGCCAGCAGCGCCATGTCCCGAGCCTGCATGAGTTGCTTCGTCGTCTGCCGCGATTCTTCATAGGCCGCATTCGCAGCCAGCAGCGACGCTTGTGCCGCCGTCAGTGCCGCGATCTGCGTCGCGTTCCCCGGCACGTCCGGATTGTTCGTGCCCATGGTGATGAATTCCTGACCCTTCACCAGCCTCTGGGGAATCGTCAGTTCACTGATATTACATGTGAGTATTGCCATGACTTTATTTTGATTGGGAGCCGGAGCCGGCGTCCCCCAGCGCAGACCGGTGTCCCAGCGACTCGAAGGGTTGTTCCAGTAGGCACCGAGAGGAGATGCAGGTTCCGGCATTTGTTTGTATGATTATTGACTTAGTTAACGGCCCGAGTTCATCCCGGATCGTGCGTATCGACTTAGCCAAGTCCATGCCAGCACCGCGGGAAAAATCAGCACTTCCGGTTTATTCGTAACCTACACCTCGCCTCCACCAATCCACGCCCTCTCCTATAGATACACCTACCAGCCTACTAGCGTTCGAGGTGGTATCCCTCCTTGGGTGCAAACTGTGCGGAGTCCTCCCATCTCATCGGAAAACGGCGTGTTTTCGCCCTTGCCAAAATTTGAAGGGATCGACCAAACAGGGGCTAGTTGATTAGTGGGCCAGAATGCGCCCGGCTTTGGAAACGGCGCGCGGTTTCGTCGACCTCGTGCGTATGCATCCGGTCGTAGAGGCCGGACCATTGGGCGTCGCAGGGGTGGAGTTCTTCGTCGGCGAGTTCGCCCGCGTCCGCCCGGAGCCACGCCTCGGCGGCGAAGCGTTTCAGCACGCGCGGCCAGCCGCTCCCGGCGTCTTCACAGCCATCGGGATGCAGGCCGGGGAAGGCGTAGGCGACGGCGCACCATGCGCGCATGGAGTCGGGTTTTGGGAGTTGTTCGAGAGACGCGGTGAACGCGCGGCGAAGTTCGCAACGAAGGTTGCTCGGAACTCTCGCGCAATGCGCGGAAGCCCGAAGGGCTGCATCGAAATTAGCCGGTGGCGTCAGCCACCGGATTGCAGATAGAAAAGCCACGCGCCCCGGCAGGGGCGCAGGAACCTCGCCGCCATGCCATCCACCCACCTCTCGCTCCATTATCACATCGTCTTTAGCACGAAAGAACGCCGGCCATTCATCGCTCCAGCGTGGCGCGAGCGGCTGCACGCGTATCTCGGCGGCATCGTGCGCAATCTCGGCGGCGTGGCGGAAGCGGTTGGCGGCGTTGAGGACCATGTTCACTTGCTCATCGGCCTGCGGGCCACGCATTGCCTCGCGGATGTTGTCGGGTCGGTGAAAGCGGTGTCGTCACGCTGGGTGCATGACGAAATCAGTGACGGCCTCTTTTCATGGCAGGAGGGATACGGCGGCTTCACGGTGAGTCCACCGCAGTGCGTAGGTGTTCGCGGCTACATCGAACGGCAGGAGGAGCATCACCGAAAACAGACTTATCAGGATGAGTATCTCGAGTTCCTGCGCCTCGGCGGCGTGGAATACGACGAACGGTATTTGTGGTGAGCGCGATTCCGCCGCCCCTGCCGGGGCGGGTTCCGTTGGGACGCGGTTCCGGTGGCTGACGCCACCGGCTAATTTCCGGGGAGCCTCCGGCTCCAACGAATGTCCCGTTTTCAAAAAGCGTTTGGTATGACTCATCTTCCCAAAACAAAACCGCGGGGAGGCGCATCCTCCCGACTGCCGGGCTTACCAAGGCAGCCACTGCTCCCCGAGCGCGGGCCAGTGCCAGTGCTGCGCCGCGCGCATGGTGATGTAGCCGGTGCATAGGATCGCGTAGAGCGCGAGCACCCAGCGTAGGCCACTGACGAAGCCGAGGAGGCGCTTCACCGGCACTTCCGGCCACGGATGCTGCAGATCGTAGCGCAGCAGCGCGTGCCGCGCGAAAAGCATCGCGCCGATGGCCAGCACCGAGTTTGCGAGTTCGGCGAGCTGCCACTTCGGGATTTCCGCCGGTGCGACGTAGAGCGCGAGGAACTGGGAAACCGGATGCTCGTTCCACCAATCCGCAAAGCCCGGCAGGTGCATCATCAGCACCAGCTTTACCAAGAAGGCGGCGATGGCGATGACCCCATACCAAACCCGGATGCGGCTCAGGTCGCCGCGCTTGATGAGTTCGAGCTTCGTTCGCAAGTCCGCGCCCTCGCTGAAGGTCGAGTGGGCGACGAAAACCAGCGGCGCGTAGATGATGGAGGTGGCCTTGAGCGACCAGCGGTAGAGGTAAGCGGGGAGATATGAAACAACCAACACAAGCCACATAAGGAGCTGGTCGGTTTCATCATCCAAGCTGCGAATGTAGGAAATGAAGTTCTCCAAACTAAGTCGTTCATTATCAGGGATTACCTCAGGTGCGAAAAAGCTGTCTGTCGCGAGAGTGATGCGAGCCCAATTCGTCGGAATGGCGCGAAACGAGGACACTGGTGCGCGCATCAGCGTCAACGACACCGCCCCGGCCCGAAGCAAGAGCAACCACATTCCGATCATGAAACCGTAGAATATCACGAAGAAAGGTCCCACGACCAATGCGGCACACCCAGTTCCGCATCCATCCCCAACGTCGGAAATTTTCAGATTTTGGCTTTTGGGGCCAAAATCGCCAACCCAAGCGTTCACTTGCCGGGTCGAATCAGTCGTCCGAAAGAGCAGTAGCGGCGAGACGCACATGGCGACGGCCAGCCAGCGCAGGGTGTTGAAGTGCGCGGAGAGGTAGAAGACGAGCGCGATGGCGAGCAGCGTCTCGACGATGGCGAGGATCGAGACCTCGCCGCGGGCGACCGATTCTTTACTGGAAACGAGGCGCATATTCCCGTGGGTTCCGCGGCGAGCCACCGCACCGGACGACGCGCACATCCGCGAGCGAGGAGGGTTTTGCGGCAGCCATGCCTCGCATGCTAGCGGACTGCCGGGCTCGGCACCAGCATGCAAAGCCCGAAGGGCTGCCCGGAAATTAGCCGGTGGCGTCAGCCACCGGAACGGATCCCAAAGCAACCGAGCCCCGGATGGGGCGGCAAAGATCCATCGCCCGTGCCGGGGCGGAACACGTTTTTGCGTGATCCGGTGGCTGACGCCACCGGCTAATTTCCCTCGGCCCTGCCGGGCCGCATCGTCCGGCTTTCAACTCATTTTGGTATGATAGACGGTGTAGCCGAGCGCTTCGGTGAGGGTGCGGTGGATGATCTCAAAGGTCTTGCCGCCGTCGTGGCCCTTGAGGTTCTTGACGTTCTCCAGGACGAACGCGGCGGGGCGGTGGAAGTCGAGGATGTCGGCGATGGAGAAGAAGAGGTTGCCCTGCTTCACGTCCTCGAAGCCGTGCTTGCGGCCCAGGCTCAGTTTCTTTGACACGCCGGCGATGCTGAACGGCTGGCAGGGGAAGCCGCCGCAGAGGATGTCGTGCGCGGGGATGTCGGCGACGGCGACGGTGTGGATGTCGCCGTGCGGGCGCTCGCCGAAATTCGCCTCGTAGGTCTGCTGGCTGAATTTGTCGTAGTCGGAGGAGAAGACGCACCGGCCACCCGCGCGCTCGAAGGCGAGGCGGAAGCCGCCGATGCCGCAGAAGAGGTCGATGAAGCGTGGCGGGGTGGTGCCGTATTCCGGCGAGTCCTCGCGGAGGGTGCACGAACCCGCCCCGTCAGTGCGGGCCGATTTTGATACGCGCTTTGTTGCGATTGGCTCAGAGGTGGTTTTGGGCGGATTTTTCGGCATCTTCCTTCTGGCAGTGTCTTGTGCTTGGACATAATCAGCGATGCGGCCCAGCGTCGAGGATGTCGGTAGTTGCCGCGGACTCGACGCCGCGGCAATCGTGTCGTCCTTGAATGACGCTTTGCGACCTCATCACCGGAGCAGACGGCGAAGGTCTGCGCGCGACGGCCTGCCTCGCGGATGTGGTGCGCGATGTGAAAGCGGTTTCATCGCGCTGGGTGCATGAGGAAATCGGCGAGCACACGTTTGCATGGCAGGAGGGCTACGGCGCGTTCACCGTGAGCGCTTCGCAGCGCGAGCAGGTGCGGGAATATATCGCGCGGCAGGAGGAGCATCACCGGAAGCGGACGTTTCAGGAGGAATACCTCGAACTCCTGAGACGCAGCGGTGTGGAATACGACTAGCGATATTTGTGGTGACGCCTTCCGCCGCCCCTGCCGGGGCGGATTCCGTTTTGCTCTGTCCCGGTGGCTGACGCCACCGGCTAATTTCCGACCAGCCCTTCGGGCTTTCGCCGCGACCGGTCACGGTTTCGGCGCGGCCGGTCACGGTTTCGGCGCGACCGGCCACGGTTTCGGCGCGACCGGCCACGGTTTCGGCGCGACCGGCCACGGTTTCGGCGCGGCCGGTCACGGTTTCGGCGCGACCGGTCACGGTTTCGGCGCGGCCGGGATTACTTCTTCGCTGCCGCGCGCAGATCCTTCTTGCAGCTATCGTCCGGCGAGACGGCGCCGCCGAACTGATCGACCGGCTCGTTGAAAAGATACCGCCACACGTCCTGGTGGACGTACTTCCCCGCCGCGTCCTTCACCGCCGCGCTGCCCGGCGTCACCGAGCTATGGGCGCGTTTCGCGTCGCCTTTCACATCGGCTTCCGTGATCAGCCGCCGCGTGTGACCGTAAGGCGCGGCCGCCTTGTCCACGTTCACGATCGGGCCGAACTGATGCAGCCCGATCAACTCCCAGGAGCGGCAATAATGCCCGCCGCTCCAGCCGCTATCCAGCACATGGCTGAAGCCGAAAAAGCGATTCGCCGGGGTCGCGGAGGGCAGGCCCTGCCACGTCTCATACTGATCCCGCGGTCCGCAAAACATGACGACTCGATCCACCTGCTGATGCTTCGCAAAGCGCGCCGCCGTGGTGGAGCCGTGCGAGCTGCCGCTGATGATCACGCGATCCCAGCGCAACGCCGCGCCACCTTCCGCGAGAAAATATTCCCAGCGCCCCTGCGGATTTTCCTTCGCCAGCCATTTCACGAGTTGCAACGCGCGCTCCATCATCCCATCCGGTTTTGGGATTTCCACCTGATCGCTGAAGTCCTCGCCCGTCGCCGCCTCGAGCCGGATCTTACCGAGGAACTTGTCATCCGCCGGCGCCGGCTCCTTGCCGAACTTCCCGAACCAGCCATTTGCATAATGCACCTGGATCGCATGCAGCCCGTAACTCGTCACATGCTCGAAGAGCGGCGCGCTATAACCCATGAGCCAGATCACCAGCTTCCCCTGGGGCGCCACCCGCGTGTCCACCGCCGCGCGTTCCGTATCGGCGGGTTTGCCGCCCTTTTCGAAAACGAATTCGATCTCCGGATGCGGCTTCGCCCGTGGATCGACCACGCTCGCGCGCGCCGTCAGATCGTAGCGTTGCGGGTTTGGATCGTTGAAGCTGAGCGGCTTTTCCGCAGCCACGAGTGAGGTGGAGGTGACGAACAGAACAAACAGACAGCGCGGGGAAAACATGACGCGAGTCTCCGCCGTTCGCGCCATTCATGGCGAGCGCAGAAGCGGTCCGCCAGCCCCAGCCGCGCCGCGCCGCGAAAAAAAAAGCGCCCGTCGAAAAACCTGTCATCCTGAGCGAAGCGCCGCGTGGCGAGTGGCCGGGGGCAAAGTGGCGGCGGGGTGAGCGGTGCGGCGCGCAGTCGATGGACCTCTCACTTCTCTTCCGGCGGGCACGCAGGCGATGCTGTCACCGCCTCCGCCCCCAAGATGCAAAATGCTTCGACTCTGGTCCTCCCCACCTTCGCCACCCGAGCAACGCCGCTCACGCTGCCAACCGGTCGCCTCCCTACGCGCTCGCGTAATTTGCACCATCCACCGCGAGCCCCCATGCTGTGCCAATGCTTCGCCCGCGCCCCCAGCTCGCCGGACTCCTTCTGCTCACCGCCACCGCCGCGTTCGCCGCGCCGGTCGACTTCAGCCGCGACGTCCAGCCGATCCTTTCCGACTACTGCTACCACTGCCACGGCCCCGATCCGAAAGCACGCGAAGCCAAACTGCGCCTCGACCAACGCGACGGCGCGCTCGGCAAAACCGAGGACGGCGGCGGCACGATCGTCGCGCCCGGCAAACCCGACGCGAGCGAACTGATCACCCGAATCCTCAGCACCGACCGCGACGAAGTGATGCCGCCGCCGAAATCGAAACGCACCCTGACCGCGGCGCACAAGGACACGCTCCGCCGCTGGGTCGCGGAAGGCGCAAAGTGGGGCGAACACTGGGCCTTCATCCCGCCGAAAAAACCGGCGGTGCCGACCATTGAAGATTTCAGATCACAGATTGCGGACTGGGAAAAACACGACGCGGCGGTCGCCAAGAAACTGCGCGCCTTCGAGCCGCAGCTCGCGACGTGGCCGCAAAATCCCATCGACGCCTTCATCCTCCAGCGCCTCCTCGCGGAAGGCCTCACCCCTTCACCCGAAGCCGCGCCCGAAAAGCTCCTGCGCCGCTGGTCACTCGATCTCACCGGACTCCCGCCCACGCCGGAGCAGGTCGACAATTTCACGAAATCCGGAACGCGCGATCCAAGCTCCGAAATCGACCGCCTTCTCGCCTCCCCACGCTACGGCGAACGCATGGTCTGGGACTGGCTCGATGCCGCCCGCTACGCCGACACGAATGGCTACCAGGGCGACCCGACGCGCGCCATGTGGTACTGGCGCGACTGGGTGATCGCGGCGCTGAACGACAACATGCCCTTCGATCGGTTCACGGTGGAGCAACTCGCCGGCGACCTGCTTCCCGAGCCGAAGCAGGAGCAACTCCTCGCCACCGGCTTCCACCGCAATCACATGATCAACGGCGAGGGCGGCCGCATCCCCGAAGAGTCGCGCGTGGACTACGTGATGGATCGCACCGAGACCACCGGCACGGTCTGGATGGGGCTGACCTTCAACTGCTGCCGCTGCCACGATCATAAATTCGACCCGATCAAGCAGTCCGAATACTACCAGCTCAGCGCCTACTTCAACTCGATCGAAGAAACCGGCGGCAACGATGACCGCGGCTACGCGAAGCCCGTCATCAGCATGGCTTCGCCGGAGGAGCAGCAGCGGTTGGAGAAGGTGCGTGCGGCGGAAAAGGAAGCCGCGAAAACCCGCGATGCGCTGCAGAAGACGTTGGTCGCCGAACAGCCCGCGTGGGAGCAGTCGCTCGCCGCCGGGAGTGGCGAGAAGGTCGAATTCGAATGGCACGTGCTCACGGCGGAAGACGCTTCCAGCGAAGGCGGTGCGAAGCTCACGCCGCAACCCGATGGCAGCATCCTCGTCAGCGGCACCAATCCGGTACGCGACGATCTCGTGATGACCGCGCTCACCCAGCTCACCGGCATCACCGCCGTGAAGCTGGAAGTCCTCCCCGATGATTCGCTCGCGAGTCGCGGTCCGGGGCGCGCTCCAAACGGCAGTTGGGTGCTCAGCGAATTCAAGATGCTCGGCGACGGCAAGCCGGTGCAACTCGCCGCCGTGCGCTCCGACTTCGATCAACCCGGCTGGCCGCTCGCCAATGCGATCGATGGGAAGGAATCCACCGGCTGGGGCACGTGGCCTCAAGTCGGCCGGGCGCACGAGGCGATCTTCGAGGTCCGCACTGAGTTTGGCTATCGGCCGGATCGCCTGCTGTCCTTCCGCCTGCAATCACCCGCCGCCTACCCGCAGCACGTCATCGGTCGCTTCCGCATCTCGATCAGCAACTCCCCGATCGCGCTCCTGAGCCCGATGCCGGATGCCGTAAAGACCGCGCTCGCCCTCGCCGCCGATGCACGCACCGACGAGCAGAAGAAAGCGATCACCGACTTCTACCTCGCCAACGACGCACGCCTCATCGCCGCAAAAAAACGCGCCGACGACACGAAGAACGCCCGCGAGAAAGAGGAACGCGAAGCCCCGCGCACGATGGTCATGCGCGACCGCAAGGAACCGCGCGACACCTTCATCCTCGAAAAAGGCGCCTATGACAAACCGCTCACCAAAGTCGAACCCGGCACGCCCGCCTTTCTCTCGCCGCTCGCCACCGACGCGCCGAAAAACCGCCTCGCTCTCGCGCAGTGGCTCGTCTCCCCGGAGCACCCGCTCACCGCTCGCGTGACCGTGAACCGCGCGTGGCAACTCTTCTTCGGCCGCGGCCTCGTCAAGACGACCGAGGACTTCGGCGTGCAGGGAGAAAAACCCACGCATCCCGAACTCCTCGACTGGCTCGCGCGCGACTTCATCGAGCACGGCTGGGACGAGAAGCGCCTGCACCGCATGATCGTGAGCAGCGCCACCTATCGGCAGTCCGCCGTCGTCCCGCCCGGCATGGCCGAACGCGATCCGGAGAATAAACTCCTCGCCCGCGGTGCCCGCCATCGTCTCCCGAGCTGGATGCTCCGCGACCAGGCGCTCGCTATCTCGGGACTGCTCGTCGAGAAGCTCGGCGGCCCGCCCGTGAAAGTCTACCAGCCGACCGGCGTGTGGGAGGACGCCACCTTCGGTCAGATCAAGTTTTCGCAGGACCACGGCGAAGCGCTCTACCGCCGCAGCCTCTACATTTTCTGGCGCCGCATCGTCGCGCCCACGCTCTTCTTCGACGTCGCGAGCCGCCAGCAGTGCGCGGTGAAAACCGGCCTGACCAACACGCCACTCCACGCGCTCGTAACGTTGAACGACGTCACCTACATCGAAGCCGCCCGCGCCTTCGCCGAACGGATGCTGAAGCAAGGCGGCCCCGATGACGCCGCGCGCCTAGCCTACGGCTTCCGCCTCTGCACTGCGCGTCTTCCTTCGGAAAAAGAAGCCGCCCACCTGCGCAATTCGCTCACCCGTTTCCGGGCACAGTACGCCGCCGATTCCGTCGCGGCGGAGAAGCTGATCGTCACCGGCGAATCCAAGCCGGAGGCAACCGTCTCCGCACCCGAACTTGCCGCCCACACCAGTCTCGCCCTGCTGCTTCTGAATCTCGACGAGACGCTGACCCGCGAGTAAGCGGGCCGAACGTCCTGCCTTGAGTTGCCCGGTCCCTTCCGGTGCAGTTCACCCCCATGGACTCCTCGTTTCTCCGCACGCTCATCTTCTCTGCTGCGATCGCACTGCTCTTTGCAGATTCCCTCGCGCGAGCAGCCGCGCCACAGTCCACCGACGCGCAGCTCGGCAAGCTCCGCGACGCCGACGCCGAAGTTCGCATCGAAGCGCTGCGCGAACTCCAAACCTCCATCGATCCGCGACTCCCCGACGCCATGCTGAAGCTGCTCTCCGACGAGGGAAATTCCATCCGCCGTCTCGCTGCGCGCGGCGTCGGCAGCCGCTGGTGGCAGATTCCGAAAGAGCGCGTGCCGGCCTTCGCGAAGGCGCTGAAGAAGAACGAGAAGAGCGAGTTCGAGGACGAGGTCAACATGATCCACCGCGCGCTCGCCCTCCTCGGTCGCGACTACCGTGGCGACATGCTCGCCCGCAGTGCGAACCAGCGCTGGGTCATCTACGAACGCCGCGGCCTTCCCTGCCTCATCGACACCACCACCGGGACCGAGGAACTCCTCGGTTATAAAGGGAGCGACGCCGCGTGGCTCAGCGGTTCGTGGGGCAATGGAAACCTCGACGGCGGCGTCTTCTGGCACCCGCAAACCGAGCGCGCCGGCCTCGCCATCGGCATCGGCCGCAAGGACTCTGCCGTGTGGATCTGGGAACATCACACCGGACTGAAAAAGATCGGCGCCACCGAGATCCTCAAGGCGCTCGGCGTAAAGGAGAGCACCGTGCTGATGGGCGGCGGCTTTAACACCGAGATCAAGGAGTGGAAAGGCGATGAACTCCGCTTCGAAGCGACCTTCACCACCGCGAAGAAAGAGGAGATGACCGAACACGCCGCCACGCTCGGCTGGAACGCCGCGAAGAAGACGCTGCGGGTGATCTCGAAGTAGCGGCGGAGCGAAGATAAATGTCATCCTGAGCGGAGGGTAACGAAGCCGAGGGACCTCGGCCTCTGGAGGATCATGGATCCTTCCGCACTCCGAGGTCCCTCGACGGCATTCTGGTCGCACAGGCTCCCTCCATTCCGCTCGGGATGACAAGGCTTTCGGAGATCCAGTCCTCCGTGGTGGTCGGTGGAATGGAAGTCAGCGGAAGGACCACGGATTACACGGATTACACGGATCAAGAATCTGAAAATCCGCGTTAATCCGTGAAATCCGCGGTCAATCCTTCCCCCATTCACAAACACCGGGCCCGCTCGGGATGACAAGGCGATCGTGAATTTCAGTCCACCGTATCGCCGGGTGAAAACGAAGTCCGGGTGAGGACCGCAGGTTCCGCAGATTAACCTTAGTCCAACCATGACTTTGACCACAGAGACACGATGTGCACAGAGCATGAACGACTTGCCGGAGGAATGCGTCGAGCAACCCGTTCACCCGAGGGGTCGGCCATTCTCTCATCCCAAAATCTGCGCAACGTCCTGAACCGGAAAGATCGCGCCCGCATCCTGCGCCTGCTGGCCGAAGCCGAGGCGGCCGCGCCGCCCGGCACCCGCATCCAGGTCGTCCTCGAAGCGACCGGCGGCTACGAGGCTGCGCTGGTCGCCGCGCTCCACGCGGCGGAACGGCCCGTGAGCGTCATCCAGCCCTCGCGCACGCGGCACTTTGCGCGCGTTCGGGCCGAGCACGCCAAGACCGACCCCATCGACGCCGACGTGCTCACCGCCTTCGGCGAAGCGCTGCAGCCCGCGCCGACGCACAGCACCGCGCAGAGCCATCTCGCCGTGCTGGTGGGCCGGCGCGCGCAACTCGTCACCCTGCGCGCGGCCGGCAAAGTCAAGATGGTCGCGCTCACCGCGGTGATGCGCAAACTGGTCGTCCTGTTCAACCGCCCGCTCAAAAACCCGCAGTTCAAACTCCAGGCCGCTGCCTGATGGCGCACCCCCAATGTTCCCCCGGAACGCCGGGGTCTGGGGCCGGCGAGGCCCCATCCAACATTCCTCAACCCACTTCAAAAATCCCTTCGACAACCAACCCCGTTGCTCCTTGTCCGCCCGCGGGAGAACACCGCTCGCGCCTGGGGGCGACGGTGGCGCGGGGAGCGGCGGAAGGTAGGACGGACTTTCAATCCGGCGCCCCAAGGGTGTGCGCGGTTTCAGCCTCCGGAACGCCTGCAAAGACGGATTGAAAATCCGCCCTACTTTCTCCGCACTCCCGCCCGCCGCATCGTCCCGACCAGGAGGGTGCCGGCCGCGCCGAACAGCGTGATGACGCCCGGCTCAGGCAGCGCGACGAGCGAGTACATAAACGGTGCCGCCGCAATCACCGGGATCACTACAGCCATGCCGTCGGTGGCCGCGAAATCGGTCACCGTTATCGTGTGGATGCCGGGTATCGCGCCGGTGGTCTGCAAGGTGAACGTGGCCACCGCGGTGGGCACTCCCGTGAGCGTCAGGGGCAGGCCAGTTACAAAGCCCGCAAAAGTCAGAGCGGAGGTAGCGCCGGTGATGGGGGGCAGGAATTGCCAATCGCCCGGGACAAAATAACTCGAGCTTCCCGCCGTGAATCTTCCTCCAGAGGTTGCACCCCCTCCAAGGAGCGAGTCGTCTGCATTGATGCTGAAATCGATGCTTTGCACATCGGGGATCGTCCCGGCATTGGAGAACATGGTCACCGTGAAGATCAACGGAGTACCCAGGACGACGGGTCCGGTCGGCGCCTGGGTGATATTGACGACGATGGCACCGTGGACGGCGCCCGTGGTGAGGGCGACCATGGCGAGGGCAACGGCGGCGATTCGGACAAGGCGGGGACTCTTCACACGCGGATGTTTGCGCCGGGTGCCAGGCTTAGCGAGGATAATCCGAGGCCTGCAGCGAGCGGAAACCGCCTGCGACTGCCCCGTGACTGCGCCAGCTTGCTGGCGCTTTGCGGAGGCGGCAGCTTGCTGGCGCTTTGCGGAGGCGGCAGCTTGCTGCCCGTGGCGGGGTCGTGCCCCCCTCTGAGCCGGAACGATGCAGCAGGCGTCGATCTCGCGTGCGAAAAGGGAGCAGACGCGCCCTCGCGTGTTGGGGTTCGGCACCGGAAAGATGGGAAGACCGCAGAGACGTGATTGTGAAGAGACCTCCTGCCGTATCCCAAACCCTGCGGTGGAAAATCAGTGATTCGCTACCGGCTACGGCGGAGCAGAAATCCGAGACCCGCGATGCTGAGGAGCAGCGCAACCGTCGGCTCGGGCACGGCGAGCCCGGCACCGAGGAGGAAGCTTTGGTTCGCCGGATCGAGGAAGGTTGCCCAGATGCTGCGGTCTCCGTATTCGGAGACTTTGCCGGCCGGGGAGTAGCCGCCATCGAGCACACCGACCACCTTGCCTCCGGCTAAAAGCGGACCGCCGCTGTCGCCCACGGCGGTGTCGATTCCTGGGTGAGGGCGATGGGGGTGCCAAGGGTGCTGCCCGTGCCCCCGCCGGGCTGTCGAAATCCGTCTCGATGACGAATCCCGAGACGGTGTCGTCCGGGGCGACGCCCACGGAATCGATCACATTCCTGCCCGCGCGGCGGATGCCGTCGGGGGCAAGGTCGGTGAAGGTTTGTCCATTGCCCCAGTTTCCGTAGCCCACCATCGTCCCGACCTGGCCCATTGGATTCGCAAAGGAAACGCCCAAGGGAGTGGGCAGGGTTCCGCTGACAATGTCGCCGAAGTCGAAGGTCATGACGGCGAGATCGTACTGTGCCGTGCCGGCGGGCAGGCTGGCGCCATTGCCAGTAGCCCAGAAGCTCTGCACGGAAACGGCGAAGCTTGGCACGACCACCTTGGCGATGGCGGAATTTCCGCCCGGCCCCGTATTGTCGCCGAAGTAGAGGGTGAATGAAGTGGCGTCGATCACGCCATCGGGCGTCTGGTCGCCCGCGGCATTCTCACCATCCACGACGTGCGCAGCGGTGAGAAACTTGTACTCAAAGGGATTAGCTGACTGGACCAGGGTGCCGCTGCTTGTATAGCTAAAACCACCGGGAGCTGTGGAAGTAAACTGGATGAATCCCACGGCATCGTAGAGTGCTCCCTCGGCGATTTATGGGTTGGCCGAGGTGGTGAGATTCCACATCGTATCGTGGCGCATCGAAATGGCGCGCGCGGTGTCACCAGTGGCCAGGAAGATGAGGGCGATGCCGCTCAAGAGGGGCCATGGAAAGGAAACCACCGACCGAAGTTGTTTCATAACGACAGGGACCTTGCCCACTCCACGGACGATCGTCGAAGGGAAATGGGGATGGGGACGTGGCTCGGAACGCGGGCCGGAACGGATGGAAAGGCACAGTCATCCCACAGCGGTTCGGTCGTAACAGGGAACGCTGATGATTGCCTGGTTCCGAGGCGGGTGCCGGCGGCGGGACTCGAACCCGCACGGCGCTTCCGCGCCAAGGGATTTTAAGTCCCTTGTGTCTGCCATTTCACCACGCCGGCTTACAGATAAAAACCGCCAACTTTACCCGGAGTACTTGGCTGTGTTCTGCTTTTTGTTCCACTTTGACGATAGGTAATCGCAAGAAACGGGAAGCGGCGTCCAAAACAGCAAGACAAGTAGTCGGCTGGGCTTTACCAGCGCCAAGGATCTGCGCAATCGAAAAGTCCGCGGGATCTGGAGGCGAGGGGATAGGTTTTACGCGCAGGTGCGGGTGTGTGCGTCGTCCGCCGGTTTGTTCAAAAAACCTTCGATTGATGAACGTTTGAAGTCTGCGATCTCGCGTGTTTGCGATCTCGCCTCTGTGATTTCGGTGTCGAAAGTCACCCCGTTTGTGGAATAGCGCGTGCGTGAGTGTCGGTGACGTCGCGCGAGAGGCGAATGTTCCGCCCGGCCTTGAACTACCCCCCGCACGTCGCGCACATTTCCGCCCCACATCGCCCCCGTATGAAACAACTCCCCTCCTTCCTCACACTCGCCGCCCTGCTGCTCGCCCCGTTGGTCTATGCGCAGGCTCCCGCTGAACCGCTTGCGCCGGCCAAGCCCGCCACGCGGGCAGCGGCTACGCCATTCCCGCTCCCGGCGCAGCCACCGGACATCGCCGCGCCGAAGATGGACGCCAAGACCGGCAAGCGCCAGGTGACCTTCATGGCTGCACATGAACGGTTTCTCACCATCGCCAAGCAAGGCAAAGCGCAGATCGTCTTTCTCGGCGATTCCATCACCGCCGGGTGGGGTGGCGCGGGAAAGGAAGTCTGGGCGAAGGCATTCGGGGCCTACGAACCCGCAAACTTCGGCATCGGCGGCGACCGCACCCAGCACGTCCTCTGGCGGATCAGCAACGGGGAACTCGATGGGCTCAACCCCAAGGCTACGGTCATTATGATCGGCACCAACAATGCCGCGAGTTCCTCCGCGGAGGAGATTGCCAGAGGAGTGACGAAAATCGTCGAAGCTGTCCGCGCCAGGTTGCCTAAAACGAAGATTCTCCTTCTCGCCGTCTTCCCACGTGGTGAAAAGCCGAGTGGAAAACTCGGCGCGCTCAACGAGAAGATCAACCAGGTAAATGCCATCATCGCGAAGTTGGACGACAAAAGGAACGTCCACTTCCTCGACATCGGCCCCGAGTTCTCCCAAGGCAAAAATGCGCTCGACGCCGCAATCATGCCTGACTTTCTTCACCTCTCAGCCGCGGGCTACCAAATCTGGGCTGACGCCATCACCCCGAAGTTGGCGGAATTAACGAAATAGGTGCGCGCTGACCGGCGCGGATGCCGGGAACACTTCCTCCGCCCCGGCACGATGGAAGCCATCGTGCAGTTCTGCGCCGCCTCACAGCATCGCCTCAGCCGCCTTTGACTACTGGATGGCGAACCGAAGGCCGAGGCTAAGCAGGAGGCGATTCATGGACGGCGATTACTCTTGAGCGTCCGTCGCGGGGGCGGGCGTTTGCCAGACACGCACCCAGTCCACATCCATCTTAGTTACGCTGGTTTCTTTCGTTCCGAAACCACCTTCCGGCACGGCGCCGGCCCAGCCTTGATCATTGACTTCGCAGGTCAGGAGGAGGAACTCGGAGCGTTGGGAAACGGCGATGTTGGTGTCCCACTGCTCCTTTCCATCAAGGTAAAATACGTAGTGTTTCGGCGTCCAGAGCAGTGCGTAAGTGTGCCAGTGATCCTGCAACGATGGCTGGCCGGGTGCCGGACCGCCGGGGTGCCCTTTGGATTGGTGTTCCGCGCCGTATCCGTCCCAGTGCAGCGCCATCGCCATGAGTCGTGTGGCGTCGTTCCCGGCACCACTTCCAACGCCATACACCGCGCGATGCTCCACGACATCAATCTCCGCGCCCGCCTTGGCCACGTCGCCTATCGGTTTGCCGAGGGAGGGCGACGTGAGCCAGAAGGCACCCCACTCTCCCGGTGTGGTGTGAAAGCGGATGCGCGCCTCGAAGTAGCCGTAGGTCGTCTCGAATTTTCCGACGGACCTCAGAAAGCCGGTGAAGTGCTTCCCGCCTTCGGTCCAAGTCGTGATGGTTAACACTCCATCGCGCACCGTCGCCGCATCGGGAGTGTTTTGCGCGCTCTTGCGGAAGTCCGTCTTCGGCGTCCATTTCGCGAGGTCAAGCTGGTTGCCATCGAACTCATCTTTCCACACGAGTGCGTATCCAGGCGGCGGGTCTGCGCGGATCGCCGGGGGGGCGAAGCCAAGCAAGGCGACGAGAAGGCGAATGATTTTTGCGAGGGAGAAGCGCACCGGAGCCAAGGGTATTCCCAGAGCGCGACCCGAAATGAGCGCAATTCGATGATCGCAGTGCCGGCGACCGGGCGTGCGCAGATCGGTCGAGGTAAGGGACGGCAACACGAGGCGGCTACCGGAGTGCAATTGGCTGCACTTCATCCCATTCCCTGACCAGCTCTTCCCACTCGCCAGTGAGCGCGATCCTTGCAAGGTTTGGAGAATGTCCCCTCGAATCGTCGCCACTTTCCTTGCGTTCGTCGCACCCTTCATCGTCGCCCGCGCTGAACCTCCGCCGGTCAATCGTTTTGAAAAGGAGATCGCGGCCTATGAGGCAGCAGACAAGCACAGTCCGCCTCCGCAAGGCGCCATCATCTTTACCGGGGCGTCAGGCATCCGACTTTGGAAAACGCTCGCGGAAGATTTTCCCGGCCTCCCCGTTATCAATCGCGGCTTCGGTGGCTCGCAGCTTTCCGATTCCATCTACTTCGTTGAGCGCATCGTCATTCCCTATCATCCGAAGGCGGTGGTCATTCAGGCCGGCGGCAATGACGTCAACGCCGGCAAGACACCCGAGCAAGTACTAGCGGACTTCCAGGCATGGGCGATGAAGGTGCGCGCGGCACTGCCCGATGTTCGCCTGGTCTATCTCGGCCAGGGGCCAAGCCCGGCGCGCTGGGCGCAGCGCGAAAAGCAGCAGCAGGCGAATCAGCTCGTGCGCGACTACATCGCTAAGGAAAAGAACATGTTCTTCGTGGACATCTGGGCGGCGTGCCTTGGCGCAGATGGCGAACCGCGCCCGGAGCTTTACGTCGCCGACAAACTGCATCCCAGCGCCGAGCAGTATCAGATTCGAGCGAAGCTCATCCGGCCTTCGCTGGAGCCGTAATCCTGGTTATCGAAGAGTCGCTGTGAAGTGTTGCGAAATGATTGCTCTCATGAAATGGCCTCTACTCCCCATCTCGTTTTTGTTCGGACTTCTGTCTCCGCTCATCGGCGTCGAGCCCTTGACGCCTGGCGGAACGAAGCAACTCGAAGCCGCAAAACTCGGCAAGCGCACGATCAACGAGGGAGAAACCATCGCAGACTCCGACTCGCTGAAGAACTCCGCCGTGCGTGCGATCAAAGATGAGCCTGGTCTGCCACGCGTGCTGCTGATCGGTGATTCGGTTTCCATTGGTTACACGCTGCAAGTGCGAGAGAAGCTCAAGGGCAAAGCCAACGTGCATCGCATTCCCGTCAACGGTGGTGCAACGGAAGTCGGCCTTGCAAAGATGAAAAGCTGGCTCGGCGACGGACACTGGGATGTCATCCATTTCAACTTCGG
>JANPHH010000472.1:0-2279 GCA_031424375.1 Chthoniobacter sp. | reverse complement strand
CGGAGTTGTCGAGCAGCAGCACGATGTTCAGCGCGCGCCCCGGCTGGCGGCCCGCCGCCGCCGTCTTCACCGAGAAGCGCACCAGATCGCGATTTTGCGCGAAAGGATAACGCGCCCGTTCCGTGGTGCAGGCCAGCGCCGCACCCGCAGCGGGTTCCGGATCGCGGTAGTCGAAGGCATTGATGAACTCCTCGCTGCGCACCGTCGCCAGCTCCGGCATCTGCCCCTTTTCCAGACTCGCCCCCGCGAGCTTGAACGCCACGTCGCTGACATTGAGCGAGAAGGTGGAGAATGCATTCGCACTAGTCGCGATCTCCGGCTGCGGCGTGGGCGCGGGCTCGGCGGGTTTCGGCGCCGCGGGTTTGTCGTCGGAATCCTTTTGCGCGACCTGTTTTCTCGCTTTCTCCAGCTTGGCGAGTTCGACGGGGGCAGATGCGGTTGTGGCGCTGTCGGATCGCTTGGATTCTACCAGAGCTTTGTTGCGTTCGATCAACGCGCGCACCTGTTCCCGGCCTTCTTCGCTCTCTTTTGTGAGTGCGGCCTCCCGCGACGATCGAGCAGCCGTTATCTCACGTTGTTTCACCTCGAGTTCCGCGAGTTTCTCGTCACGGGTTTTCCGTTTTTGATCCTGAATATCTTTGGCAGGCGTCGGACTATCAATCTCGGTTCCGAGTTTCTTCACTTCTTCGACTTCCTTTTGATAAGCGTCCGTTAACTCGTCGATTTCGCTCAGTTCGACGTTTCTAGCCTGATTCGGTGAACGATTGTATTTCGCAATCAAGCCCGCCATCTCCGCCTTCAATTCGGGTTCCACCTGCTTCGCGAGATCATCGACGGATTGGGAAAGTTGCTTCTCCGCATCAACGGCCTTCGTGGAATTGTCCGTGCGAACTGCCAACTCGCGCTTTGCCGTGTCAATCTTCGCCTGGTTCATCGTCTCCGGCTGCGCCTTCTTTCCATCCGTGATCAGACGGCGACCACCACTCTTGGAAACAGTTTGCCGCGCCAGTTCGCGACCATCGACTCCTTCAACACCGGATACGACGGATTCCATCTCGCGGACTTCCTTCAGCGATTCCTCCTTCGCCGGTGCCGGCTGCTCCACGAAATCGACCGCGTTCAGCGAGAGCGTCCCTTTGTTATCCAGCTTCGTGACCATCTGGGACACCGGCTTCTCGCCAGCGAGCGTGGTGAGTTCGTCCACAGTCTCGTAGAGCTTGCGCGTCTCGACCTTGGATTGTTTGGAAACGCTGGCGGGCTTGGCGGGTGGCGCGGCTTTGCTCTTCGATCGCACCGCAGTCCCGGCTTTCACGTCCTTATTATCGAAATATTCCACATCACTCTTTTGAGCAGGAGCAATCGCCAGCTTTTGTCCGACTTCCATTTTGGATTCGGCCACGCCGATGAAATCATCCGTCTTCGTTCCGAACGCGAGTTCCACGTTTGGCTTTCCGCCTTTGGTGACTTCGGCAGCGGTCAATTTGGTCACCAAGTCCTCAGGTGATTTTTTCGCGGAATCCAGCGTTTTGCCAAACCACGCGAGGGCGTTTCCCGCCTGCGGCATTTCCTCCGCGGCACGGCGGGAGTCGCTTGTCCCTTCCCCAGCGATAAATCCTTCGAATTCAACAACCGAGTCTTTCCCCTTCTGGACCTCGGCGTCGATCGAGTAAGCCGCAAAATTCTTGCCCAAACTGATCGCGTCGTCAGCGGCAGCCACGCCGAATTCTTCGCGGTTGCCGGCTTCAAAGCTGGTCACGTTCCGTCCCTGAATGCCCTGCCCTCCGAAACCCGCGCCGCTGCCAGCCGCTCCCCCGCCCATCGCGCCGCCGCGTGCGGCCACATCAGCACCGGGAGCGATGTTGCGGCCAAGCGTCTCGCCATCCGCGAGATCGGCGAGGGCCAGTTTATTCTGAGCTTCTCCGAGCGCGGCGGCTCCACCGTCGGGCACCGAGTAGGCGAAATTCTCGTTGAGGTTCGCCTTCCCTTTTTCTCCTTCAACGCGGGCGAGTCGATCGAGACCGAGCGCCGATCCTCCGCCCACGCCACCCGAGGTCACCCTTGTGGCGACGGTGCCATCTGACGGAACCGGCGCGTTCAAATCCGTGTAGAAGTGATCCACCCCGGCAGCCTTCGGATCCGAAGCGGACACTTTTTCACGCGATTCCCACCCTTTCGCCACGCCGGAAACATCCAGCGTGCCTGCGCCTGCATACGATCTTGCAAGGACCGGCGACACCGCGGGCTCGGCGGGGGCGGGGCCGGAGACGGGCGCGGATTTG
>JANPHH010000471.1:0-5400 GCA_031424375.1 Chthoniobacter sp. | reverse complement strand
AGCCGCGCAGATCGCCGACGCCGCGGAAAAGGCGAAGAGCGCGGATGCCGTGATCGTGTTCGTCGGCGATTCCGATGCGACCATCGGCGAATCGAAAAGCCGCACGAGCCTCGACCTGCCCGGCCATCAAAACGATCTCGTCCGCGCGCTGCTGAAAAGCGGGAAGCCCGTCGTCGCCGTGCTACTCATCGGCAAGCCCGCATCGATCAATTTCATCCAGCGCAACGTCCCCGCCGTGCTCAACGCCGGCATCCCCGGCGAGTCCGGCGGCATCGCAATCGCGGAGGCGCTCTTCGGCGACTACAACCCCGGCGGCCGACTGCCCGTCACCTCCCCGAAGACCGTCGGCCAGTTGCCGTTCAACTTCCCTTTCAAGCCCGCGAGCCATGCCTCGCAGTCGAAGAAAGTGGACCCTAACGGTTTCGGTAACAGCATGGCCGAAGGCGCGCTGTATCCCTTCGGCTTCGGCCTCAGCTACACCACGTTTGAATACAGCGGACTCAAAGTGTCGCCCGCACAAATCCCGGCGAACGGTGAAGTCACCGTGACGTGCGAAATCAAAAACACCGGCGACCGCGCCGGCGATGAAGTCGCGCAGCTCTACTTCCGCCAGGAAACCGCGAGTGTGACCACCTACGAACTCAACCTCTGCGGCTTCGAGCGCATCCACCTTGCACCGGGCGAAACGAAGACCGTGAGCTACAAACTCCCCGCATCCGCCTTGGAGCTGATCAACCGCGAAGGCAAGCGCGTGGTCGAACCCAGTGCGTTCAAGGTCATGATCGGCAGTTCGTCGGAGAACATGAAGCTCACTGGAGGGTTCGAGGTAACAGGAAACGCGAAGTGAAAAGTTCGCGCACGATCTTCGTCGTGATGCTGCTGGCGCCGCTCGCCGCGCTGCATGGTGCGGAACCCGGGAAGCGCGTCGGCATCGATGGCGTCGTGGGCACCCTCGCGAATCCGAAGACCGTGAACCGTCTCGAGATTACGAAACCCGGCGTGTATGAAAACTTCCTCGTCGATGCGCATGGCGCGGGCGGGAATATCGTCAAGATCACCGCGAACAATGTCACGCTGCGCAACTGCGAGATTCGCAACGCCACCGGCAACGGCGTGGGAGTCTTCGGGACGAACGTGGTGATCGAGAACTGCCGCATCCATCACCTGCTCAAGGGCACCTTCAAAGAACAGGACGATGCGCACGGAGTCGCCGGTCACTGGGGCGATGTCACGATTCGCAACTGCGACATTTCCCATGTCTCGGGCGATTGCGTTCAATTCGATCCGGAGCGCCGCTCGCAAGGCAGCGTGGTGATCGAGAGTTGTCACCTGTGGACCGGCCCGCTGCCGGCCGATGCGCTGGGCTTCAAGGCGGGCGAGCGGCCCGGCGAGAATGCCATGGACACCAAGACGAAACCCGATGGCGAACGCTGCAAGCTCACGATCCGGAATTGCTACCTGCACGGCTTCAACCAACCGTCACAGATCGAAAACATGGCCGCGTTGAATTTATAGGAGAACGTCGTTGCGGAGATTTCGCACTGCGTGTTCGCAGACAACGAAATCGCCTTCCGCGTGCGCGGCCCCGGCAAACGCGGCGGTGCACACGTCGTCATCAAGGATTGCGCGATCTACGACACGCAAGTCGGGGTGCGGGCCGAGGACGAAATCGAGCAACTCACCCTCAGCGACCTCGCCTTTGGCAAAGGCGTCGCGGAACGCATTCACTTTCACAATGGCAAGGCAACGCCGGGTTACGTGAATCGTGGTGAACGCACGGCGCCGCCGATGGAAACCTTGCTCGAGAATGGCTTTCCAGCGCACTGACATACGCGTGAATCCAGCGAGATCGGCGTCGCTCCAGGTTCAGTGATCATTTTTGTGACATATCGCATCGCGGCCCCTACTTCCGGGACGGCATGAACCGATTCACTCAACAGCGCATCCTGGATGGCGATCTCGACGCTTATGGCGAGGTCGTGCGGGAGCATCAGGACATGCTGCTGGGGTATGCGCTGCGGCGGCTGAGTGATTGGACGCTGGCGGAGGAGGTGGTGCAGTTGACGTTCATCCGAGCTTATCAACGGCTGGCGGAGTTTCGGGTGGAGGAGGAGTTCGGCGTTTGGCTGTGCGTGACTTGCAAATACCTGATCCTTACGGAGCTGGAAAAGAAGCGGCGGGAGGCGAACAACCTGTCGAACTACCGCGAGCAGGTGGAGGTAGAGATTGCCACGGCGATGACGGAGGACATGGAGCCGGATTTTCGGTCGGATCAATTGGCCGGGCTGCGGGACTGCGTCGGGAAGCTGGGGCGCGAGGCGGCGGATCTGGTGGCGCTGCGCTATTCCAAAAAGCGGAGTTGCAAGGAAATCGCGGAGCAGAAGCAGCGCACGGTCAGTTGGGTGACGACGACGTTGAACCGCGTGAGGAAGACGCTGCGTGAGTGCATGGAGAGGTCACCTCAATCGGGAGGTGCGTCATGAATGACGAACGATTTTGCGAACTGCTGGAGGGCTATGCGGACGGGGCGCTCGATGACGATGCGTCACGAGAATTGCTGATGGTGTTCGTGGCGGACGCGGAGTTGAAGGCGCGGTTTCTGAGTGAACTCCGTCTTCAGAACTCGCTGCGCGGGCTGCCTCTGCTCGACGAAGCGGACCGCAGGGTGAATGACGTGATGCAATGCATTCTTCCTGGCAGGACATCGCGCGATATGTCCGCTGCGGTGTTGTCGGCGCTGAGACCATCGAAGCCGATCAGGCGCTGGAATCCGGTGGTGCAAAGGGTGGCGGCTATCGCTGCGGTGATCGCGCTGGGATGGTTCGTGATGTGGAGTTTTCCAAAGGCCGACAAGTCGCTCGCCATCGTCGCGCATCAGATCGATGCCACATGGTCGGGTGATCGGAAGCTCGCTCCTGGTGCGCAGGTCGGCAAAGGTCACCTGAGGTTGGCAGCAGGCGTGGTGCGGCTTGATTTCGCGAAGGACGTTCGATTGACCCTGGAAGGTCCGGCTGATCTGGAACTCATCGGCCCCGGTGAGACACGACTTCATTCAGGAAAGCTCACCGCGAATGTCCCGCCGGATGGCATTGGATTCCAGGTGCACACCGAGCGAGCCAAGGTGGTGGATCTTAGCACGACGTTCGGCGTCTCTGTCGGGACGAACGGTGCGACGGATGTGGCGGTCTATGAGGGACGAGTCGCGGTGACCTCGCTCGCCAGCCGTGAGGAGAAGATCATTGATGAAGGCGATGAGGTGTCGCTCAACGAAGGCTCCGGTGCGCTCACGCCTCGGAGGTTCAACACGCACTCGTTTCGCGGCTGGCCGGTTTTGTTTGGCGTTGTGAACACAGGAGGCAAGATTCGCTTCGCCTATCCGCAGCCCCATCTGAATCCGGCGGATGTCACTGATGGCGATAGCATCCTGATTTTCCCGGAACGATTCGCGACCAAGCTGAGGACAGATTTCACCGTGAGCATCACCGAGCCCGGCGATTACGGGCCGGATGAGATTATCGGACGCAAGGAGACGCTGCGTCCTGAGAAGCGGCGCGTGAACACCTATCTCATCCAATACCATCCTCCACAGGTGAAGGATGCGCCCAAGTTCGATGCCAAACGATTCGTCGGCGAAGTGAGCTTTGATCGCCCGATCATTGCGATCATCGCCGATGATGATCAACTCACGGCCAGCGACCAGGTGCTCGGAAAAAAGCGTTTCGCGTATTCGCCAGGCGCGGCGCGTGCCCTCAAGAACGGTGACCATCTCTCGCTAAGTCAGGACCGCCGGACGCTAAAGCTCGACTGGCAGGTGATGCAGGGGATCGAGCATGGCTTGGATCAAATCCGCGTCATCGTGGATGTGTCTGATTCACAGACGGTGCGCTGATGAAGTGCGACGCTTTGTTTTTCTTCCGCCGCTGTGACATTTCCCGCGCTGGCCCCTACTTCGACGACAATCCCTTTGATCGAACCATGAAAAAACTACTCACACTCACGCTGATCCTTCTCTTCGCTGCGTCCTTCATGGCGAAGGCGGAGGACGACAAAGCCTCCAAGAGAGCGGCCCGACGCAAGGCTGCGGAAGCCGCGCCGGCAGGCAAAGCCACTTCCGATGCCTCGGTGCCGGCCAAGACGGGCCTTCGCATGCCGAGCCTGTTTGGCGACCACATGATTTTGCAGCAAAACATGAAGAACACGATCTGGGGATGGGCCAACGCGAAGGAACAAATCACCGTGACAGCTTCCTGGGGTGCCTCGGCCTCGGCGCAAGCCGATGCGGACGGTGGGTGGAAGGTCCTCTTGGATACACCTGCGTTCGGGACTGGGCATTCGCTGAAAATCACCGGCTCGAAGACCATCGAGATCAAGGACGTTGCAATTGGCGAAGTGTGGCTCTGCGCCGGGCAGTCCAACATGGGCTGGTCCACTGGCAACTCGGCCGAGGCGGAGCTGGAGGCGAATGTAAACTTGCCGAACTACCGCATCTTCAAATCCGCCCGCGAGCACTGGCATGAGCCGTTGAAAGAGAAGCGCGATCTTCTCGGTCAATGGAAGCCCTGCAATCCAGAGTCCGCCGCCGAGACCTCGGTTGTGGCGTATAACTTTGGCAAGAAGCTCCATCTCGCCCTCAATGTTCCCGTCGGGATCATCCAGCAGGCGTATGCGGGCACGCCGATTGAAGGTTGGATGCCGTGGGAGGTGCAGAAGGACATCGCGCAATCGAAGGAGCAAAAGGCCGACATGGATCGCAGCGCGCAGCGGCAAGTGGATGGCAAGGGCGAAAGCCACGAGAAGTCGCTCGAGCAATTCAAAAGCGAACTCGCTGAATACAACGCCAAGGTCGCCGCGGGCGAGACGATGAAGAACAGGGCTCGGGCGCTGCAGCCTCCCTACATCACCAAACCCGCAGACTTGGGGAATCAGTATCCGGCCCACATCTTCAACGGCATGATCCATCCCATCCGGCCTTATGGAATCAAAGGCGCCATCTGGTATCAGGGCGAGCGCAACTCCAAGACCGCGCCCCAAGCCGTCGCCTATGGCGAACAACTGAAGCGGCTCATCAGCTACTACCGCTCTTCATGGCACGAACTCTCCGGCGGTAATGTGTCGAAAGACTTCCCGTTTTTCTTCACGCAGTTGCCCAGTTGGGAACCGCCGCAGACGCAGCCCGTCGAAGGCGTGGAGGCCACCTGGTCGGTCAACCGCGAATCCATGCGACTCCTCAGCATGGAGATGCCACATACCGGCATGGCGGTGGGCATTGATTGCGGCGACCCCGTTGCCCTGCATCCGCAAAACAAGAAGCCCATCGGCATCCGCCACGCCTATCTCGCGCTCAAGGAAGTCTATGGCAAAGACATCGTCCCCTGCGGCCCGCGCTATCTCAGCCAGAAG
>JANPHH010000470.1:0-31357 GCA_031424375.1 Chthoniobacter sp. | reverse complement strand
GGGAGCCTGAGCGACCGGAATGAAGTCGAGGGACCTCGGAATGCAGAATGATCGATGCTCCTCCAGAGGGCAGAGGTCCCTCGGCTTCGTGACACTCCGCTCGGGATGACAGGGTTTTCTTGAGCCCCCGCGCAGTCTCTGAGCGCGGACGATGCAGTGGAAAACATACCGGCGCATCGGGACGGCTGATGCGGCAGAACGCAGGCCGGATTTGCAATCCGGCGCTAAGGAGCAGCTGATTAAATCGAGGATGGCCCGCGAAATACGCGAAAGGACGCGAAAAACAAAATGCGGTCAGAGGACCGGGATCACTTTCGCGATCTTTCGCGTATTTCGCGGGCATTGATCAGCGGCTCCCTAAGGAGCAGCGCTGAACTTGCGCGCCACGATCTCAAGAACGGCGCGCGAGGTGTACGGCTTGGGGAGGAAATTGACCCCCGGGATCAATTCCAGATCGCCACCGGTAAATTCCGGACTGTAGCCGCTCATGTAAATGATCCGGAGCCGGGGGTCCTGGGCACGCAGTTTTTCCGCGAGCACCCGGCCGCTGATCCCGCCGGGCATCACCATGTCGGTGAGCAGCAGGTCGATTCCCCGGCCACGTTCCGCCCAGAGCCGCAGCGCGGTCGGCCCATCCGGAGCCGTGACCACCTCGTAGCCGCTGGCGCTTAGAATGCCCTGGAGCAGCAGCAGGAGCATTTCCTCGTCTTCGGCGATGAGGATGGTCTGGCGCTGGCCGCCCGCACTGGGGAATGACGGGGCAGCTTCCTGGAGCCTTGTCGTGGCGAGGAGCGGAAAGTCGACCCGGAAGGTGGTCCCGTTTCCCGGGGTGCTCTCGACTTCGATCCTCGCGTCGAGTTTTTCGACAATGGCGGACACGACCGCGAGGCCGAGCCCGGTGCTCAGTCCCGCTGGCTTGGTGGTAAAGAACGGGTCGAAAATTCGTGGGAGATTCTCCGCAGGGATCCCCGCGCCGGTATCACTCACCCAGAGCTGCGCCGTCTCGCCGTGCGTTTCCAGCCTCAGGGTGAGCGTGCCGCCCTCGGGCATCGCGTCGCGCGCGTTCAGCGCGAGGTTCAGCACGAGCTGCTCGATCGCGCCCGCGTCGCCGGCGATCGTCGGGCCGGTCGCCGGCAGCTCCCAGCGCTGCACGATCTGCTCGCCGAGCGTGCGGTCGAGCAGCGCGCGCGTCCTGGTCAGCGCGTCCACGAGGTCGAGCGGTTCGCGGGCGATGACTTGCTGCCGGGTGGAGGTGAGCAGGCGGCGGATGAGCCCGGCGGCGCGTTCGCTCGCGGAGAAGGCGGTCTCGAGCGAGTCGCGGGTCACGGGGGAGAGCGAGCCTCCGGTGAGTTGGAGGCTGAGGTGGCCCTGGATGACGGTGAGCACGTTGTTGAACTCATGCGCCACGCCGGCCGCGAGCGCCCCCACGACCTCCATCTTCTGGGCCTGGAGGAGCTGCTCCTCGAGGTTCGCCAGCTCGGTGACATCGTCGATGATGAAGAGCAAATGCTCGGCGTCGCGCCAGGTGAAGCGTTCACCCCAAAGCTGCACCTTGCGGAGCGTGTCGCGCCCGTCGCGGAGCAGCCCGGACGCATGGTGCAGCGGTTCGCCGGCCCTGAGAAGCAGACGCATTTCGTGGTAGTGCCCCGGATCGTTCCAGAGCGCGAGTTCGGCAGCGGTTCGGCCGAGCACCTCCGAGCGCGGGCGGGCGAGCAGGGTGAGGCCGGCTTCGTTGATCTCCACGATGCGTTCGTCGACCGAGGACTCCATGAGCATCGCCACCGGGCTCGCGCGGAAGGCGAGCGAGAAGCGCTCCTCCGCCGCGCGCAGCGCCTCGAGTGCGGCATTGCGCTCGGCCACTTCGGCGCGGAGCTGCGTATTGGCGCGCTCCAGTTCGCCGGTGCGGATCGCCACGCGGGCGGAGAGCCGCTCGACCTGGGCGCGCACTTCGCCGGCGAGCTGCCACTTGCGCCCGAGCGAATGCGCGAGCTGGAGCACTTCGATCTCCTCGAAGGGCTTGCGCAGGATGAGCAGCCGATCCGAGACGCCGAGTTGCCGCACTGTCTCCCGCCACGAGTGGTCGGCGCTCTCGATGCAGAGCACCACTTGCAGGTCCGGGCTCTCCTTCCAGAACTGCCGCGTGATTTCCACGCCACCCCACCACGCCTGCGCCCCTGCGGCAACGAAAGCGATGGCAAAAGGCTGGCCCGCAGTGTTGCCGGCGCGCAGCAGTTCCAGGCCGGATTCGCCGTGCGAGGCGGTGGCTACGGAAAAACGCAGCGCCTCCGCAGGCACGATGGGATCGGGGAAAAGTTCGCCCGCATCCCGCCGCTCTCCGGGAGTCGCCTCCGCCCGCGCGAGGATCTCGCGGAAGTCGCGGTGAATCGCGGCTTCGGCATCGACGAGGAGGATCCGGACCACGGAACCGGCGTCATTCATGGGGAAGATGGAGCGGGCAGCGGGTTGAGCACGCGCGACTTTAACGCGTCGAACGTGGAGCGGAAGTTTCCGCTGCACATTTTCGATGCAGCCGGTCCTCCGGAGGGCCGCTGCCTGCGGCTGCTTGGGCGAACGCAGCCAAGAATCTTCGCAACGGTGAGTTAGCTCTTGCGCGGGCGCGTGGTTCGTTCGCCGTCCGCCCCCCCATGCAATCATCCCGTTTGTTCTTCGCCGTTTGCGGAGCGCTCATCGCGAGCGCTTCGGTCGCCGCCGTTGCCCAGTGGTCGGTGGTCGAGGTGCCCGCACCGGCACCGGCTCCGGCGCTCTGGTATCGCTGCTTCATCCGGGTGCCGGACAATATGGCGACTCCGGCGGAAAAGGATCTCTTTCGCGACTCGATCATGCTGAATCTCGGTGGGATTCGCGTGCCCTTCACCGTGCTCCTGAATGGGCGGCAGATCGTGGAAAGCGGCGCGATCCCGGAAGGCGAGCGCCGACGATTCAAGGTGCCCAAAGGCATTCTGGAGAAGAAAACGTTCAACGTACTCGCGGTGCACCTCGCGTCCCCGGGCGGCATTTTCGAAGATCCGATTCTCGCCGGCTACCACGACGAGTTGCCGCTGATCGGAAAGTGGGAGGCGCGCCGTGATCCACCGGGTTCGACGGATTGGAATCCCGTGCTCAGGCAACCTGCCGCGGCCTTTTTCACCGAAACCGGATTTCGCCCCGCCGCCACGCCGCTCGCGTCGAACTTCCAGCTTTTCCCCGGCGTGAAACTCACGCCCGCGGAGTCGCTGGCGCAGATGACCACACCCGCCGATCTCACCGTGGACCTCATCGCCGCCGAGCCCGATGTCGCACAGCCCACGCACCTCAGCTTCGACGAGCGCGGGCGAATGTGGGTGGCGCAGTACCAGCAGTATCCCTACCCCGCGGGAGTGAAGATGCTGAGCCGAGACAAATTCTACCGATCGAAATTCGATCGCGTGCCGCCGCCGCCGCCGCACCACGATCGCGGACGCGACCGCATCACCGTGCACGAGTCCACGCGGGGCGACGGTGTCTTCGACAAAGTGACCGTGGTGCTCGACGGGCTGAACATGGCGAACGCCGCGCTCCGCGGGCACGGCGGGATCTGGGTGATGCACACGCCGTATCTGATGTTCTATCCCGATGCGGATGGCGACGACCTGCCGGACCGCGAACCGGAGGTGCGGCTCGCAGGGTTCGGACTCGAGGATACGCACTCCGTCGCGAACGGGCTCGTGTGGGGCCCCGACGGTTGGCTCTACGGCGTGCAGGGCAGCACCACGACGAGCCGCGTGACGCGGCCGGGCGTCGATCCCGCGGGCTTCGCCGGCGTGTATCACGAGGGCGTGATGGCGTGGCGGTATCATCCGGAGCGGAAGATTTACGAGATCTTCGCGGACGGCGGCGGCAATGCGTTCGAGGCGGAGTTCGACGCGGAGGGGCGGCTCTATTCGGGCCACAATGGCGGGAAGACCTACGGGTGGCATTTCATCCAGGAGGGCATCTTTTTGAAGCAGGGAGTCGATCCGGGAAAGTTCGGTCCGCCGACGAATCCGCACGCATTCGGCAATCTCGACTTCATGAAGAGCCGCAATCCGATCCAGCGCTTCCGGCACGCCACGATCGTGGCGGAAGGAACGGCGCTGCCGGCGAGTTACGTCGGCCGATTTTTTGGCGCCGATCCGCTGCATCGCAATGTGGTCGCGGCGGAACGCTACGCGGTGGGCTCGACCTTTGAGACGAGCGACTCATCCACGCCGCTCGCCGGCGCGGACCCGAGCTTCCGCCCGGTCTTCCTCGCCAATGCGCCGGACGGTGCGATCTACGTCGCGGACTTTTGCGAGGAGTTCATCGCGCACGGGCAAAACTATCAGGGGCAGATCGATCCGGAGTCGGGGCGCATCTACCGCATTCGCGGAAAGGATCTCCCGCTGAACCAGGACACGAATCTCGCCAGCCGAACCTCGGCGCAGCTCGTGGAAACGCTGGCGCATCCGAAGCGTGCCGCGCGCGGAGGTGCGGGAACTGCGGGCGGCCGCGGCGAGCTTGATGCCGGAGGGATTGCTGACCGGGCTCGCGGATCAGGAATTGCGCGACTTTTTCGCCTACCTCCGCATCCCGCAACCGATCACGAAATGAAGAAATGTTTTCCAAACCCTCCTCAATGAAAAAGAACCACGCCATCCTCATCACCTGCCTCGCAGCCCTCATGAACACAGCCCCCGCGGAAGATCTCAAGCTCGGCATCATCGGCCTCGATACCTCGCATTGCACCGCTTTCACCAAGTGCCTCAACGACGCCACGGCGGCGAATCACGTCGCGGGCGCGAAGGTCGTCGCGGCGGTGAAAACCTTCAGCCCGGACATCGAATCGAGCGCGAGTCGCGTGGAGCAATACACTACGGAACTGCGCGAAAAGTGGGGCGTGGAAATCGTGCCGACGATCGCGGACCTGCTCACCAAAGTGGATGCCGTGCTGATCGAGAGCGTGGACGGGCGGCCGCATCTGGAGCAGGCGCGGCCGGTGATCGCGGCGAAGAAACCGCTCTTCATCGACAAGCCGATCGGCGGAACGCTGCGGGATGCGCTGGAGATTTTCCGGCTGGCAAAGGAGGCGGGGACGCCGGTGTTTTCCTCGTCGGTCTATCGCTTCTACCCGAGCATGGTGGAACTGAAGAAGGCGCCAATCGGCGAACTGCGGAGCGCGATCTCGTACGGGCCGTCGCATTTGGAGCCGCATCATCCGGATTTCTTTTGGTATGGCGTTCACCCGACCGAGGCGCTGTTTACCGTGATGGGGCAAGGGTGCGAGTCGGTGGTGCGGGTGACGTCGCCGGATACGGACACGGTCGTGGGAACGTGGAGCGGCGGGCGCACGGGGATCCTGCACGGACTGCGGACCAAGGCGCTGCCGCACAAGGTGACGGTGTTTGGGTCCGAAAAATTTGCGGAGCAAAAGGACGGGGCGCACGACTATGCGCCGCTGGTAGCGGAGATCGTGAAGTTTTTCCAAACGAAACAAGCGCCGGTCGCAGCGGAGGAAACGATCGAGATGTTTGCCTTCATGGAAGCGGCGGATGAGAGCAAACGCCGCGGCGGACAGCCGGTGAAGCTGAGCGAGGTGCTCGCAACCGCGCGGAAATGAACGGCGAAAATTTTAGCCGACGGACGTTTGTGAAGCAGGTCGGCGCAGCCGCGCTGGCCGGTGGTTTCGCGCTGCGCGGACGGGCGCAGGCGGCTCCGGCGGCGACGCTCGAAGAGACGCGGGTGATCAGCCTCGAGCCGCAGTATTACCACGGATGGCCGACGATCGCGCGACGGAGCAATGGCGAGTTGTGGGTGACGTGGAGCGGAGGCCGCGAGGCGCACGTCTGTCCATTCGGGCGCGTGGACGCGATGGTCTCGCGCGACGATGGCGCGACGTGGCAGTGGCCGCAGACGCTGCTGGACAGTGCGCTGGACGATCGCGACTCGGGCGTGATCGAGACGGCGAAAGGCACGCTGCTCGCGACGACTTTCACCTCGCTGGCCTACGAAGAGTCGCTCGCGAACGAACAGAAAAAGGCGGCGGGCGCGCTTCCCGAACGATACCGCCGCTGGCAACTCGCGCAGGCACGGCTGAATGAGGCCGAGCGGAAGGCGAATCTCGGCGAGTGGGCGATCCGCTCGACCGATGGCGGCCTCTCGTGGTCGGCGCGCATTCCCACGCTCGTGAACAGCCCGCACGGACCCACGCAGCTCGCGGATGGCCGGCTGCTCTACGCCGGCAAACAACTCTGGACGGCGGATCGGAAGATCGGCGTCGCGGAATCCACCGACGATGGGCTGACCTGGAAGTGGCTGGCGGAAATCCCGACGCGCGCGGGTGACGCGGCAGGAAGGTATCACGAGCTTCACGCGGTGGAGACGCGCGACGGGCGGGTGATCGCGCAGATTCGCAACCACAACCCAACGAACGCGGGCGAGACGCTCCAGACGGAATCCACCGATGGCGGACGCACGTGGAGCGGGCCGCGCGAGATCGGCGTGTGGGGGCTGCCGTCGCATCTGCTGCGGCTGCGCGATGGGCGGCTGCTGATGAGCTATGGACATCGCCGCGCGCCTTTTGGGAATCAGGCGCGGGTGAGCGACGACGGGGGGCGGACCTGGTCGGAAGCGGTCACGATTTCCGGCGACGGCGCGATGGGCGACCTCGGCTACCCGAGCACGGTCGAGTTGGCGAATGGCGCGCTGCTGACGGTCTGGTACGAGCAACTCAAGGAGTCGCCGAAAGCGGTCCTGCGGCAGGCCCGATGGCGGCTCGGTTGAGCGCGGAGACCGGGCGCAGGCTAGCGCGTGGTCTGGTCGTTTCCGGGAAGGCTCGGCCTTTGACCGGGCTGCAGCCGCACGGTGGGCTGAACGGGCAGCTTGACCGGGGGTTTCGGCGGGGTTTTTTCCACCGGGGCGATCGGTTTCACCGCAGCCTCCGCGTCCAACTTTTGGGTGCCGCCTTTCATGGCGGAAGTGGCCGTCTTGGGCAAGGGACGTGGCATCGGTTTGAAGCCGGGAGCGGTCGCGATGGGGCGGGCGATCGGAGTCGCCGGTGCGGCGGCGGCGGCGAGGGGCAGCTTCGCCGGTGCGCCCGGAAGCGCGGTGGGCGGCTTCGGTGCCGGCCGGGCGGTGGGCAGCGGGAGCGAGGGTTTCGGGAGTTCGCGGGGCGCGGTAGCCGGCGGTGCGGTGAAGGGAAGTTCCGGGGCCGCGGCGGCTGGCGCCGGCGCGGAGGCGGGAGCTTCAGTGGCCGGCGCGGGGGGCGGTGGTGGTTCCGTGTTGAGGGTGGCGATCTCGGCTTTCGCGTCGTCGGCGACTCTTTGCAGGCTCTCGCGGTCGCGCTGAAGCTGGCCGAGTTCGGACGTGAGTCGGGTGACTTCCTCGGCGGCCGTGCGCTGCGCTTCCTTCAGCGAATCGCGTTCGGCGAGCAGCTTGTCGTATTCGTCCTTCGCCACTTCGATCATGCCCGCGGCAGGCTCCGGCCGGTGCGTTTTCTTCAGCGTTTCGATTTCCGCGGTAAGCGATTCGACGCGCGCCTTGAGCGCCACATTCTCCTGCTGGACGGCGTTGATTTCGCTGCGCGTGGGGAGCGCTTCCAGGTTCGCGCTGTCCGCCGGAGCGGTGGACTCCGGGTTGTATTCGCACTCGAGACTCCCGAAGGAAATCTTGCACGCTTCGCGGAGGTGAAAGTCGGTGACGGTCTCACCATTGACGAAGGTGCCGTTCGTCGAACCGCGGTCGTGGAGACGATAATGATCGTCCTCGAGCACAAACTCGGCATGAAAGCCGGAGAGTGTCCGGTCGATGATCTGGATCGTGTTTAACGGAAGACGTCCGAGCGTCACGCGGGAGCCGCTAAGCACCAGCGTCGAAGACTCGTTTTTCTCGGGGAACTTGAGACGAAGTGTGGCCATGTCTGGAGGTGGAGTTGCGTGGATTGCACCGTAAACTGCGGGCAAGCAAACGGATATTGCCCCCAAATCGGCGGCGAAACAACTGTCTCGGCAGAGTTTGGGAAGGAAATTTCATCAGGTTGCGCTCCGACCATGAGTGATTCGGACGCCGGAGCATCGCTTCCGGGCGGCAGTCTGCTACCACCGGCGCGTGAACGTCCGTCACGTCCTCCAATTTGCCGCGCTCGCGGCGCTCGTCGCGAAGCTGGCGTGTGCGGCGCTGACGCGTGGCACGAACGACGTCGACACGTTTTACAACTACGGCCGCTTCATTTGGGAGCACGGTCTGCTCGCGCAGTATCGCGCCACCCCGGAGTTCAATCATCCCCCGGTCACCGGCTGGTTCGTGGCCCTGCTCTACGGCCTCCTCGGCGGCCTGGGGTTTCCGTTTCTCCTGCGGCTCCCCGGCATCGTGGCGGACTACGCGGTCGTCCGCCTGTTGGTCGCGCGAAGCGATGCGACGCCGCGTTGGGCGTTGCTGCTTCTCGCGCTCAGCCCGGTCAGTTTCATGGTCTCGGGCTATCACGGAAATGTGGATGGCGTGCTCACGTGGCTGCTCGTCCTCGCCGCACTCGAATGCGAGCGTGGCCGCCCCGGGCACTGCGGCGCGTGGCTCGGTCTGGCCTGTCAGGTGAAGATCATCCCGCTGCTGGTCGCCCCCGTGTTTTTCTTTTACTGGATGGACCGGGGCCGGGCACGGCGCTTCTTCGCCGTGGCGGGCGCGATCATGCTCGTGGGCTGGTCGCTGCCGCTGTTCGCGATGCCGGAGATTTTCGTGAGGAACGTGCTCGGCTACAGCAGCAACTGGGGCGCGTGGGGTCTCACCTGGTGGCTGACATGGAGCGGCGCGGCGGCGTTTGCGCCCGTCGGATTCAGCGGCCTCACGCCGGTGCAGCAGGCCGTCATGTCGGGGTTGAAAGTCGTCATTGTCCTCGCCGCATTGTGGCTTGCCTGGAGCCGCCGTGCCTCGGGCGATCGCGAAGTCTTCCGCACTCTGGCCCTCGTCTGGCTGGTCTTCTTCGTCTTCTCGCCAGGGGTCGGCACGCAATACCTCGTCTGGCTCGCCCCGTTTTTCCTCGTCTCGTCACCGCGCGCATACGCGCTCGTGACCGCCGGCAGCACCGTCTTTTGCTTCGCCTTCTACCACACGATCAGCGGTGGCTTTCCGTGGAATTTCGGCGCGTCGACCGCGGAGCTCGTCCCCCGTTGGGCGGCATGGTCCAACGCGGCCTGGCTGGCCGCCATCGCCGCGCTCGTGGCGGGTGTCCGCACGCATTCGCCGCCCGCAGCACGGCCGGGAATGTAGGAAAGATGCAATCCGTCCCCACCAGCGTCCCGCGCTTACTCGTCTTCTTCCTCGTCGCCCGGCTCCTCGTGATCGCTGTCCTCGAGCGGAGGTAGATCGTGATCGCTGAGAAAGTGGCGCTTGCGCTTGGCGGCGGGGAGTGGGGCGAGCGTCATGGTCACGCTCTTGCCCATGAGCTTCGGCTCCTGCTCCACGTTGGCCATCGTGGCGAGATCGCCTTTCACCCGGCCCATCAGCGCCATGCCCAGTTCCTGGTGGGCCATTTCGCGGCCGCGGTATTGGAGTTGCACGCGGACCTTGTTCCCCTTGTCGAGAAATTCCTCCGCATGCCGCAGCTTCGTCACGTAGTCGTGGTCGGCGCAGTTCACCCGGAATTTGATCTCCTTCAGTTTACTGCCGGAGTTCTTCTTTTCCTTGTCGTGCTTCGACGCCTCATACTTGAACTTCCCGTAGTCCACGATGCGGCAGACTGGCGGGTTGGCGGTCGGGGCGACCTCGACGAGGTCGAGGCCGAGGCCCTGCGCATGGCGAATGGCGTCTGAGAGCTTCAGCACGCCGAGTTGCTCGCCGGTGGAGGCGACGATCACACGCACCTCGCGTGCGCGGATTCGCCCGTTGACTCGAATTTGATTTAGATTGATTGGCTGCGGCTAGGGTTGGGCGGCACCTCGTGGAGCGGCAGGCTGCCCGGTCTTTTATTTGTGGTCGCTTGGACGCTGGCGTCATCCGGCCCTGGTGGGGGAAGTTCGGACACCGGCGGCTCCGGCATCTCCACGCAAGCGACGAACTGCGCGGGGACGAGTGGCGATTTCTCCGCCCACTAGCCTGCGTAGGTAGGAGACTTCGCCCGCGGTCGCAAGCCGAATCTTCCACGTTTGCCTTCGTCGCGCCGATTTCACACCGCCCGCGCCTGCCAGATCGGTCCGGGCGGACCAGTGCGCGAAAATTCTCCGCTTTCGCTCCCCACCGCTCCTGCCTCAGCATCGGCGCATGGACGAACCCGCCAAAGCTTTCCTCTACGACCTCCTCAATACCCCGAGCCCCACCGGCTTCGAACTGCCGGGCCAGCGGAAATGGGCTGCGTATTCCCGGCAATTCGCCGACCGGGTGGAAAACGACTCCTACGGCACGGTCTGGGCGACCCTCGACGGGCGGGCGGAAAAGCCGCGCCGCATCATGCTCGAGGCGCACGCCGACGAGATCGGCTTCATCGTCAAACACATCACCAAGGAAGGCTACCTGCGCATCGATCGCATCGGCGGCAGCGACACCGCCACGGCGCGCGGCCGGCGCCTCGACATCCTCGGGACGAAGGGCACGGTGCGCGGCCTCGTCGGAAACACCGCGATTCATTTGCGCAAAGACAGCCTCGCCGACGAGAAGGCGCCGAAGATTCACGAACTCTACGTCGATGTCGGCGCGTCCCAGGCCGAGGAAGTCGCCGAACTCGGCATCCGCGTCGGCCACCCCGCCGTCTATTCCGATGCCGCCGAACCCTTCGGCAAAGACCGCATCGTCGGCCGCGCGCTCGATAACCGCATGGGCGGCTTCATCCTCTCCCAAGTCCTCGCCCAACTCAGCACCCGCCGCGACACGCTGCGCTCCACCGTCATCGCGGTGAATGCCGTGCAGGAGGAGATCGGCGGCCACGGCGCGAAAATGGTCACGCACCGCTTGCAGCCCGACGTCGCGGTCGTCCTCGACGTCACCCACGCCACGGATACGCCCGGCATCGAGCACGCCGTCCACGGCGAAGTAAAACTCGGCGGCGGTCCGAGCATCACCCACGGCACGAGCAATCACCCGCGGGTCATCGAGCGCCTCCTCGAAGTCGCCGAGCGGATGAAGATTCCCATCCAGCACGAGAGCTCCTCGCGCTACAGCGGCACCGATACCGACGTGATCTTCAACGTCGGCGAAGGCATCCCCTCCGCGCTCGTCTCGCTGCCCCTGCGCTACATGCATTCCGTCATTGAAGTCGCGCACTTCGACGACATCCAAAAGGTCATCGACCTGCTCACCGGCTTCGTCGAAGCGGTGACGGAGACGGACGCCTTTGGCGTGAGCCTCTGACCGTCCCCGATCTCGCGGGGAAAGGCGGTGGGATGTTACCAAGGGACATCCTCGACTCCGCCGCAACGATCCGGGGTTACCTCAGCGGCGTCTCGCGCGATGCCTTCAAAAGCGGAACCGATTGTAACTCCTCGTGGGTGCCGATCCAGAACCAACCCACCACGTCGCCTTCGCGCAATCCCAGCGCGCGGTAGTGATCGCCGACACGAACGACGCAGACTCCATTGCGCCGCTCCTCGAACTTCAGGGAAGAGTGATACGGGTCCGTCTTCCAAAGCGCATATTTCTCACGCGCGAGCTTCTGCGCCGCAGGTGGCAGCGTCTCAAAACACTTCCAGAAACGCCGGTGCGCCTTGCCCGTCACGGCAACTCTTCCATGCGCCCGGCCCGCAGGTCGGCGCGCACTTCCTCCAGCACCGCCCGCAACCGGCCGTCCTCGGCGAAGTCGCCATCGATCTGCCGGTCCCAGACCGCTTCCTCGCGCTGCCGCACGAAGGCCGCGAGTTCCGCCAGTTCCGGCGGCGGCAGTTGATTCACCGCGGTCTTGAGTTCAGTGAGACTCATGTTGCGAAACTAGCGGGATGCCACCGCGCCCGCAAGCCAGCGATCGGATTTCGATGGGCGGCGTTCCGGTGGGAAGCCGCGAAATCGTTTCACCGCACGCCGGTGGATGGCGCGCTCCGAGCGACATGGCAAAACGCTGCGCGCCAGCGCCCATCCTTCATTCAGCGGCGTCTTGCGCGATGCCTTCATGGCGACCGGGGAGAAGCAGGACGCCGTGCTGCGCCGCTTCGAAATCATCGGCGAAGCCGCCAGCCGTCTCGCTCCCGAGACCCAGGCGCTCTTTCCGGAGTTGCCCTTCCGCGCCATGCTCGGCATGCGCAACATCATCGCCCACGACTACGGCGACGTGGATCCCGCCCAAGTCTTGCAAACCGCGAGCCACGATCTGGAGCCGCTGATTAAGGTGTTGGGAGCCTACTTCGGCGGAGAGTGAATGGCGTCGGCTCGGTGGTCTGCGCTCCATGCATTCCGTGGTGGAAGTCGCGCACTGCGACGACCTCCAAAAGGTCATCGACCTGCTCACCGGCTTCGTCGAAGCGGTGACGGAGACGGATGCCTTCGGCGTGACGCTCTGATCCCACCTCTCACCAATCAGCTCAAGGAGCGGCGAACTCCAGTTCGCCGAGCCCCACACCGCGCGACGCGCCACTCAAAAAGAATGGGCGCGTCCGGCGCGGCGTGTGGGTCGGCGAACTGGAGTTCGCCGTTCCCTGGGCAGACTGCTTCCGCCATCAACCCGATGATTTCCGAGAGGTGGGATCAGAACCCGGCCATGCTCGACTGGATCCGGCAGGGTGACGACCGGCGGGGGTCCGCCCGTCAGAGCACCGGGGCGTCGGACGGACGGTCGGCAGGCGGGGTCGCCGACGCGGCGGACGGAGGATCTTCGTAGATGAGGTAATTGTCGGGGACGGCGTTGCGGGCGTAGATCGATTCCTCGAGGTAGTAGATCTCCAACTTGGCGAAGACGGCGCGATCCGGATGCTCGCGTCGCCAATTCCGCAGGACCCAGGTGGTGATTGTAGGGCGAGCGCTTCGCTCGCCCACGGCAGGCGGGGCGCCTGCCCTACAATTCGTCGAGGCCGAGGCGGTAGGGCCAGTCCTGCCATGCCTCGACCAGGCCGGCGCGAACGGGGTTTTCCCGGATGTATTCCCATTTCTCTGCTGCGGATTCCTGCGAGCGCAGGAGGCGGTCAAATGATCCGGGCAGCCATTGCCAGCTCGCCTGGAGATCCCGCCGCATCCAGCGTTTCAAGGCGCCCGAGAGATTGCCCACGGCCTCCGCGCGATCCGCTGGCGCGGCCAGGAGATGCAGGTGATCCGGCATGACCACGGCGGCGAGCACGGACCAATCGGCCAGCCGCGTCACCGCACGCTGGAAGGCGGCAAAGGCAGGGTCATTGGCCAGGACGCGCTGCCGGCCGCGGACGCAGATCGTGACGAAATAAACCACGTCCTGATCCCAGCGCAGCCAGACCGGAATGCGCGGCGGGTGAGCCATGGGCGACGGATTTGGCGCGGCGTGGTTTGCTCGTCGAGGATTTTTTTGTAGGGCAAGCGCCGAGGCGGCGGTGTCCTGGACAAGCGGTGACCGGTCAATGGGCGAGCGTTTGCCCAGGCAGGTTGGAGGGCAGGCGCTCCGCCTGCCCGGGAAACCGGGGCGGTCGCCCTACTATTGAGCTCGAACGAGCGCCTGCTGAACTTTCGGCTCGCAGAGCCGACCCTCCACAGCGGCGCGGGAAATGACTTCCGGCAGTCGCGCTAACTCCGCAGCGTCATCCGCCGCATCGGAAGGCACCGCCGCGGGGATTCCGCCTACCGGCCCGCCTTTGGGCTTGCCTCTGCGGCGGCCTCGCGGGTATAGCGGAAAAAATCACAAAAACGATCCGAAGGCGCACCCATATGCTCGAATTGAGGGATTCCACTCATGCTCATTTTCCGACGAACCACATCATCGAAGAGCGGTTCGCCAAATTCGCCCTGGATCTGCCGCTGCGGACCGTTGGAAAGGAAACCGCGGCCGCCGGGCAGCTGAGCGGCCGAAAGGGAAAAACTTCGTGACCCGGCGCGGCGGGTCGGAGGACGCCCGCGCCGAAAACCAAAATCATTCCTCCGGATCACACCCCGTTCGTTTATGAAAATCAGCTCCCTGCCTTCCTTCCTCCGCACCGCCTGCGTGCTGTGCGCATTCGCTCTCACCCTCGGTTCCACGGCTTCGGCAGATACCGTGCGCCGCTGGGCCTACACCGTTACCAAACCTGCCGGTTCGCTGGGCGAAGGCGGGCTGCAACTGAAGACCGATGGCGCAGGTGGCGTCGCGGCGATCTACGACATCAATAACGGCGACGGCACCTATCGTCGCCGCCTCTTGTGGCTGAATGAGCGCGGCCAGGTCCTCGCCCATCTCGAGCTCGGCAATAACTCGGAACTCGGCGAGGCGTTCCCCAAGCGCGTCTTCGTCGCGCAGGACTACAAGGTCATCGACGCTGCCGGCACGTTGGCCGATGCCTTGCGGATCGTCAGCCGTGACGGCCGGTCGGAGCTTTTCACCGGTCAGCTCGACAACGGCTCCTTTGGCCAGAACCCCACGTTCTACACCTCGCGGCCGTTTGATAGCGACGGCTTCTTTAGCTTCGAGTTCATCGCCAATCCGAAAGATCCAAACTCCGCGCTCCTGCAGATCGCGCGCTACTCGGTGCGCTAAGTGGCGCGACCCCGGTCGCCCCGGCGCTCGCGTTCAGCGCGGCGCCGGGGAGGCGGGGTGGGTCAGCGCAGCGTCATCCGCCGCATCCACTCGCGGCCTTCGCGGCCGGGGTAGGCTCGGGTGGGGAGCCATTCTTCGGCGAGGGTGAAGCGCGGGAGGAAGAGGCGGTCGAGTTCGGCGATGGAGACTTCGAAGGGCGGGCCTTCGTCGGGATGGTCATTGCCGGGATCGAGGTAGAAGATGGCGAGCAACTGTCCGCCCGGCCGCAGCGCCCGGGCGGCCGCTTCGACGTAGGCCGGGCGCATCGAGGGATCGATGGCGCAGAAGCAGGTGTGCTCCCACACATGATCGAAGGCGCCGCGCAGGGCCGGCGGCAGATCGAAAAAATCGCCGAGCAGGTAGGTTTCCCCGCCCACTTTGGGAAACGAATCGGCCAGCGTGACGGCCGAGCGTGCGACATCGAGGCCGACCACTTCCGCGCCCTGCGCGGCGAGCGAGCGCACGTCGTGGCCCGCGCCGCAGCCGGGGACGAGCACCTTTCCGCGCAGCGGCGTGTGGGCGAGAAAATCCTCCAGCGCGGGGCTCGGCGCGCCTTTGTCCCACGGCGTTTCGCCGGAGAGGTACTGCGCTTCCCAGTCGGTCGGCATGGTCACTTCCGGCGCCAGATCGAGGCTTCGGCGACGGTGAGCTGATACTTCCGGGCGTGCTCGCGGTAGAGAAAGGGCAGGTCCTTCGTGCTCACGAGATCGAAGTCCTGCAACAGCTCCGCGCGCAGGCCGTCGAGCGTGGTGAAGCGGCGGCCGTCGCGTTCGAAGCCGCCGATCCAGTGGGGGCGCGGCGTGAACTCCTCGAGCCAGGTGTAGGGCGACGTGATCACGAGCTGGCCGCCCGGCTTGACCAGCGAGGGCAGGCGCTGGAGGCAGCGCAGCGGCGAGTGCAGGCGGTCGATGAGATTGGCCATCAGCACCACGTCGAACTGCCCGAGGTCGCCGCGCAGATTCATCGCGTCGCCCTGCTCGAAGGTGACGCGGCCGCGGTCGATCCCATCCGGAAGACACGCCTTCAGCGGCGTGTGCAACGCGCCCTCGTCGAGCCGGTCGTAGGCCATGATGCCATCGCGGCGGATGCGCTCGGCGACGCCGATGAAGCGGTTCGAGTAGTCGATCCCGATCGTGGTGCTGCACCAGCGGGCGAGTTCGAACGTGGAGCGTCCGACCGCGCAGCCGAGATCCAGCGCACGGGCGCCGAGCGCGAGCGCCGCGGCATTCACGCACTCCGTGACGCAGCGCACCGGATAGAAGAGCGCTTCCTCGCCGCCATAGTGGGGCGGCAGGATTTCATCGGCCGCGGCGTAGTGGAAGAGGAGGTATTCGGAGAGGAGTTTCTCGGTTTCGTAGACGTTCATGCTCGGGTGCCGTGGCGGCGCGCGGAAGGTCTGCGCGAAACAGGCGCGCGATGGGAGCGAAATCGGCGCGCTACTTCAAGACCAGACGCAGCGTCGGCGGGGCGAGCGTCGGGTGGTGATTGCCCGCGAAGCCGTGCACGGCGGAATTCGGCTGCTGCTCCACACTCTCGCGCACGACCACGAGGGTGGCGCGGCGATTCGCATCCGCGGTGAGAAACGCGGCGAGGGCCTCACCGCGGATCGCATAGGTGCCGCTGGCGACACCGGCGGGCATGGCAAAGGTGCCGAGCTTCACCGCGCGGGCGGGATCTGCGTTGCCCGCGTCGCCCGAGGCCGCCGGCGCATTTTCCCAGGTCAAAGCGGCGGCATTCCAGTCGTCCTGCGATTCATCCGTGACGCCGTAGACGGCAAAGGTCGAAGGCCCGAGCAGTGAAGCGTAGCCGAAGCCGGTCGCTTCAAAATTCAGCGTCAGCGCCGCCTCCGCGATGTGGCCGGCGGGCACCGCGGAAAGATCGAAACGCAGCAGCGCTTTGCGGAGATAATTTGCGGTCGGCGTGTTTTTCAAGAGCAGCAGCGTGTCTGAAAAATGCGTCGGGCTGTTCGGCGAAACGATGTACGCCGCATCACCCGCGCCGGTGGCCGTCGTGAGCGTGACGGTCGCCGGTCGCGCTTCTTCGCGCACAAAAGCGTTTCGATCCGGTTCGTTCACCTCGGCTCCCCGCGCACTCAGCCGCTCCGCGGTCACCGACGCGGATTGCCGCGTGGCCAGCCGGAGCTGTTCTCCGCTGCGTCCGTGCCGAAGTTCGACTTCACCTTTCAGCACCTGCACCTGCGCGCGGCCGGCGCTGTCCGCACTGATCCCAAAGTCCGTCCCATGATCGATCAACTGCGCGTGCGCCGTCCCCACCTGGAAACCGCGCGCCTGGTCCGGCACGTGCGCCACGAGCGCGCCGCCGTGGAGGAAACACGCGTTGCCGTCGACGAGTTCCAGCTCCGCCGGTCCCTCGAGCGACACCTCGGCGCCGCTGCGGAAAACGATCTTGGCGAGGCCTTCGGCCAGGTGCAGCCGCCCGCGTTGCAAGGCCGAGCCGGGCTGCGTCGGCAGCGAACTGTTCTCCCACCGCGCCGCCTTCACCTCCACCAGCCGCGCGATCGGCCGCTCCGCTGCGCGGAAGGCGAACGCGCTCCAGACCAGCGCCGCGAGCACCAGAGCGGCCGCGATTTTCCACCAACCGCGAAAGTTCGCGCGGACGACCCTGCCCGCCGCCGGCATCGACCGCAGCACCTCCGCGAGGGGCACATCACCCAGGCGGCTCGCGCTCTGCCGCAGCGCGGCGTGGAGGTGCAGATACTCAACATATTCGCGGCGCGCATCCGCGTCGGTGAGCACGAGCGCTTCGAGCCGGGCGTGCTCCGCCGCGGTGAGTTCCCCTTCGAGCAGGCGGTCGCAAAGGGCGAGGATTTCAGAGGGTGATCCGGAATTCATTGGGCGTGAAAATGAGCACCGCGGGCCGCGCGGATTGACGCGGATTTCAGAACTCTCCCATCCGCGTCAATCCGTGAAATCCGCGGTTTCCTTCCGCCTCCGCGAGAGATTCGGGACCGGAGTTCAGACCGCGGATTCATGATCGGGACGGGAGAGCGAACGCGTCACGCATTCGTGCAGAACGTGGCGCACGCGGCTGAGCAGCCGGTAGAGCGCGCCGACCGTGCGGCTGAGCCGCGCCGCCATTTCTTCGAGCGAAAGATTTTCATGGTAACGCAGGTGCAGCGTCTCGCGGTGCTCCGGCGGCAGCTTCGCCACGCACTCGTGGAGCACGCGCTCGCGCCGCTCGAGCTGATCGCTGTGACGTTCCACCTCCTCCGAGACGGTGCGCAGGAAGTCTTCGCTGAAATCCAGCCGGTCGCGGTGCTTCCGCTTTCGGAAAGCGAGCACTTGGTGAAAGGCGATCTTGCGCGCCCACGCGACGAAGTTTGTCCCCCGCTCGAACTTCCCGAAGTGCCGCCACATCACCACCTTCGCCTCCTGCAGGATGTCGTCCGCATCGGCCGGATGCGGCACCATCGTCATCACATAGGCGCCGAGCAGCCGCTCATTACGGGCGAGGAGGAAGACGAATTCTTCAGCGGGATCGGGTGGGGACATGCGGGTGGAGAAAAAGAGCGCCTGCTAGGATAAGGGCGGCTGGACCGATTTTTGGACGGCTTTTTTCGCGAAAATATCGGGCGGTCTCCGCCACGGAAATTTCAACCGGTCGGAACCCGGCAAAATCCGCCACCCCGCGGAACATTTTTCCCACCGGCCCACGCCGGCAACCCATCCGCCCGGAGCGCAAACTCATCCATTTTACTCTGGAAAACGCATGCTCCAACCATCCCATTCGGCGGCGTGGAATGAATCTCGCTATGGACCCGCCCGCATGGCCCACCACCGCCTACAGATCCCGTCGTTAACCCTTCACGCCGGCCCCGGCTCCCTGCCGACGGCGCTCGCGAACGCCCGCCGCTCATGAAGATCACCATCCTCGGCTTTTCCCATCTGGGCTTCGTGGCTGCCGCCTGCGCCGCCCGCCATTTCCAGGTCACCAGTCTCGACTCCGACGACGCGGTCCTCGACCGGCTGCGGGCCGCACAGACTCCTCATCCCGAACCCGGTCTGGAGGAACTCATTGCCGAAGGCCTCGAGTCGCGGCGCCTCACCTATTCGACCAATGCAATCCTTGCCTGCCTCGACGCCGACGTCCTCTGGGTCGCCTGGGATCCACTGGTGAACGAAGAGAGCGGCACGCTCGAGCGCATCCGCGCGGTCCTCCCGAATCTCGCGCCCGGCACGCTGGTTCTCATCTCCTCGCCCCTCCCACCCCGCAGTTGCGCGGATCTCCAGAGCCAGTTTCCCCAGTTCCATTTCGCGTGTTCGCCTTGGAAACTGCCGCGCGGTCGAGCCATCGAGTCCTTCACCGCAGTGAGCGATCTCGTCGTGGGCATCCGCGACGACTCGAGGAAGGAGGTCATCGAACGGCTGTTCGACCCCTTCACCGAACGCATCACTTTCATGCGCACGGAGTCCGCGGAACTGATCAACCAGACCCTCAACTCGCGGGGTCTCGCGGCGATGAGCCCCATCGATCGCTCCAGTCATCCCCGCCTCGAAACGATCACCCCGGAACGTCCCATTTCGCCCGGGGAAAACCTCCCATCGTCTGCTTCGTAGAATGGAAGCCTTCATCGATTTCCGCTGCGCTCCCCATCGCCGGCGCACCACCTCCGGGAGCGAAGCCTCCCGAGGCGATCTCCCCTGCTCGGGATCGCTGGTGCGATGGCCGGCGACTCGCAACGCCCCCCCGTTCCCTACCATCAACGACTCGGTCAGGCGCTGAATAATGGACCATATCCTGCCCACTCCCTACATAGTCGTCTTGCTCTGGAGTATCGCCGTGCTCCTTGGCATGATCGGCCTTGGCCGCTTGGTCGCTCTCATCGTCGGCGGCGAGTCCGCCGAAAATGCCGGCTGGGGTTTGCATGCGGTATGGGGCATGGCCGTTTACCTGTTTCTTGGCGCCTCGCTGTCGGTCTGCGCCGCCGCCGATGGAACGGGGATTACTCTTTTGATTGCCCTTGGCGTGACGGCGATGCTCGTCACCACGGTTCGCCGCGGCCTTCCCACGATCAGACAGTTAGCTAATTTGCCATGGCAGATGTGGCCCGTGTTTGCGGTCCTTGCTCTGACGTTCTTCGGCGGACTCTACTGGCAAAAGAATGTCAATCCGTCAGACGACCTTCCCGCTTATTTTTCCTTCTGCGAGAAGCTGCTTTCCACCGGAACATTTGACGAGCCGTTTTCCTGGCGGCGCCTCGCCTCCCTCGGTGGTCACACCCTGCTTCAGTGCAGTATCCTTGCCCGCACTTCCTTCGCGAATGCCCAGGTATTTGAAATCTCATTGTGTCCCGTCATCCTCGTCGGGCTCATCCTCGGCTTTCGGCGTTCGGCCCTCGCCCGCTCTCCGATCGGCCTCATGCTCGCGCTTCTTGCCGCCACCACTCCGATCATCCGCGCGAATACCACCAGCCATTTTACCGGAGTCGTTCTCTTCGCGGGTCTCTTCGTCACGCTGGATCTCACCGACATTGAAAAGTCGCGGCGCCCGCGTTGGTTGGCTCTTGGAGGTCTGATCGCCGCTGCGGTCTGCTCGCTCCGCGCACATTACATCCCCGCTGCGATGGGTGCCCTCGGCTTCTACTGGCTCGCCTCATGGATCGTCACCCGGCGTTCCACTCGCGAGGCCTCGCTCGAGGCGGTCTCCTGGGGCACCGCGCTGCTTGTCGCGCTCCTGCCATGGATGATCATGAGTTACCGTTCGAACGACTCACCGCTCTTCCCCCTCTTTCAGGGAGGCAACAACCTCGCCTTCAATCCCCTGGCCCTCGACGACCCAATCCATAAGCGCGCGGAACCGGTTCTGCAGATGCTGCTGCATCCAGCCCTGTTCCCGCTCATCCTTTGCCTCGTCGCTATTCCTGACTGGAGACGGAACCTCGCTGCCCGCGCCATGGCCATCTCGGCTGTCGTCGCCTCACTCGTCCTCGCCTATACCATCACCCTCGCTCCCGACCCCATCACGGTTCCTCGTTACGTTCAACCACTGCTCGTCGCTGCGGCCCTGGCGGCCTTGATGAGCGCAGCTGTTTCCCAACGTGGCCGGATGATTTCCTACGGCCTCGGGCTGTTTGTCATTGTCTTGAGCGTTCCAGACCGTCGCGAACATCTCTTGAAATGCTATCAGTCAGCGGGCGAACGTGAAACAATCACCAAACGCATCGCCGCAAGCAGAGATGCCGCCGACCATCTCCATGCCCAGTTATTGATCCCCGAGGGAAAGCGGATTCTGGTCTGCAGCGCGACCCCATTTCTTTTTGATTTCCGCCGCAATCCGATCTGGATCACTGACCTGCCTCACGCCACCAGTCCCGCGCCGGGGCTGCCCTACCAGAAGTCACCTGAAGAAACCAAACGCTACCTCCGAACTCTGGGCGTGGAACACGTCATCTTCATGGAATGTGCTGGAAACAGCTTCTACAGTCGCGCTCGCCGCGAGCGTGAAGGCGCAGGAGATATCGCCCTGCTGCGCATCTGGGCACCCTTCTTCCTCGACTTCATTTCCACCGTCGAACACCTCGCCGCCTCCGAAACGATCCTCGGCCGATCAGGCAATCTGGTTGCCTTTCACTTCAAACCATGAGCCTGCTCCTGACTCAATCACCGTCGCCATGCACCGCGTTCGCATCGGCCGCTCCGCCTGGCGAAAACCCGCCGCTCCTCCTCCGCCTGCAACGTCATCCGACGATCAACGCACTGGTCAAGCAACTCCGCCTGCACCGGATGGCGGACCTCGTCCTGAATCTACTTCCGTTGAAACGAGTGACGCCCCGAGGTTTCCGCTACGATATCCGCTCGGTCGCATCGCTGGTCGTCGCGAACGAGATCTTCGAAACGGACATGTATCGAGGGCCGCTCAGCAACGAACCAATTCGGCGGTTCGTCGACCTCGGGTGCAACGTCGGATACTTTCCCATCCTCCTCGCAGAAATGACCGGGTCGCACGATCTGGAAGGTTTGATCATCGACGGAAACCGTTTCGTGCTCGAGGAGGCCGACGCTCATCTTAAGGCGAATAACCTTCCCGGCATCGAGGTCATCCTCGGCCTCGCAGGCTTCTCCGAAACGCAAAAAGAAGCCGATTTCTTACTCAACCCTCAGTCTCACATCGCATCGACCGCGACTGGAAAGCTCAATCCCGACGTGCCAACTGCCGGGCCGAGCGTTAGGGTAAGCCTTCCGTGCGTCAACGTCGAACAGAGATGGCTCGCGCGGTTCGGTGATGTTCCGATCGACCTGTTAAAGGTCGATATTGAAGGCATGGAACTCGAACTATTTCGCAACTCGAACGGACTGCTCCGTCGCTCCACGAGGCTCCTTTTCGAATGGCACAAATGGCAGGTGACCCTGTCGGAATGTCGCACCGCCACGACTGCCGCCGGTTTCGAAGAACCAATCGTCGTTTGGGAAGATCGGCAGCACGGACTCGCATACTGCCGCCGCAACATCACGAACTAATTCATCAAAATGATCAGCGTCGTAATGATCAGCATGAACGAAGAGAAGGCCGTCCAACAAGTCATCGCGGACATCCGACGCTATGCGCCGGATGCGGAGATTGTTGTGGTCGATTCGAGCAAGGACCGCACACCGGAGATTGCCGAGAAGGCCGGGGCTCGGGTCATTCGGCAGTTTCCACCGCGAGGCTACGGGAATGCGATGGAAGTCGCTTTGAGATCTGGAAAAGGGGACGTGATCATCACATTGGATTGCGATAACACCTATCCCGCCAGTCAGATCCCGGTCCTTGCCCGGATGATCGCTGACGAGGGTTGGGATCTCGTCGATGCCTCGCGCTTAAAGGGAAAACCCGCTGCGATGCCGTGGGCGAACTACATCGGAAATCGGCTCTTCGCCTTGGTGGCGAGTCTCCTTTTCCGCAGACAACTCACGGACCTTCATAGCGGGATGCGGGCTTATCGGAAGAGTATGATCGACGAGCTTGATTTCCTCCCGAAGGGCGCAGCCCTGCCGGTCGAGTTGCTGCTTCTGCCGATCAAGCTCGGCTACCGCGTGACCACCCGCTTCATCGAGTACTTCGACCGCACTGGCACCTCGACCATGAATCCATACGACACCTGTAAATGGACTCTTTGGCGAATCTGGCGAGTCTGGGCATCGAGCCACAGTCGGAAAGCGATATGATCGAATACGGCATCCTCGGCGCTGGGCCGGCAGGGCTCTCCATGGCCATGTTTCTCAAAGGGACTTCCGAAGTTCTCGAAGCCGACGATCACCCCGGAGGTCACGCTGCTTCGTTCTTCGAGGACGGGTTCACCTTCGACTTCGGCCCGCACATCATGTTCTCGAAGAACAAGCAGGTGCTGCAGTTCATGATCGAGTCGCTCGGCGGAAACGTCCACGAATGTCGGCGGAAGAACGTCATCTCGTTTCGCAATCGGCTCGTCAAATATCCTTTCGAGAACGCGCTGGCCGCACTCCCGCTCGAAGACAACCTCGCGTGTCTCAAGGGTTACGTTTACAATTCATACAAGGCGCAGTTCCCGCAGCCCGCGAACCTGCGTGAGTGGTTACTCGTGACTTTTGGTGAAGGTATTTGCGAGCGATACCTTTTTCCCTACAACGAAAAAGTCTGGAACATTCCGGTCGAAGAACTTTCGATGCTTTGGGCCGATCGCATTCCAAACCCCGACCCGGATGATATTCTGAAATCTGCGCTTGGTTTTGAAACCGAGGGCTATTTGCACCAACTTTACTATCACTATCCGCGACGTGGCGGGTATCAGGCCATCTCTGAGGCATGGGCACAACGGGTGCCAGTGACTTACAACTTCCGCGTCCGATCACTCGAACGGCGGCGCGATTCGTGGCTCGTTAGCGACGGGAAGGAGACCCGCGAGTATCGACAGCTCATTTCAACGCTGCCCATTCAGCAGATCGCCAGGGCAACGAACCTTGAAGTCCCTCCGGATGTCCGCGCCGCCATCGACGGTTTGATCGTGAATCCGATGTTTATCGTCTCGCTCGGGATTCGGGGCATCGATTCCGATCAGTACACCGCGATCTATTTTCCCGAGCCGGAGTTCCTCGCAAATCGCGTTAGCTTCCCTGCCACTTTCTCCCCGGAGAATGCTCCAGCCGGAACCTATAGTATCCAGGCGGAGATCACCTGCCAGAGAAGTTCAGCGACCTGGGCGATGGATGACGATGCGATTGCCGCGCACGTCATCGACGGATTGGTAGAACGTGGCATTATCGCCAGCCGGGAAGCGGTGATTTATCAGAATATTCAACGGAAGACCTACTCCTACGTGGTCTATGATCGTCACTATGCCGAGAACACTCGAATCATTCGTGAATGGTTTCCGAAACATGGGCTTCACCTCGCGGGGCGCTTCGGTTTTGTGGAATACGTCAATGTCGACGGCGTTCTGATTCGCAACCTGGAAATCGCCAGTACCCTCAATGGGTGCCCAGTATCCGTTTCTGGCGCTGAAGTTCGCCGATAAATTACCCTATCCACTTATGATCAAAGACATTCTCCGTCGCGCGGTGCGCCAGTTGGGATACGATGTTTTCAAGCTGCCATCCGACCGCAGCCTTTATCAACCGCTCTACGCACCATGGAACAGTCCGGGATTCAAACGCTACTACGCGATCGCAGCTCCGAAGAGCCTTGTGACCGCAGATCGGTGCTATGTTCTCGAACGCCTGTTCCGCCAGACTCTCCAAGTGCCGGGGGATGTATTCGAGTGTGGAGTCTACAAGGGTGGAACCGCTGCTCTGCTCTCCGCCCTGCTTGGTGAAACCCAGTCACCGAAGATGCTTTATCTCTTCGACACGTTTGAGGGAATGCCGGTGACGGACTGTGATCGCGACCTGCACAGGAAGGGGGACTTTTCCCATACCTCACTTGAGGCCGTAGAGGCCTTCGTTAAAGGCGGGGAGCGTTGTGTCTTTCGAAAGGGCGTAATACCAGAGACATTCTCCGGTCTTTCTGATTCGGCGATCTCGTTTGCTCACATCGATGTGGACATTTATCAGTCCATTCTCGACAGCCTGAACTTTATCTGGCCCCGGCTTTCCACCGGCGGCGTCATCGTTTTCGATGACTACGGTTTTCCCTCGTGTCCTGGAGCGCTCCAGGCAGTGGATGAGTTCTTTCACGACAAGAGCGCCGTGCCTCTATGCCTGCAGACGGGTCAGGCGATTGTGTTCAAGGGCCATGAAGGCAAGGCGCTGAAAGACAGCTAGAACATGGTCTCTTCCCAGTTTCGTCATTTGTTTGTCTCGGGTGGTGCTGGCTTCATCGGAAGCCACCTCGTTCGCCGGTTGTTGAGCAGTGCTTCGACCGAACGCGTGGTCGTTTATGACAATTTCAGTTCCGGTCAGGAGGGTTATCTGAGCGACTTGCTCGACGATGCGCGCTTGCACATCGTTCGCGGCGATCTCAAGGAGCTAGCGGCGGTGAGTGTCGCGATGGCAGGATGCGACACGGTTTTTCATCTCGCGGCGAATCCGGATATCGCCAAGGCTGTTACCCAGCCGGATATCGATTTTTGGGAGGGAACCTACCTGGCGCAGAATGTCCTCGAGGCCATGCGCGTTAACGGTGTGCGACGAATTCTCTACACCTCCGGTAGTGGTGTGTACGGCGAAAATGCTGCGGTCGCGTTTCAGGAAAGCTACGGCCCCTGCCTCCCAATCTCGACCTATGGAGCAAGCAAACTGGCCTGCGAGGCTCTGATCTCGGCCTACAGCCACATGTTCGACATGGAAGGGCGTGCCTTTCGCTTTGCCAATGTCGTCGGCCCCCGCCAGACTCATGGCGTCGGCTACGATTTTGTCCGGCGCCTCACTTCCGATCCCACGTGCCTGCGTATTCTCGGCGACGGATCTCAGAGCAAGAGTTACATCCATGTCGACGACGTGCTCGCTGCGATCTTCACCGCCGCTGAGCAGAGTCCCGCGCGTTTCGACGTCTTCAATGTCGCCACCGACGATTACATCACCGTCCGCGAAATCGCCGACATCGCCGAGCGCGTCTGTGGACTCATCCCGGGCAGCGTCCGCTATGACTTCACTGGCGGCGATCGCGGGTGGAAAGGGGACGTGCCGATCGTCCGTTTCGACGTTTCAAAGATTAAGTCGCTGGGCTGGCGCGCGACCCGAACCGCCACCGAAGCGGTGCACGACTCGATTTCCGCGATGCAGGAAGAGATCACGCGCGAGCCCGCGTTCGTCTCATGATCATTGCCCGCTCACCACTCCGCATCTCCCTTGGGGGTGGCGGCACCGACCTGCCGTCCTACTATGAGGAGCACGGCGGCTTCCTCGTCGCTGCGGCGATCGATCGTTACGTCTATATCAACGTCCACGAACGGTTCGAAGAAGGCTTCGTCTTGAAGTATTCGAAGCTGGAGGAAGCTGCGACGCTCGACGAACTGCAGCACCCCATCATTCGCGAAGCGCTCCGACTTGTGGGCGTGACGCAGCGGAATCTGGAGATCGCGTCAATGGCCGACATCCCGGCCGGCACCGGCCTCGGCTCGTCGGGAAGTTTCACTACGGCACTTCTCAAAGCACTGCACACGCTGCGTAAAAACATTGTCCGACCCGCCGAGATCGCTGCGCAAGCCTGCCAGCTTGAGATCGACATTTTGCGCGAACCCGTCGGCAAGCAGGACCAATACATCGCCGCGGTCGGCGGCGTTACTTCGTTTCATTTTCTCCCCGGCGGATCAGTCGAGGTGCTACCGGTCGAACTCTCCGAAGAAACGCTCTTCAACCTGCAGGATAATCTGCTGCTCTTCTTCACCGGGTACACCCGTTCGGCTTCCAAGATTCTCAAGGAACAGGACGACAGGACGCGGGAACTCGACTCCGCGATGGTCGAGAATCTGAACTTCATCAAGGAACTCGGCGTGCGGAGCAAGGAAGCTATGGAAGCGGGCGATCTGCGGGAGTTTGCGCGACTCATGGATGTGCATTGGCAGCGGAAAAAGGAACGCTCTGGCGGGATGAGTAACTCCCAAATCAACGAGTGGTATGACCACGGCATGGCCAACGGGGCCCTCGGGGGAAAGCTCATCGGCGCGGGCGGCGGCGGCTTCCTGATGTTTTACACCGAGCAGAGCACGCAACTCCGCCGCGCGATGCGCGCGCAGGGTTTGCGCGAGGTGCGGTTTCGGTTTGATTTCGAAGGCACGAAAATCGTGGCCCAGGACTAATGAGCAATCCGTTACCTGTCGCCATTCTCGCCGGCGGTCTTGCCACCCGGTTGCGGCCGATCACCGAGAAGATTCCCAAGTCGCTCGTCCCGGTCGCCGGCGAACCATTTCTCGCGCACCAACTCCGCCACCTCCGTGCGCAGGGCATTGAGCGCGCGGTGCTTTGCGCCGGGCATCTTGGCGAAATGATCGAGCAAGATTTCGGTGACGGTAGTGCGTGGGGCATCAAACTCAGTTACTCCTTCGACGGACCAACCTTGCTCGGCACCGGTGGCGCGTTGCGCCAGGCGCTACCCTTGCTCGGCGAGGGATTTTTCGTCCTCTACGGCGATTCGTTTCTCCCCATCGACTACCCGCCGATCGCCGCTCAATGGAAAACGAGCGGCTTGGCCGGGATGATGACGATCTTTCGGAATGAAGGCGCCTGGGATACGAGCAATGTCTGGTTCGAAAACGGCCAGATCTGGCGCTACGACAAACGCGATCGCGTGCCGCAGATGCAATACATTGACTACGGTCTCAGCGTCTTCGCGGCCTCCGCGTTCGAGGACTGGAGCGACCACGCCGTCTTCGATCTCGCGGACGTGCAACGCCAACTCGTCGCCCGCGGCCTGATGGGCGGCTACGAAGTCACGCAGCGCTTTTATGAGATCGGATCGCACTCCGGTCTCAGCGAACTCGAACAACTCCTCACCGCCCAGCCATGAGCTACTCGCGCCAGCATCTCGATGAATCCATCGCCATCCTCCAGCAACTCGACGCCGCTCTCCTCGAGCGTTGTGTCGCAGTCCTCGCCTCCGTCCGCGAACGCGGTGGCCGCCTCTTCATCCTCGGCGTCGGCGGCAGCGCGGCGAACGCTTCGCACGCGGTCAACGATTTCCGAAAAATCTGCGGCTTCGAAGCCTATGCGCCGACGGACAACGTCTCGGAACTCACCGCTCGCACGAACGACGAAGGCTGGGCGAGCGTCTTTGCCGAATGGCTGCGTGGCAGTCGCGTGAATGCGAAGGATGGACTGCTCATCCTCTCGGTCGGCGGTGGCAATCTCGAAAAGAACGTGAGCCCGAATCTCGTCGAAGCGCTAAAGCTCGCGAAGGAGGTCGGCGCCAGCGTGGTCGGCATCGTGGGCAAGGACGGTGGTTACACCGCGCAGGTCGCCGATGCGTGTGTAATCGTGCCCACGGTGAATCCGGCGAACATCACGCCGCATTCGGAAGCCTTTCAAGCCATCGTCTGGCATCTCTTTGTCTCGCACCCACGGCTGAAGATCGCGCAGACGAAGTGGGAAAGCGTGAAGTGAACCGCGCCGTCTTCCTCGATCGCGACGGCGTGATCAACCGCGCCGTCGTTCGCGACGGGAAACCCTATCCCCCCGCCTCCCTTGCAGAGTTTGAGATTTTCCCCGGCGTCGTCGAGGCATGCGCCCGACTCAAAGCCGCCGGTTTCCTCCTCGTCGTCGCAACCAATCAACCCGATGTCGGCCGGGGCACCCAGCGTCGTGAGGACGTGGAAGCAATCCACGCGACGATGTGCGCCGCGCTGCCGTTCGATCGCGTCGAGGTCTGCTACGATCCCGGCCAAGGTCAGCCGTCCGAGTTCCGCAAACCCGCACCCGGCATGTTGCTCCACGCCGCGCATGAACTCGGCATCGACCTCGCGACCAGCTTCATGGTCGGCGACCGGTGGCGGGACATCGATTGCGGTACCGCCGCCGGCTGCACCACGATCTTCATCGACTACGGCTACGACGAACCGCTCCGTTCCCTCCCAGACTTTCGCGCCAGCAGTTTGCTCGACGCGGTGCCGCTGATCATCCGTCCCGCCCGGCGCTGACCGCGCGAGGTGGAGCACGCGACCCGAGCGCATTCTTCGGCGACCGCCGGGCGGTTTCGTAACGGAGTTGTTACGTTTGCGAAGAGCTCGATCGGCTCGCGATGCCCGTATTTCCTGGGCTGGACGCCGATCGATGGATCGTCAGCGAGGCGCGGGTAACAGCTCCGTTACATTCCGCCGATTGGCGGCTCGGCGTCGGGCGGCGAGACGAGGGCACAGGTTACGAGGCATCCGCTTCGTCCCGCAGAAAACCAAACCCCCGCACTCGCTCCACCATGAACACCAAGCCCAGCACCCGCTGCCGCGCGCTCCCTCCCGGACGCACCGCTTCCAACGCCGGGACCCGCCGCCGCGCGGTCATCACGTCCACCATCACCGCCGCTTGCTCGCTGCTCTTGATGGGATTGTCTGCTATCGGGCAGGGTTACGAATCGAACGACCTGACGCCATTCGGCGCGGCGACCGGAAAATTTTCCGGCACCTCGGGCGGCAAACGGGTCGGAGCTTCGCAGGCGCCGCTGTCCTACTACACCCACGCGATCCGTGTGCGGGACAATGCGCTCGCCGCCGAGGACATCAACCCCGTGGGCTTCTACTCCTCCATGGCCATCTGCGCGGACGACTCGCAGGAAGGCGGGTGGGGCAGCGGTCCACTCGGCGGGCCACACGCGATCGTGTGGACCGGTTCGTCCTACGCGGATCTGCATCCGAGCGGCTACAATTTCTCCTACTGCCTCGGCGTGCACAACGGCGAGCAGGTGGGCTACGCCCAGCAGCAGGTCTATTTCGTCACCACATCGCACGCCTACTCCTGGCATGGCTCGGCGGGCTCCGGTGTGGATTTGCATGTCGCGCCGTATGCCTTTTCGCGCGCCACTTCCTGCCACGATGGCGAGGAGGTCGGCTACGTGACTTCCGTGGCCTATCCCGAGGGTGAATCGTATGGCTACCACACGGGTAGCCGCGCCTACCGCTGGGCGGGCACGGCGGCGAGCGGCGTGGATCTGCACCCCGCTGGCTTCAATGCCTCCGAAGCGCTCGTCACGAACGGCACGCAACAGGGCGGCTGGGGATACATCGCGCTCGGCACTTCGCATCAGCACGCGCTGCTTTGGTCGGGCGACGCGGCCAGCGTGGTGGACTTGCACCCCGCAGGCTACACCGACTCCGAGATCACCGCGATGACCGCGACGCAGCAGGTGGGCGACGGCTGGATCGGCGGCGCGGCGGGTGCCGTCGGCGCCGTGCGACACGCCCTCGCGTGGAGTGGCACAGCCGACAGCGTGGTGGACCTGAACGGCTATCTCCCCACCGGCTACAAGCATGGCGTGGCGACCGGGGTGGATGCCTCCGGCAACATCGTCGGCTACGCCTACAACACGCACCAACCTGGCGTGCTCATTCCGAGTGGCGCGATCGCGGTGGTCTTCGCACCGGGCAAAACGCCCGCCGGCGAGCTCGCCTCGATCACGCTCACGCCCACCGATGTCGCTCCCGGCGATGTCGTGCAGGGCGTGGTGGCACTCGGTGGACCCGCTCCCGCTGGCGGCCTGAATGTTTCCTTCGCCAGCTCGGTGCCCGCGATGGCCGCAGCTCCCGCGGCGGTGCTGATCGCCGAGGGTGAAAGTCAGGCGGCCTTCTCGCTGCCGACCGGCGGCGCGACGCTCACGACGCCTGCTTCGATGAAAGTCTACGCCACGGATGGCGTGGTCAGCCACGTCGCGCAGCTCACGCTCACACCGGTGGTCAAGCCGTCCACGCTCGGCGTCAATCCCGTCGAAGGCGGATTCACGACCTACGGCACGCTGACCTTGAACATTCCCGCACAACTCGGCGGCGCGATCTTCACGGTGACCAGCAGCAATCCCGCGCTGGCCACCGTGCCCGCGACGATCACCGTGCCGCAGGGCTACACCTCGTGGTCGTTTGCGGTGAACACCACGTCCGTCGCCGCGAGCGCGTCGGTGGACATCACCGCGGCGCTGAAGACCCAGTCGATCACCACCACGCTCACGCTCAGTCCTGCGCCCGTCGTGGCACTCGCCAGCGTCAGCGTTCCCACGATGGTCGGTGGTCAGTCCGTCACCGGCACGGTCTCGGTTAACAATTTCCCGCGCAGCGCGAGCGGCGCGGTCATTAACCTGAGCAGCGGCGACACCGGCACGCTGCAGGTGCCCGCCACGGTCACGATTCCGCAAGGCGCATACAGCACCACCTTCCCCGTCACCACCAATGTGGTCAGCGGACTGAAAGGCGTCGCGGTCAAGGCGAGCTACAACGGCGGCAACCTCACCAGCACGGTGCAGGTCTACCCGCCGCCCACGGTCACGATCGTCCAGGCCAACTACCTCACCGACACGCACATGCTGAAAGTCGCTGCGACGACGACCTTCGAAAACAGCACGCTAACCTACGGCACCGACCCCACGGCCGCGCCGCTCGGCACGATGCAGTTTGAGCTCGGGCAGTTCAAAGGCTCGATCCTCCTGGATACTGCGCCCAGCGTGGTGACCGTGTGGAATTCGAACGGCGGCTCGGCCACCATCCCGGTGACGCTCAAGCTCTCCACTGCTGGAGGAGGAGGCGGCGGCGGTGGTGGTGGTGGTGGTGGCGGTGGTGGTGGTGGTGGTGGCGGTGGTGGTGGTGGCGGCACGACCACCACACCGACCGGAAGCTTC
>JANPHH010000469.1:0-20588 GCA_031424375.1 Chthoniobacter sp. | reverse complement strand
CGGCAAAGTCAAGATGGTCGCGCTCACCGCGGTGATGCGCAAACTGGCCGTCCTGCTCAACCGCCTGCTCAAAAACCCGCAGTTCAAACTCCAGGCCGCTGCCTGAATAGACGACCCAATGTTCCCCCCGAACGCCGGGGTCTGGGGCCGGCGAGGCCCCATCCAACAATCCTCAACATACTTCAAAATACCCTTCGACAACCAACACCGTTGCTCCTTGCGCGCGCGACTCCGAACGGCTTTGGAAAGCCAGCAGGTTCATTGGCAGCGGAAAGGAGGGAGCCTAAGTGACCGGAATGAAGTCGAGGGACCTCAGATGGCCGGGAACTGCACGATCTTCCGCAGGCTGAGGTCCCTCGGCTGCGTTACACTCCGCTCGGGATGACAGGCGTTTTCTGATTTTCGGCCTCCATCCTCCGGGGGAGGCGGAATCAAGAGCGCTGTCATCCCGCGCGCAATGGCGGGAGCCTAAGCGACCAGAATGAAGTCGAGGGACCTCGGATTGCGGGTTGATCCATGATCCTCCGCAGGCCGGGGTCCCTCGGCTTCGTTACACTCCGCTCGGGATGACACGGCTTTTTGCGCGTCACCTTTCGTGGGGAGAAATGGATGGCTCGGTCAGTACGACTTCGCCCACACCACCCGGCGGCGGCTGGGTTCGCCGGTGAGGATGCACTTTCCATCCTCCTCGGGAGCGTCGAACGGGATGCAGCGGATCGTGACCTTGAGGTCTTCCTTGATCTTCTCCTCGACGTCGCGCGAGCCGTTCCAGTGCGCGAGCGCGAAGCCACCGTGAATTTGACTTCGTCCATCTCCGCTTCGCTCCGGATCCGGCTTGTTCGCGTTCTTCGCGGTGAAGAACGCGTAGAACTCTTCCTTCGTGTCGATCTTCACCGTGTTCGCATCGCGATAGGCGGTGGCGCGGTCGAGCAGCGTCTGCTGGATCTCGCTGAGGATGCCGGCGGCTTTGCCCACGAACTCCGCGGTGGGCACAAACTCCTTTTCCTTCGGTCCACGATCGCGGCGGGCCACGGCGACGCTGCCCTTTTCCAGATCGCGCGGCCCGATCTCCACGCGAATGGGCACGCCCCGTTTCACCCACTCCCAGGTCTTCGTACCGCCGCCGATGTCGCGCTTATCGATCTCCACGCGGATCGGCTCGCCGGCGTAACTCTGCGCGCGAAGTTCTTTCGCGAGACTCTCGACCGCGGCGAGCACGGCGTCGCGCGTCTCGGGCTTGGGCGTGACGGGAATGATCACGACGTGCGAGGGCGCGACGCGCGGCGGCATGATCGCGCCGTCGTCGTCGGCGTGAGCCATGATCACCGTGCCGATGAGCCGCGTGCTCACGCCCCAACTCGTGGTCCACGCGTGCTCCTGCGTGTTGTTGCGGCCGAGGAATTGGATGCCGCTGGCTTTGGCAAAATTCTGTCCGAGGAAATGCGAGGTGCCGGCCTGGATGGCTTTGCGGTCCTGCACCATGGCCTCGATGCAGAGCGTCTGCACCGCGCCGGGGAAACGTTCGCTCTCGCTCTTCTCGCCAGTGAAGACCGGCAGCGCCAGCCACTCGCGGGCGAAGGTTTCATACACGCCGAGCATGAGCTGCGTTTCCGCCAAGGCCTCCGCCGCCGTTTCATGCGCGGTGTGGCCTTCCTGCCAGAGGAACTCGGCCGTCCGCAAAAACAGCCGCGGCCGCAGCTCCCAGCGCACCACGTTCGCCCATTGATTGATGAGGATCGGCAGGTCGCGCCAGCTCTGCACCCACTTCGCATAGGTCGCGCCGATGATCGTCTCGCTGGTCGGCCGCACCACGAGCGGTTCCGCGAGTTCCGCGCTCGGCGCCGGACGCAGCCCGCCCTTGCCATCGCTCTCCAGCCGATGATGCGTCACCACCGCGCATTCCTTGGCGAAGCCCTCGACGTGCTCCGCCTCCTTGGCGAGATACGAGAGCGGGATGAAGAGCGGGAAATACGCGTTCCTGTGCCCCGTCGCCTTGAACATCCCATCGAGCCCATGCTGCATCTGCTCCCACAGCCCGTAGCCCCACGGCTTGATCACCATGCAGCCGCGCACGTCGGAGTTTTCGGCGAGGTCGGCGGCCTTGACGACTTGCTGATACCACTCGGGGAAATCTTCGTCGCGGCGCGGGGTGATGGCGGTCTGGGGCTGGCTCATGAGGATTCGGAAAAAAGGACCGCGAACCTAGTGGCCCGCGCCGGGCACAGCAAGCTGCCGCTTAAGGCTGTAGCCGGGAGAGGAATTCACGGAAGAATGCGACGCCTTTCTTGAGATCATCCACGGCGATGAATTCGTCCTTCGTGTGCGCCTGATCGATTCGCCCTGGCCCGATCGCCACCGCGGGCATGCCGCGCTGCGCGAAGTAACACGCGTCGCAAAACCAGGGGGCGCCGATGGGCTTTGCTCCGCATTCGGCGAGCTTGGCGATGAGCGGATGCGCCGGGTCGGTGTAAAGCGGCGGCGCGGGAATCGCGGAGATCTCCACGTCCGGACACACCGCTTCGAGGCGCTTGGTGAAACGCGTGATCGGCTCCGTTTCGAAATGCGCGGGGACGAACCGCATGTCCACGCTCGCCTCGCAAAAATCCGGGATCACGTTCGTCTTCGTCCCGCCGCGGATCGTGCCGATGCTCAGCGTCGAGGAACCGAGCACGCCGTCGCGCTGCGCGGCGAATTCGGCCGCGAACTCGGTGCGAACTACGTCGAGCAGCGCGAGCATTTTCGTGATCGCGTTGTCCCCGAGTTCGGGGCGCGAGGCGTGGCCGGCGCGGCCGCGCGTGGTGAGGTTGAAGAAGCACGAGCCTTTGTGCGTATGGACGGTGTCGAGATCGGTCGGCTCACCCACCACCACGAAATCGAAATGCTCCTGCGCCGCCAGCGCCCGCGAGCCGTGCTGATCCGCCTCCTCGCTCATGAGTCCGGCAAACCAGATCTCGTGCGACAACCCCGCGAGCCGCGTTCGTTCTTCGCGCAGCGCCCAGAGCATCGCGGCCATCGGCCCTTTCGTATCACTCGCGCCGCGACCCCAGACCCGGCCCTCGCGCAGGTCTCCGGAGAACGGGTCGATCGACATCCCGCCGACGCTCACGGTGTCGGTGTGCGGGGCAAAGAGCAGCCGCGGTTTGCCGGGCGTCGCACCCGGCCAGTGCGCGACCACATTCGGCCGGCCGGGGAGCACCTCACGCAGTTCCACGGTGGCGCCGATGCTGCGGAGAAACCACGCCAGCCACTCCGCGATCGCTCCTTCGCCCACGCCCGCTGTGCCTGGATCACCGTGCGGATTGACGCTCGGGATGCGGACGAGCGCCTGGGTGAGTTCGACGACAGAGCGCGGTTCGGTCATGCGCGCATGCTAAGCTCTCGCCCAGCCTTCGCGCGAGCCATTCCGCCGCGAGTCCCTACTCGCCGCCGAAAAATTTCCTGAACGAGCGGAAGATGTTCTGCGGAACCGACCGCTTCGAACCGCTGTCCCGATCGGCACCGGCGAGCGCGCTGCCGCGATGGGTGCCGCAGAGGTCGTTCGGGACGTGCGACTGCGGGAGTTCGATGCTGTAGGCAGCGCCCGCACGGTCACAGGCATTGGTGGCGAGTTCGTTGGAGATCGCGCACACACTGACCCGTCGCATTGTCTCGTCGCTGCGAAAGGGCTGCGCGGGATACCGCTGCGCGGAGGCTGCGCCCATCGTCGCGGCCCAAACGGGCAGGGCGAGCGCGGCGCCGTAGCCTTTGCTCACGATCGTCTCCGGCTTGTCGAGACCCACCCAGACGCCGCACGTAAGCGAACTGGTGAAGCCGACGAACCAGGCGTCGCGGAAGTCATTGGTGGTGCCGGTCTTTCCCGCCGCGGTGCGGGTGAAGCCCATGCCTTTGGCCGCGGCGCCGGTGCCGCGTTCCATTACTTTTTGCAGCGCCTGCGTCGTCAGCCAGGCGGTGCCGATGTCGAGCGCCCGGGTCTGCACATGTACGGCGCGGTAGATCGTTTCGCCGTTCGCGTCGTCGATGCGTTCGATGATGTAGCTCTGCCGGCGGATGCCGCCATTGGGGAACACGGAATAGGCAGCGGTCAAGTCCGCGACCGTCTGCTCGAAGGCGCCGAGATAGACCGCCGGCTGCTGCGGCATGCCCTCGATGCCGCAGGCGCCGGCGACCTTGGCGATCGTGCCGAGCCCCGCCCGCTCGCCCACGCGGACGCTCATTGTATTGCGGGAAAGGATCAGCCCTTCCTCGGCGCGCATCGGTCCTTTGTAAATGCCGTCGCTGTTGTCGGGGGTCCAGTTGGCAGCGGTGCGGATTTCGCCCGGATGAATGGGGCCGTCGTCGATCGTCGCGCCCGGCAGCATCCCGCGCTGGAAGGCGGCGGCGTAGACGAACGGCTTGAAGGTCGAGCCGACCTGGCGCGCGGCCTCGGGCTGGATGGCGCGGTTGTATTTGCTCTCCTGAAAATCGCGCCCGCCCACGAGTGCGCGAATGCCGCCGCTGCGGTTGTCGATCGCGACGAGCGCGCCCTGCAGGTACGGCGTGCCGAGTTCCTGGGCTTTGGCCTCGGCGGAGAAGTCGGCGCGCTTCGGATGCTTGTAACCGGGACGTTGCTCGATCTTGGTCAGTTCCGCGTCGAGCGCGGTCTGGGCCGCCTTTTGCAGCGCGGGATCGATCGTGGTGTAAATCTTCAGCCCGCCGTCACCGCGCTGCTCGTCGGTGAGCAGGAGGTCGAGTTCCCGGCGCACCGCGTCCATGGCATAGTTGTCCTGCGTCGAGATGGTCTTCCTCTTAGCCAGCGGGAGCGGCGCTTCGCGGGCGGCGGTCGCCTGCGCGGGCGTGATCGATTCGAGCCTGGCGAGCCGCTCGAGCACTTGGTTGCGCTGCGCAGCCGCGCCCTTCGGATTGCGAAACGGAGAGTAGTAGGTGGGCGCGCGAATGATGCCCGCGATCATCGCCGCTTCACCGAGCTTCAGATCCTTCGCGCGCTTGCCGAAGTAGGCGAGGCTCGCCGTCTCAATGCCGTAGACGCCGGACCCGAAGTAAATCCGGTTCATGTAAGCCTCGAGGATTTCATCCTTCGTAAAATGCTGCTCGATGCGCAACGAGACGAAGGCTTCCAGAATCTTGCGGTGGATGTTCTTGCCGCCGAGCGGGAAGGAATTGCGCGCGAGTTGCTGGGTGATCGTGCTGGCGCCTTCGCGGGCCGAGCCGCGGCCGACATTGCGCACCATCGCCCGGACGATGCCGATGGGGTCAACCCCGCGGTGCTTGTAGAAACGCGAATCCTCGCGGGCGAGCAGCGCTTTGACAAAATCAGGGGACACTTCCTCGAGCTTCACGGTCACGCGGTTTTCGCCCTGGAGCCGGGAGTAAACTTTGCCGTCCATGTCGAGGACGGTGGAGCGTTCGGACATTTCCTTCACCTCGTTCAGGTTGAACGTGGAGGCCCAGAAGCCGTAGAGCAGGCAGACGGCAAGGATGACGCAGAGCACCGCGAGCACGGCGGTCCAGAGCCAGCGGCGCCGCGCGCGGACTCGGCGGGCGCCGGTCTTGTTGCGGGGGTTCGCGGGGAGCTTCGGCATGGAGGCCGTCAAGTTGGGCAGAGGCGGGGAAATGACCAATGGAAAATGACCAATGGCCAATGGCCCGCCGCTGCGGTTCCCGCTTGGTCACGAATTGGTCATTCGTCATTGTCCCCTAGTCATTCACTTTCCGTGCGCATCGACATCCTTTCTCTTTTCCCGCAAATCGCCGCGTCAGCGCTCGGCGAGAGCATGATGAAACGCGCGCAATCCCGCGGCCTCGTGGAGATCCACAGCCACAATCTGCGCGACTGGGCGACGGACAAACACCGCACGACCGACGACACACCCTACGGCGGCAGCCAGGGCATGGTGATGAAGTGCGAGCCGATCTTCGCTGCGGTGGAATCGCTCCGGCGGGAAGATTCGCGAGTGGTGCTGATGACGCCGGCGGGCCGCCGCTTCGACCAAACCCTCGCCGTCGGCTACTCCGCGGCGCCGCATCTCATCGTGCTCTGCGGCCACTACGAAGGCGTCGACCAGCGCGTGATCGATCACCTCGTCGCCGATGAAATTTCAATCGGCGACTACGTGCTGACGAACGGTGCGATCGCCGCGGTCGTTTTTGTCGACGCGATCGTGCGGCTGATTCCCGGCGTGCTCGGCGACGAAAACTCGGCGCCCGACGACAGCTTCAGCAGCGGCCTGCTTGAGTTTCCGCACTACACGAGGCCGGTGGAATTTCGCGGCTGGCGCGTGCCGGATGTGCTGCTCAGCGGGCATCACGGCGAGATTGCGAAATGGCGGCGGGAACAGGCGCTCGCGAAGACCAAACGTGTGCGACCCGACCTGCTCGATTCTTCCGAAAAGTGAAACGTCCCATCCTCGAAGTCCGCGGTCTCACCATCCGCCGCGGTGATGTCACCATCCTCGACGGCGTCTCGTGGGCCGTGCAGCCCGGCGAGCACTGGGTCATCCTCGGCGCCAACGGCTCGGGCAAAACATCGCTGCTCAGCGCGCTTACCGGCTATCTTTCCCCGACCGCAGGCGAGGTCGCCGTGCTCGGGCAGGTCTTCGGCGAGAGCGATTGGCGCGAACTGCGCACGCGCATCGGCATCGTGAGTTCCAGCGTGCGCCAGATGATGGCAGAACACGAACCCGCGCTGACCACGGTGATCTCCGGGAAATACGCGATGATCGACTACTGGGGCCGCGTGAAATCCGCGGACCGCATCGCTGCCACGCGCATCCTGCGCGATGTGGAGGCGGCATATCTGGCCGCGCGTCCATGGGCCGTGCTCAGCCAGGGCGAACGCCAGCGCGTGCTCATCGGGCGCGCGCTGATGGCGAAACCGCGCCTGCTCATTCTCGACGAACCGTGCGCCGGACTCGACCCCGTCGCGCGCGAACATTTCCTCTCGTTCATCGACCGCCTCGGCCGGCGTCGCCATGCACCGGCGCTGCTCCTGGTCACCCACCATGTCGAGGAGATCGTGCCCGTCTTCTCGCACGCACTCCTGCTGCGCGAGGGCAAGGTGCTCGGGGCAGGCACGAAGCGGCCGATGCTGACCAGCGAGCGGATTTCCGCCACCTTCGGCGAATCGGTGGGCGTCGAACGCAAGGCGGAGCGATACGCGCTGCGGTTTGGCGGAAAGTGACGCGGCTGGAGCGATTGCCAAAAGAAGTTTCCGGTTCAGAAACGGCGATTGTAGGGCGACCGCTCCGGTTGCCCGGGGCAGGCGAAGCGCCCGCCCTACAATCCTCCGCCGCGATCCGGAAACGATTTCCGCAAGTGCTCTATTTGCGCCGCAGCGCTTCCTTGAGGTCCAGCGCGTAGGCCGGATTCACCTCGAAGCGGGTCGTCGCGTAGTTCGCGAACCCGATCTGCTCGGTGTAGGGCGTCGGCTCGACGTAGCCCACGTCGCAGAGGGCCTGCATCAGATCGGCCACGTCGGCACCCTCGATCTGCGTGCGGTTCGCGATCTCCGCGCCGGTGCTGCCGACCGTGTAATCGATCGCGCGGATGACCGCCTGTTCCCGCCCGCTGAGTTTGATCTGACGCATTTTGAGTGCTCGGAGTAGCTAGAACCCTGCCCTTTCACCCGCGATCTCGGCGGGCGGACTCGGCGAAACTCCTGCTTGCTCATCCAGCACGGGGACTTACCAGTAAACCATGAGCTCGATGAGACCGACTTCCGCGAAAATCATCCAGCATGCGGAGGGCCTCGGCGCTCCCGATTCCGAGACGGTGCGACAGCGAGCGCGCGAGATCGCGACGATCGACGGTCGCGCGGAATTCACCGAGGAGGATTGGCGCCAGGCCAAGCGCGAACTGCACGGCGGGCATGAGCTGAACGACACCAATGGCGACCACGATATGACCTCCGCGGTCTCGGAGCACGACATGGTCGTCGGTTCACTCGGGCATCACACCCAGAACATGATGCCCGACGACAACGAGAACGTCCTCGAGGAACTCGTCGCCGAGGGAATGGACGAGGCCGTGCACGAGCAGATGTTGGCCGCGCGACTCGAGGAGCCGGAGGACGAAGAAGAAGAGCGCGAGTAGCCGCGGTTACAGATTCTCTTCCTCTGCGGGCAGAAAGACGTGGAAGCGATTCTTGTCGATCGCCTTCATGTAGGCCTCGTGCGGCGTGACGATGCCCTGCTGCATCACCTGCCAGATGGCATCGTCCATGAACTGCATCCCCTGCCCCTTGCCGCCGACAATCACGTCCTGCAGCTTTTGCGTTGCGCCTTCGCGGATGATCGCGCTCGCGGCGTTGTTGACCACGAGCACTTCATTCACCGCGAGGCGGCCGCTGCCATCCGCCTTTTTGAGCAGAAGCTGGGCGACGACTCCGCGGAGCGAACTCGCGAGCATCGTGCGGACCTGCGCCTGCTGATCGCTGGGAAAAACGTCGATCATGCGGTCGACGGTCTTGCGGGCGTTGTTGGTGTGCAGGGTACCGAAGACGAGGAGGCCGGTCTCCGCCGCGGTGAGCGCGAGCGAGATGGTTTCGAGGTCGCGCATTTCACCCACGAGCACGATGTCCGCATCCTCGCGGAGCGCGGCTTTTAGTCCGACCGGGAAACTGGTGGCATTCTCGGGCACTTCGCGCTGGGTGATGATCGACTGCTTGTTCACGTGCACGAACTCGATCGGCTCTTCCACGGTGATGATGTGCCGGGTGAAGTTCGTGTTGATGTAGTCGATGAGCGCCGCCAGCGTCGTGGATTTCCCCGAGCCGGTCGGTCCAGTCACCAGCACCAGGCCGCCGCGGAGGTTGCCGAATTCCTTCACGATCGGCGGGATCCCGAGTTGGTCGAGCGTCATGATCTTCGTGGGGATCAGGCGGAAGACGCAGCCAAAGCCGTGGGCTTGCTTGAGGAAATTGCAGCGAAACCGCGAGTGCTCATCCATCTCGTAGGCGAAGTCGAGATCGCCGGTGGTGAGGTATCGCTCCCAGCGCTCGGGACCGCTGATTTCGCTCATCATGAAAGCCATCTCATCGTAGGTCAGCGGCTCTTCACGAATCCCCACCACTTCACCGTGGCGGCGGATTTTCGGCGGCTGCCCCTGCGAGAGATGGAGATCGGACGCGCCGGCGTTGACGAGGACTTCGAAGAACTGATCGATGTAGGGCATGGGAGGAAAGTTGAGAGTTGAGGGCTGAGAGTTGAAAGGCGCCTCAGGCGGTGGGAGCGTCGCCCAGGAGGTAGGAGCGCAGGCCACTGAGCATCCGGCTGAGCTCTTCGGCGTCGGAGTAGAGTTTTGCGAAGGTTGCTTCGTTTAGAAATCCGCGGCGCCGGGCGATGAATGCTTGAGAGACAACTTCGAAGAGTGAGCCGGTCGCGATTTCGGTGAAGCGGGCGTAGTCCGCGCGGGAGTGGCGCGAAGAACCCTCGGCGAGATTCGAGGAGATCGAAACGGCGGCACGGCGGAGTTGATTGGTGAGACCGAATCGCTCGTCGCTCGGGAAACCGGTCGTTGCGATGTAGACGGCATCGGCAAACTCGATCGCCTTCTGCCAGGTCTCCAGCTTTTCGAAGTTAAACATGGTCGTATTTGTTGGGGCGCCTCTCAACTCTCAGCACTCAACTCTCAACCCTCCCCCTATGCCAGATGCTGCCGCATCAGCGCTTTCTGCTCGGAACGCGCATACGCTTCCTCGGCTGGGATGATCCCGGCGTCGTAGAGTTCCATCAGCGAGTCGTCCATCAGCTTCATGCCCTGCTTTTTGCCGGTCTGCATCACGCCGGGGAGCATGAAGGTGCGGGCTTCGCGGATGAGGTTGGCGACGGCGGGGGTGTTCGTGAGGATTTCGAGCGCGAGGGCGCGGCCGCGGCCGTCTTTGCGCGGGATGAGCTGCTGCGAGACGATGCCGCGCAGCGATTCGCTGACCATGACGCGGATCTGCTCGCGTTGATCGACGGGGAAGACGTCGAGCACGCGATCGAGCGTGCGGGCGGCGTTGCCGGTGTGGAGCGTGCCGAGCACGAGATGGCCGGTCTCGGAGGCAGTGATGGCCAGCGAGATGGTTTCGAGGTCGCGCATTTCTCCCACCATGATCACGTCCGGATCTTCACGGAGCGCGCCGCGCAGGGCGGCTCCGAAGGATGCGGTATGCGTGTGCACCTCGCGCTGCGTCACGTGGCAGTTCTTCGAATTGATGATGTACTCGATCGGGTCTTCGAGGGTGATGATGTGGTCGTGACGCGACTTGTTCACCTCGTCGACGAGCGCGGCAAGCGTGGTCGATTTGCCGGAACCCACCGAACCGGTCACGAGGACGAGCCCGTTGTGATACTGGGTGAGCATCTTCAGCGAATCCGGCAGGCCGAGTTCGTCCATGCTGCGGAGGGAACTGTTGATGATGCGGAAGACAAGGTCGTAACCCAACCGGTGGCGGACGACGCTGGCGCGGAAGCGGCCGAAATCCGTGGCGTAGGCAAAGTCCACGTCGCCACGTTCCGCGAGCAGCGCTTTCTGCTCATCGGTGAGAAAGCCCATGGCCAGCCGCTCGGTGTCGGCGGCGGTGAGTTTCACGGCCTGCAACCAGATCGGCTCCAGCGTGCCGAAGCGCCGCCAGATCGGCTGGGCGTTTACGCCGAGATGGACGTCCGAGCTGTCGGATTCCTGACCGATGCGGAGATACTGGTCGACGTGTTCCAGCGCATGCACCTCCTCGGCGACCACAGCGACGGGGGCAGCCGCGGCGACGGCGACGGGAACGGCCTTGGGGGAACGAGGTGCTTCTGCCATGGAATAGGGGCCAAGACAGCTATCGGGACCGGGTTGGAAATCAATTCAAACTTTGCCCGATCGCGATGGGGTCATTCGCGCAGCGCGACGCCCAACTCTGCCGTGAGGCGTTGCTTCAGTTTGGCGTGCGCGGCGTTGACTTCCTCGGCCGTGAGGGTGCGTTCCGCGCTGCGATAGGTGAGGGAATAGGCGAGCGATTTCCGATCCGCAGGCACCTTCGAACCGGTCGGATCGGTAAAGACGTCGAAAAGCTCCACGCCCGCGAGGAGCGGCTCCTGCGCGGCGGCCAACGTCTTGCGAATCTGTTCGTGAGCGAGGGTGAGCGGGGCGAGCAGCGCGATGTCGCGCGAGGTGGCCGGGAAGCGCGGGATGTCAGAATATTTTCTCGCGGCGGCGGTGCCTTCGAGAGCGGCGAGATCGAGTTCGGCGAAGACGACCGGCGCCGTCGCGTCGAGGGCGCGGGCCTCGGCGGGCCAGAGTTGGCCGGCGAATCCGACCGGCTGGCCGGCGACCTTCACGACGAGCGACAGCGCCAGTGCCGGATTGGGTTCGGGTTCGAAGGTGGTGCCCGCTCCGAGCGCGGTCGTAAGCACCGATTTCACATCGAAGAGATCGGCATCGCGGCCCTCGCCGGCGCGCCAGTTGCGGGCGGATGTCGGTCCCGTGAGGACGAGCGCCGCATGAGTGAACTCCTCCGGGGCGAGGGTTGAGTAGACGCGGCCGATCTCGAAAAGCCGCACCGCTTTTGCCCCGGCGCGAATGTTGTGGGACACGGCTTTGAACAGCCCGTGGATCAGATTCGGTCGCAGGGTGACCTGCTCGTCGATCATCGGATTCTTCACCCGGATGAGGTTGGCCGCGTCGCCTTGCAACGCCGCCATGCCCTCCGGTTGCTCCGGCACGAGCGTGAGGCTGCGGGCTTCGTGCAAACCGGCGGCGACGAGTGCGCGGCGGAGCGTCATGGCGCGGTCGTAGGCACGATCGGTCGCGCTCGCGGGGGCAAAGCGGGCCTGGACCCGGCTCGGCACGCGGTCGAGGCCGATGACGCGGGCGATCTCTTCGATGAGATCGACTTCGCGGGTCAGATCCTGCCGGTAGGACGGCACCTCCCAGCCGCCCTCCGCTCCGCGCAATCCGAAGCCGGTGAGGATCTCCGCGATGCGCGCCTCGGCGACGGGCACGCCGAGCAGCGCGGCCACCCGCGCGGGTCGCAGCGCCACGGTGTGGGTAAAGACGGGGCCGCTGCTCTCGCTGAGCATTGCGCTCGGATCGAATCCGCTTTGCGAATCGCCCGGTAGTCCGATGCGCAACTCCCCCGCCGTGCCGCCGGCGAATTCCAGGATGAGTTGCGCCGCACGCTGCGCATTCGGGAGCACATTCGCGCGATCCACACCGCGCTCGAAGCGGTAGCTGGAGTCGCTGCTCAGCCCCAGCGCCCGCGAGGTGCGCCGGATCTGCGCGGGGTCGAACCACGCGCCTTCGAGATAGATATTGGTCGTGGTCTCGGTGACCCCGGTTTCCACGCCCCCCATCACGCCACCGATCGCCACGGCGCGCTCCGCGTCGGCGATCACGAGATGCCGCGGGGTCAGCGGGTAAGTCTTGCCGTCGAGAGCGGGAAAAGTTTCGCCGTCGCGGGCCATCCGCACGCAGAGGTCACCGCGAAGTTTGTCCGCATCGAAGGCGTGCAGCGGCTGGCCGGATTCGAGCAGCACGTAGTTGGTGATATCGACCACGTTATTGATCGGCCGCAGCCCGACCGCTTCCAGCTTCCGCCGCAGCCATTCTGGGCTGGGCGCCACTTTCACCCCGCTGATCGCGAGCGCGGAATAGAAGCCGCACTCGCGCGGCTCGACGTCGATCACTTCGCCGACGAAGCCGAGGAGTTGCTCGGGCCGCGGAGGCAGTTTCAGCGGCTTTTGCGTCAGCACCGCGATCTCGCGGGCGATGCCGGCGTGCCCGAGCAGGTCGGGGCGATTCGGCGTGATCTCCAGGTCCAGCACCGTGTCGCCGGGGAAAAGTGCGCTGATCGCGGTGCCCGGTTTCGCCTCGGGCGGGAGAATGAGCAGCCCATCCGCGCCTTTCGGCAGGCCCAGTTCTTCGGCGCTGCAGAGCATCCCCTGCGACTCGACGCCGCGCAGTTTGCCCACCTTGATTTTGAAGTCCGGCCCCAGCACCGCTCCGGGCAGCGCCAGCGGCACCTTGTCGCCCACCCGGTAGTTCTTCGCTCCGCAGACGATCTGCCGCAGCAGGCCACCCGCGCCGTCGTCCACCTGCGTGACACTGAGCCGGTCGGCATTCGGGTGCTGCACGGATTCCCTGATTTCGGCCACCACCACATTCGGGATGGAGACGCCCGTGGTGATCACATCCTCCACCTCCACGCCCGCGAGGGTGAGCAGATCGACGAGCGCGGGGACCGTGGCCGGGAGTTCCACGAGTTCGCGGAGCCAGTTGAGAGAGACTTTCATGGTGCGGAAAAAAAGGGACGCCAATTAGGCTGGGTTCCACCGCCGCGGCAAGCTCCCTTCCAATCTTGAAAATGAGAACCGGCGGTCGCGCCCCGGTGGCGCGCCGATGGCCAAGCGGAAGTTCAGAGGCGGCTGCGCGCGTCGCCGAAACCGTCCGGCACAGGGTAAAAGCGGGAAATTCAACTTACCCGAAGTCCGGGAACGTGGCGTGCTATGGGAAGAAAGGAATGACGGTCAGTATGAACGCCCTCGGCCCACTAAATATCGAGCAACTCGAATTCATCATCCTCGCTGCATTGACGGTGATCCTGTTTGGTTTCTTGCACCACCGGTTCTGGCGGGGGGCTCGTGCCCGCACGATCCGCTGGGTGGTCTGGCCGGTCGTCGCGACATTGCTCGCGGGCGGCTGGTTCTTCGCGGAGGAAGCGGCACGCCACGAGTGGCGGACGATGCACCGGATGGTGGAGGGCTACGCGCCGACTTTCGCGGCCGAGATGCAGCGCCTGGGCCACCAGGAGGTCACGCTCGAGACGGCGTCCGACAACACGCGCTACTGGCAACTGCTGCAGGCGGAAAAACGCTGGCTGGCGGCCAATCCATCGATCAAGGACATCTATACGCTCCGCAAGCTCGCCGACGGGAGAGTGGGCGTGATCGTGGACTCGGCGACGGTCTCCCAGCAAGACGGTGCGACCGAAAGCGGGCACGAACCGCAGACCTCGATCGGGAAGATTTACCGCGGTGGCCTCGACCACGCGGTGGATTCAGTGCTCGCGGGCGAAATCGTGTTTCAGGACGAACCCCGGATGGACCCCTCCGGCATCCGGGTGACTTCCCTGGTTCCCATTCGTGGGATGGGGGAAAAAATCGACGCCGTCCTCGGTGTGGACTTCGACGCCGTGCCGTGGATCCACACGGCAAATCGCGCCCGGCGGACAGTCATCGCATATCTGGCGACCGTCCTGCTGCTCATCGCCGGAGCCGGCAGCGCCATCGCGCATCAGGCCACGGATCGTGATCGCCGCCGGACGCGCGAGGTGACACCCGTGGTGACGAAGAAGCCGGTCGACCAACACGCGCTGAGCATGGAAAAGCAGAAGCTCGAGACGCTCATCGATTCGATCGACGGGATCGTCTGGGAAGCCGAGCCGTCCACCTTTCGCTTCACTTTTGTCAGCCGCCGCTGCGAGCGCATCCTCGGCTTCACGCCTGAGCAGTGGGTGGCGAAGGAAGGCTTCTGGCAGAGCAAGCTGCATCCGGAAGACCTCTGGGCGCGCGACCACTGCGCCCGGATGGTCGCCGCGAAACAGCCCTACACCTACGACTACCGGATGATCGCCGCCGATGGGCGCACCGTCTGGATCCGGGAAAACGCGGCCGTGCTGGTCGACGCCACGGGCAAGCCGCTGCTCATCCGCGGAGTGCTCTACGACATCACCGCGCAGAAACACGCGGCGGCCGAACTCGAATCGGCGAACGCTGCGCTGGTCGACAGCTCCCGCTTCGCCGGCATGGCGGAGGTCGCCACGGGCGTGCTGCACAATGTCGGCAACGTGCTGAACAGCGTGAACGTCTCGGGCAACGTGATCAGCGACCGGCTCCGCCGCTCGAAGGTGATCGAACTCGGAAAAGTCGCGGGATTACTCACGCTCCAGGCGGCGGATTTCGCGGGGTTTGTCGCGCGCGATCCCCGCGGGCCGCACATCCCCGAGCTGATCTCGCGAGTCGCCGAAGCACTGCGCGCCGAGCATGCCGACCTGCTCGAGGAAGTGGACTCCATCACGCGGAATATCGCGCATATCAAGGAGATCGTCGCCATGCAGCAGGGCTTCGCCAAAGGTGAAGGAATCGTCGAACCCCTCGGCATCCAGGGGCTCGTCGACGACGCGATCAAAATCAACTCCGCCTCCCTCAGCCGGCACCGGATCGCCGTCGTCCAAGCCTACGAGGACGTGCCGGAAGTGCTCGTCGACAAGCATCTCGTCCTCCAGATCCTCGTAAATCTTCTCCGCAACGCCAAGCAGGCGATCCAGGAGTCGGGCATCGAACCGCGCCGCATCGTCGTGAAGATTCAGAGCAAAGGGACCGACTCCGTCACCGTCGCCGTGCAGGACACCGGCACCGGCATCGCCGCAGAGAATCTTACTCGCATTTTTTCGCACGGCTTCACCACCAAGAAGACCGGACACGGCTTCGGCCTGCACAGCAGCGCGCTCGCGGCCAGCGGCATGGGTGGTTCCCTCGCGGCGCTGAGTGACGGCCCGGGGACGGGGGCTACTTTCGTCCTGGAACTCCCGGTCCATCACGCCGAACCCGTCGCAGCCGCTGCCTAAGTTCCGACCAACCGCGCCTTTTTCATGAGTTCCTCTGCCGACCATCCCGGAAACAACCGCATCCTCATCATCGATGACAACCCGGACATCCACGCCGATTTCCGCAAGGTCCTCGGCACCCCCGTGCCGAACGAAGGCGCGCTCGATGATGTGATGGCGCAGTTTTTCGGCAAGACCGCGCAGGAGAGTGGGCAGACAAGTTTCCAGCTCGACTCCTGTTATCAGGGAAAGGAAGGCCTCGAGCAGGTCAAACGCTCGCACGCCGAGGGCCGGCCTTACGCGATGGCTTTCGTGGACGTGCGCATGCCACCGGGCTGGGACGGCGTGGAGACGATCACCCGCATCTGGGAAATCGACTCTTCAATCCAGGTCGTGATTTGCACCGCCTATTCTGACTACTCCTGGCAGGACATCATCGCCCGCCTCGGCAAGTCGGATCGGCTCGTCATTCTCAAGAAACCTTTCGATAGCATCGAGGTCCTCCAACTCGCCCACGCGATGACGGAGAAGTGGCTCCTGACCCAGCAGGCGCGACAGACCCTCGAAGACCTCAATCGCCTCGTCAGCGATCGCACCCGCGCGCTGCAGGAGAGCAACGAGAAACTCAAGCGCGAGGTGATTGAACGCGAACTCGCCCAAGAAGCACTGCGGATCTCCGAGGAGCGGCTTTCCAAGGCCTTCGAATGCAGCCCGCTGCCGGTCGCGATCCTTCGACTCCAGGATCACGGCTATGTGGAGGTCAATGCGGCTTTCCTCGCCGTGACCGGCTACCAGCGCCCCGAGCTGATCGGTCGCTCGCTGTGGGAGGCGGGCGTGGCCATCGATACCCCTTCGCGATTGGAAGCGATGGGCGAGCTGATGCGCGGCCAATCCGTCCGCCAGCGCGAATGCCAGTTGATTTCAAAAACCGGTGAGGAACGCGCGGCGCTCCTCTGGATCGAACGCTTCGAACTCGCCGCCGGCCCGCACCTTCTCGCCGTCGTGCAGGACGTCTCCGAACAGGTGAAGCTCGAGGCCCAGCTCCGCCAGTCGCAAAAGATGGAAGCCATCGGCCACCTCGCCGCAGGCGTCGCGCACGATCTCAACAACATCCTCACCGTCGTCGAAGGCCACACCAGCCTTCAACTCGCCAAGTCGCAGCTCGACAAGGACGTCGCCTGGTCGCTCGAGCAGGTCCAGGGCGCCGGCCAGCGTGCCGCCGCGCTGACGCGCCAGCTCCTCGCCTTCGGCCGCAAGCAGATCATGCTCAAAAAGGCCGTGTCGCTCGGCACGGTGATCGGCGACATCGCGTCGATGCTCCGCCGGCTCATCCCGGAGGACATCGCTATCACCTTCGAACACCTGCCCGAGGTCCCGCTCGTCTTCGCCGACGTGTGCAACCTCGAACAAGTCATCGTCAATCTCGTGGTCAATGCCCGCGACGCCATGCCCCGCGGCGGCACGCTCCACGTCCGCACCGACGACACCCAGGTCACCGAAAACCACGCCGCAACCTTCCCGAACGCGCGCCCCGGTCACTTCGTTCGCCTCACCGTTTCCGACTCGGGTGAGGGCATGAGCCGCGAGACGCTCGCCCGCATTTTCGAGCCCTTCTTCACCACGAAAGCCGTCGGCAAAGGGACCGGCATGGGGCTCGCCACCGTAATGGGCATCATCCAGCAACACGAGGGCTGGATCGAAGCCGACAGCCGACTCGGGCACGGCACCACCTTCCGCATCTACCTGCCGGCCACGAAGCTCATCCAGGAAAACGAAAGACCCGCCGAGGCGCTAGCGCCCGCCCGGGCTGCGGCCAATGACATGATCCTCATCGTGGAAGATGACGCCGACGTTCGCTCCCTCGCCCGCTGCGTCCTCGAGGAAGCTGGTTACCGCGTCATCGAAGCAGCCGATGGCAACCGCGCCATCGCCACCTGGCAGTCGTTCCCCGGCCGCATCGATCTCATGCTCACCGACATGGTCATGCCGGGAGGCCTCTCGGGGCGCGACGTGGCTCAGCGCTTCAACGCCGAGCGGCCCGATTCCAAGGTGATCTTCAGCAGCGGCTACAGCGAACAGCTCTTCGGCAGCGAAGTCGACCTGCGCGAAGGGATCACCTACCTGCCCAAGCCCTACCTCGCCCGCCAACTCACCGAAGCCGTCGCCCGCGCGCTCCGCGGCGAACCGAGTCCGGCTGGTTCCGCGAGTTAGAACTGCGCGAGAAATCGCTGGTCGCTGTCCGTGAAGTAACGGATGTCCGGCACCCCGGCCATGATCATCGCGAGACGATCGAGGCCGAAGCCGAACGCGAAGCCCGTGTATTTTTCCGGGTCGAAAGCGCGGTCGCCCCGCCGCGTGTTCATGCTCTCGAAAACGGCGGGATCCACCATGCCGCAGCCGGCGATCTCGAGCCACCTGTCGGCGGCGCCGAGTGCGGTCGTCTTGATGTCCACCTCGAAGCTCGGCTCCGTGAACGGGAAAAAATGCGGGCGGAAACGGAACTGCGCATCGTTGCCGAACAACTCGCGGAAGAAAAACTCCAGCGTCCCTTTGAGATCCGCGACACTCACGCCCTCATCGACGTAGAGCCCCTCCATCTGCGTGAACTGCGCGAGGTGCGTCGCGTCGATTTCATCGCGGCGATACGCGGCGCCGGGGGCGATGATCCGAATCGGCGGGGCGCTCGTTTCCATCGTACGGATCTGCACCGTGCTCGTGTGCGTCCGAAGCAACCGACCATCGGCGAAATAGAACGTGTCCTGTTCGTTGCGCGCCGGATGATCGGCGGGCGTATTCAGCGCGTCGAAGCAGTGAAACTCCGTTTCGATGTCCGGCCCATCCGCGAGTGCGAATCCCATCCGCCGAAAAATGCCGACCGCGCGGTCGAGCAACTGCGTGATCGGATGCAGCGTCCCGAGCGCGGACGCAGCGCCGGGCAGCGTCACATCGATCCCGGCAAACGCCGCCTTGTCCGAGTCCGCGAGCAGCGCCGCCTTGCGTTCATCGAGTGCCGCCGTGACCGCGGTGCGCACGTCGTTGAGCAGCTTGCCGAGGCGCGGTTTGTCGTCCTTCGACACATCCTTCATCCCCTTGCTGATCGCGGTGAGTTCGCCCGATTGGCCGAGGAATTTCACCCGCGCCTGTTCGACGGCGGTTTCATCCGCCGCGGCGGAAATGGCGGCGAGGGCGGCGGTGCGGAGAGCTTCGAGTTGGGAATCCATTTGGGGAAAGTTGAGAGTCGAGAGGCGCCCGAGTCGCGGGCGGCGTTTCTTTGACCATGCGCGCCTCTCAACACTCAACCCTCAACTCTCAACCTCCGAAAAAAAACAGCCTCGAACACGCTGTGCGCATTCGAGGCTGTGAAAGGTGAGCTTCGGAAAGCTTAGGCGGCCTTCTGCGCGTGCTTGGCTTCGAGCGCAGCTTTCGCCTTGTCGAAGATGCCCTTGAACGCGGCTTCGTCCGTCACCGCGAGGTCGGCGAGGATCTTGCGATCCAGCTCGATACCGGAGGCTTTGAGACCTTCGATGAAGCGGCTGTAAGTCAGGCCGTGCGCCCGAGCGGCGGCGTTGATCCGCTGCTGCCAGAGCATGCGGAAGTTGCGCTTCTTGGTTTTGCGGTCGCGGTAGGACCAGTATTTGCCCTTCGTAACCGCATCTTTTGCGTAGCGGAAGAGCTTCGAGCGACGTCCGCGATATCCGCGGGCTTGGTCGACGACTTTTTTGCGGCGCTCCCGACTGGCGGGAGCATTAGTGGCGCGTGCCATGGTTTGTTTTTAGTAGTTCGGCGGGTTGTTTTTAGGTTGGTGATCCGGCGGCCTCACTCGCCGAAGTGCCCCGCAATAAGCGGGACAGGCGCGCGGATCGGGGGCTCTTCGTCTTTTTCTTCATCTCCATCTTTTTCTCTGCTCCATCGCCGAGGCGGGATGAAGATGAGGATGAAGAAAAAGACGAAGAGCGGTGGGTTAAGTGGAACGGGAGCAATTCCCGCATGCGGGGGACCATGGTCACGTGGACTTCGCCGTCCTTGCCCAGCTTCCGCTTCTGCTTCGAACTCTTGCTCGAGGCGAGGTGGCGGAGGCCCGGCTTGCGGCGCATGATCTTGCCCGTTCCAGTGATTTTCAGCCGCTTGGAAGCGGACTTTTTCGTCTTGCGACGTGCGATGGATCGAGGCATGGGGCGCGCAAAGTAGCAGGCAACTCCCGGCTGGCAAGCGGGATTTCGCCAGCGCGGGCTGGAAGTTTCCCGCAGGCGTTTTCCCACCGGTTTGCTTTCCCTCCCAGACGGAAATCAAGGGAGGAACTTCCATGGGCGACCCCCAGAGCTTTCACCGGAAGCCGCGGTGCGCCTTCCCGCTTGCCGCCCGGCGCGGCGGTCTGCCAACGTCCTGCCGTGCGCATCCCCTACTTCCAAGTCGACGCTTTCACGAATCGGGTTTTCGGTGGCAACCCTGCGGGCGTGTGTCCGCTCGAATCGTGGCTCCCGGATGAGGTGCTGCTCGCGATTGCGGCGGAAAACAATCTCTCCGAGACGGCGTTCTTCGTCCCGCGCGAAGGCGCTTTCGATCTGCGCTGGTTTACGCCCACGGTGGAGGTAGATCTCTGCGGTCACGCCACGCTCGCGGCGGCGTTTGTGCTGTTCAGCGAGCTGGGTTACTCGGGGAAAAAGGTCACATTTCGCACGAAGGTGGGTGAACTCGGAGCCACGCACGATGCGGCGCGGGTGACGCTGGATTTTCCCGCCTGGGAAGGACGACGCTGCGAGGAGGTGCCGGCGATTCTGGCCGATGCGCTCGGCTGGGTGCCGCGGGAGCTGCACAAGACGCGGGATTATCTCGCGGTCTTTTCCACCGAGGAGGAGGTGTTGAGTCTGCATCCCGATCCCGCGGTGCTGGCGCGGCTCGACTGTCTTGGCCTGATCTGCACGGCGCCGGGCAGCGATTGCGATTTCGTCTCGCGGTTCTTCGCGCCGGGCGCGGGTGTGCCGGAGGATCCGGTGACGGGCTCGGCGCATTGCACGCTGAT
>JANPHH010000468.1:0-1859 GCA_031424375.1 Chthoniobacter sp. | reverse complement strand
TTTCGCTGCCGAGGCCATAAAGCGTCCACGCGCCGAGTGACGGCCGGACGAACTGAAACGAGCCGATGAGCTTTGCCTGCTGCGCTCGATGCAGACCGACCTGCCCGCGCATCCGCAGGCCTTCCTGCAAATGCACACCGGCTCGTTTCAGTTCGTCCGGCCATCGCTCGGCGCGTGGACGCTTTATGGCCTCGGCAGCGAAAACGAAAACCTCCCCGGCTTCGTCACGCTGACTCCGCCAGCAGCTTCCGGCGGTGCGCAGAACTATGGCTCTTCGTTTCTCCCCGCGATCTATCAAGGCACGCGCATCGGTGCCGATAATCGCCCCATCGCCGGGGCCGAAGTCCGCAACCTCCACTCGCCACTCCGCACGGAGGTCCAGCGCGCCGAACTCGACCTTCTCCAGACGCTGAACCGCGAGACGCTGCGGCTCGACCCGTCCAATCCCGACGTCGAGGGCGTGATCGAGAGCTACGAGCTCGCCTTCCGAATGCAGAAGGACATGCCGCGGGTGATAGACCTCTCCGGCGAGAGCGAGGCCACAAAAAAGCTGTATGGCATCGCCGACGCGCCAAGCGGCGATGGGCGTGGGCAAGGCGCAGGCGGTGGGAGCACCGATGACTTCGGGAGGAAATGTCTGCTGGCTCGGCGCCTGGTCGAGGCCGGCGTGCGCTTTGTGGAAATCTCGCACGGCGACTGGGACCAGCACTCCAACCTCACCACCGCGCTTGGAGCCAACTGCGCCTCGGTGGACCAGCCGATCTCCGCGCTGCTCACCGATCTCAAGCAGCGCGGGCTGCTCAAGGACACGCTGGTGATCTGGGGCGGCGAATTTGGCCGCACCCCGCACGCGCAAGGCAACGATGGGCGCGACCACAACAACAAAGCCTTCACGATGTGGATGGCCGGCGGCGGGGTGAAGGGCGGCTTCGCCCACGGCCTGACCGACGATTACGGCTACGAAGCCGTGGAGAACAAAGTCCACGTCCACGACCTCCACGCCACGATCCTTCACCTGCTCGGCCTCGACCACGAGAAGCTCACCTATCGATACGCCGGTCGCGACTTCCGGCTTACGGATGTGAAGGGGAATGTGGTGAAGGAGATCATGGCGTAGGCTGGCCGATGCCATCATCTCCTGGTTGTGACGATACATCGGCCTCTGACATGTGGGGTTCTGTAGGCGACAGCCGGCGATTTTAGCCGCTGCGATCCTACCCAACTCCTCACGATGTCGGTTGAAGCCCAGAACGCCATCTCCGCCTGGCTCGGCGAGCACGATGAATCCGCCGCGCGTGAGTTGATGGCGCGGCTCTACCCGCAGGTGGCGCGGATTGCCCGGAGCCATCTCCCGTTCCGGATGGAGGAGGCTGATCTGGTGCAGGAGATCTTCGCCAAACTCTTCCTCAATCTGCACCGCTACGATACGCGGCTGCCGCTGGAAAACTGGGTGTCGCGCGTTTCCATCAATGTCTGCCGCGATCACCTGCGCGCCCGCGCCCGCCGCCCCGAGCTGCGCTGGTCGGATCTCAGCGAGGGCGAGCAGGCGGCTGTGGAAGCGGCCCTGCAAGCGCCTGATAGCACGCCCGAAGAGACCGCTGCGCACGCGAAAGAGATGCTCCGCAAACTGTTCGAAACGCTCAAACCCGACGACCGCCTGATCCTTTCCCTCCTGCACCTGGAAGAAAAGTCCGTCGCCGAAATCGCCACCCTCACCGGCTGGAGCCGACCGCTCGTAAAGGTCCGCGCCTTTCGCGCCCGCGCGCGCGTCCGCAAGGCGCTGACCGCGCTGCAAGGCTGACCCTTGCTGACGCCGGAATGACTCGCGTTGGAGGAATGGCACCCATATTGATAACCCT
>JANPHH010000467.1:0-2941 GCA_031424375.1 Chthoniobacter sp. | reverse complement strand
GATTCTGAGCACGGCGGGCGGGCTGCGCGGGGCGGATGGACAGCCGGTCGCGCTTGGTTTTCACACCGGGCCCTGGGAGATCTCGCTGCAAGTGGAAGCCGCCGCGCGCGAGCTGCGCGCGCTCGGCGCCGTGCCCTTCGCCGCCGCGTGCTCCGATCCGTGCGATGGCCGCACGCAAGGGACCCCGGGTATGTTCGACTCGCTCCCGTATCGCAACGACGCCGCCATCGTCTTTCGCCGTCTCATCCGCTCGCTCCCGCGCCGCGCGGGTGTGATCGGCGTGGCGACCTGCGACAAGGGCCTGCCCGCGATGATGATGGCGATCGCCGGGGCCCGCGATCTGCCGGGCATCATCGTTCCCGGCGGCGTCACGCTTCCGCCCACGAACGGCGAAGACGCGGGCGCCGTGCAGACGATCGGCGCACGTTATTCCCGCGGACTGCTTTCGTTGAAAGAGGCGGCCGAACTCGGCTGTCGCGCGTGCGCTTCGCCCGGCGGCGCTTGCCAATTTCTTGGCACCGCGGCGACCTCGCAGGTCGTCGCCGAAGCGCTCGGCATCGCCCTCCCGCACAGCGCGCTCGCGCCGAGCGGGCAGCCGGTTTGGCGCGAGATCGCGACCCGCGCGGCGCATGCCATCCGGCATCTGGATGCGCGCGGACTCAAGACCCGCGACGTGCTCACCGACGCCGCGATCCGCAATGCCATCACCGTCCACGCGGCCTTCGGCGGCTCCACCAATCTCCTGCTCCACATTCCCGCTATCGCCCACGCCGCCGGGCTCGCGCGGCCGGGGGTGCAGGATTGGATCAAGATAAACGGCCGCACCCCGCGCCTCGTCGATGTGCTGCCGAACGGCCCGAAATATCACCCGACCGTCCGCGTCTACCTCGCCGGTGGCGTGCCGGAAGTGATGCTCCACCTGCGGGATCTCGGCCTGCTCGATCTCGATGTCCTCACCGTCACCGGCGCCACGCTCGGCGAGAATCTCATCGCGTGGGAAACGTCCGAGCGCCGCACCCGCTTCCGCGAATTGCTCCGCGAACGCGATGGCGTGGAGCCCGATGAAGTCATCATGTCCCCGACCCGCGCCCGCGAGCGGGGCCTCACCGGCACGCTCGTATTCCCGCTCGGCAATCTCGCGCCGCAAGGCTCCGTCATCAAAGCGACCGCGATCGACCCGAGCGTCGTCAGCCCGGAGGGAATCTTCCGCATCAAAGGACCGGCGCGCGTCTTCACCAGCGAAGCCGCCGCGATCGCCGCGCTGCGCGGCGGGCAGATCGTCGCGGGCGATGTGATGGTCCTCGCTGGCATCGGGCCGATGGGCACCGGCATGGAGGAAACGTATCAAGTGACCAGCGCGCTGAAGGCGTTGCCCTTCGGCAAACACGTCGCGCTGCTCACCGATGCGCGCTTCTCCGGCGTCTCCACGGGCGCCTGCATCGGCCACATTGGACCCGAAGCGCTCGCCGGCGGACCGATCGGCAAGCTGCTCGACGGCGATCGCATTCGCGTGGTGGTCGACCGCACAGCAATGACCGGCACCGTCGATTTCATCGGCAGCGCGACCGCCCCGCTCTCTTCCGAGGAAGGGGCAGACCTGCTCGCCGCGCGGCCTTCCCGCGCCGACCTCGCGCCCCATCCGCTGCTCCCCGACGACACCCGCATCTGGGCGCTGCTGCAAAACGCCAGCGGCGGCACCTGGGGTGGCTGCGTCTACGACGCCGCCGACATCGCGGCCCGGATGTCCTGAACCGCGGTTGCTGGCCACCGAATCTGCGAAGCAATGAAACCGCGGATTGCGCGGATTGACGCGGATTGGGCGGTCTGAAATCCGCGTCAATCCGTGGAATCCGCGGTTTCTCCCCAAAACGGCGATCGGAAGGACCACGGATTCCACAGATGACACGGATTCAGAGATTTGTGGGTGTCGATCAACTTCATGAACCGATCACCCAATGAGTGAAGATGACGGTCGCTCCGAGTGCTTCGTCATCCGTGTCATCCGTGCAATCCGTGGTTTCTATTTCGCGATTTAGGTTTCTCCGTCCCACTCGGTCAGAGCCTGCGCATTGCCCCGTTCCCCGTTTCCTCCCACACTCCACCCATGAGCAACATCACCCCCGACCGCCGCGTAGAGGAAGACTGGTGGCAGAAGCCAATCCCCGAAGGCGTGACCTGGGGCGAGGGACTCTACCTTGAGACCGCGCAGATTTTTCGCTTCATGCGCAGCAAGCGCCCCGACGCCGTCGTGCTCGGCGATCACGTCTCGTGCTACGCCGGCGTCTCGTTCGCCATCGGCGTAAACGGCTCGTGCAAGATCGGCGACTTCACCCTGCTCAATGGCGCGCTGATCATGGCGGAGGAGCGCATCGAGATCGGCAAGCACGTGCTCATCTCCTGGAACGTCGGCATCGCCGACAGCGACTTTCACCCGATCGACGCCGCGCAGCGGAAGATCGATACTTACGCGCTCGCGCCGTACTACAAAGATCGTCCCGAGCGACCGAAGCTGAAGACTGCGCCGGTCATCATCGAAGACGGCGCGTGGATTGGGATGAACGCCGTGATTCTCAAGGGCGTGACGATCGGCGAAAATTCCGTGGTCGCCGCGGGTGCGGTCGTCTCGAAAAGCGTGCCGCCGAACGTCGTCGTCGCCGGCAATCCGGCGGTGATCGTGAAGCAGTTGGCGTAGGGGGCGCACTGACACTCAAAAACCCTGTCACCCCGAGGGACCAAACACGCGGGCGCGACTTTTGGTGCGGGATGAACCGGCACGCTGACAAGGAGCGGCGAACTCCAGTTCGCCGCAGAACCGCGCGGCGCGGGAAACGTCCCCGGTTTTGAAGTGGCGCTTGGCGCGAGGGGTGGCTCGGCGAAGTGGACTTCGCCGCTTGTATGTTGGAATTGCTCGTTGCACTGCCGGTGAAAAGCAGGTGGTAAA
>JANPHH010000466.1:0-22238 GCA_031424375.1 Chthoniobacter sp. | reverse complement strand
CCTACGAAAGCGTCTATCGCTGGAAATTCCTCGAAGCTCTCGTCGTCTCCAGTTGGGCACTCATTTTTCTCAGCGCGCCGATGATGATCGCCTATGGCCGCGTGCATGACGTGGAGCCGATTTTCTACGCGCAGATCGCGCTGGTTTATCTGCCCTTCGTCGTCCTTCCGGCGCTGGCGGGTTCGTGGATCATCGTTTTCCTCGTCCGCATCCTCGCCCGCACCGGGGTGAAGCGGATCGCGCTCCTCGGCGCGCTCGCCGTCCTGCTCCTGATCGTCTTCGGCATTCGTCCCGCCACCGATGCCGACGCGGTCTCCGCGCAGGACGTGCTCTCGTTCGACCAACTCCTGCGGCACACGCGCCTGAGCGTGAATCCCTTCCTCCCCAGCGCTTGGCTCGCGCAATCCGTCCTCGCACTCAGCGAAGGGCTGACCCGGCAGGGCGTCTTCTTTTTTCTCCTGCTCACCGCCAATGCGCTCATGGGGCTGCTCGTCGGCTTCGAGATCGTCGGGCGGTTTTTCTTTGAAAGCTGGACGGTCGCCCTGAGTTCGCGCGCCGAGCGTTATCAGCGCGAAGCGGATGCGAAGCGCCAGCGCGCGGATCGCCGCGGACTGCTCGATCGCGTCGTCGGCGTGATCCGCCGCTTCTCGCCGCCTGCGGCCGCGCTGGTGCTGAAGGATGTGCGGCTCTTTTGGCGCGATCCCGCGCAGTGGATCCAATTCATGGTCTTCTTCGGCCTGCTCTGCATCTACGTGCTGAACCTGCGCAACGTCGCGTTCGAATTCGAGAACCCGTTTTGGGAAACGATGATCAGTTACCTGAACCTCGCCGCTTCCGCGCTCACGCTCTCCACGCTTACGACGCGGTTCGTTTACCCGCAGTTTTCGCTCGAAGGCCGCCGGCTCTGGATCCTCGGGCTCGCGCCATTTGGGTTGGAGAAAGTGCTGCTCCAAAAATTTTGGATGAGCTTCCTCACGGCCGCGCTCGTCACCGTGGTGCTCATGATCGCGTCGAGCATGATCCTGCATCTCGCCTGGGAAAAGGTCGTCTTCTTCGCGTTCGCGATCGGGCTGATGAGCGCGGCGCTCAGCGGCCTCGCGGTGGGGCTCGGCGCGCTGTTCCCGAACTTCAAGGAAGACAATCCGAGCAAGATCGTGAGCGGCTTCGGCGGCACGCTCTGCCTCGTGGTGAGCTTCATCTACATCGCGCTCTTCGTCGCGCTGACCGCGCTGCCGGATTTGCGCCTCGTCGCGCCGCTGCATTTTCCGCTGCCGGACGGGGCCGCGCTCGGTCTCGCCGTGTTGCTCAGCGCGGCGGTGCTGCTCATTCCCCTCGGAATGGCCACGCGGCGAGTGAAAAATCTGGAAATCTGAACGCGCGGTCCTCACACTCACCTCCACCATGTCGGAACGCTCGCGCACCCCTAAAGATCCCGAACTCGAACTCCCCGAAGAAGACTCCCTCAGCGGGGAGCATCTCGACAACCAAGTCCAGAAAGCGCAGGAGCAGCTCATCTCGCTCAAGCGGCAGCAGGAACAGATCGAGCGGCAGAAGCGCGAGCTCGAGGAACTGAGCCGCCGCCAGGAGCAGCTCCAGGTGGGCCGGCAGGATATGGTCGACAAACTGACCCGCGCGATCGTGGTGCTGGAACGCGAGACTTATGAGGCGCAGAAGCGCGTCGAGGTTCTCCAGGGCATCGCCGAGTCGTTCAACTCGCACGTCGGCCAGCTCGAGGAAATCAATCCGAAGGCGTGGGAAGGACTCGACATCAACAAGGAGCTGAACAAGGCGCTCAGTGCCGTGGACGACGCGCGCGCGGAGTATGCGAAGTCCATCCCGAAGATTTCCCCGGAGACGAGCAATGAGGGCGGCGACCCGGTGGCCGCGACCGCGGGCTTCCAACTCGACTACAGCGGCGCACACGAGCCGAAGGATTTCACCTACTGGCTCAAGGCCGGGTTCGCTTTCACTCTCCCGCTGCTCGGGCTCGGGATCATTTTGATCGTCGTCCTCGTCGCCGTCTTCACCCGCCCGGCCTAAAACCTTTTGCGCACAACTATGGGCCTGTTTTCCAAACCCTCCGGGAAGAAGAAGACTCCGACGAACGCACCCTCGCCACTCTCGGCCAAACAACGCGCGCTGCAGGAGCAGGAGGCGAAGGTGAAAGCCGACATCGAGAAGAACGAGCGGCTGGTGCAAAACGCTCCCATCATCGCCGCCGAGCAAAAGCGGCGGCAGCGCGAGGAGATGATCAATCGCGCGTCGATGACCCACCGCCCGACGCGGCCCACCGCGGTCGTCGATCGCGGCACCACGCTGCGGGCCGACATGCCAGCCACCGGCCAGCTGCGGCGCACTCGGGCCGAGCGGCGGCAAGGGCGGCTGATGTTTTTCGTGCTGCTGCTCATGCTCGCGGCGGCGATTTTTTATCTCTACCACACGGTCACCCACGGGTAGCCGCGCGACCGGAGGGGCGCGGATGGGACAGGGATCCGAGGATCTGACCCGCCCGCGCTGCAATCTCGTCTCGACGATCCACGAGCTTCTTCGCTTGATCACGGGAATGCGCTCCCGGCTCTTCTCCCTCACCGCCCTCGCCCTCGCGGCGAGCCTCACATCGTCTCGTGCCGTGGATTACGACGTCGTGATCTACGGCGGGACTTGCGCCGCCGTGGTGGCAGCAGTGCAGGTGAAGAAGATGGGCAAGACCGTCGTGGTGGTGAGTCCAGACCGGCATCTCGGCGGGCTCTCGAGCGGCGGACTGGGCTTTACCGACACGGGAAACAAGGCGGTGATCGGCGGACTTTCGCGCGACTTCTACCACCGCCTCTGGCTGCACTACGACCGCGCCGAGTCGTGGAAGTGGCAGGCAAAAACCGAGTATGGAAACAAGGGTCAGGGCACGTCGGCGATCGACGGCGAATCCCGCACGATGTGGATCTTTGAGCCCCACGCGGCGGAGCAGGTGTTCGAGGATTACGTGAAAGAATTCGCCATCCCGGTGGACCGCGATGCCTGGCTGGACCGCGCGAAGGGAGTGGAGAAAGACGGGGCGCGGATCACGGCGATCACGACGCTGGCGGGGAAAACCTACCGCGGGAAAATGTTCATCGACGCGACCTACGAGGGCGACCTGATGGCCGCTGCGGGCGTGCGCTATCATGTGGGACGCGAGGCGAATGCGCAGTACGGCGAGACCGCGAATGGCGTGCAGATCGGCGTGCTTCATCACCGGCACCACTTCGGCGTGCTGAAAGCCCCCATCAGTCCCTACGTGATCGCCGACGATCCGAAGAGTGGACTGCTGCCGCAGGTCAGCGCGGAAGCGCCGGGCGAGTTCGGCACGGCTGACCGACGGGTGCAGGCCTACTGCTTCCGCATGTGCCTGACGAACCACCCGGAGAATCGCATCCCTTTCCCCAAACCCGCCGCCTATGACCCGCGGCAATACGAGCTGTTACTCCGCATCTTTGCCGCAGGCTGGCGCGAGACGTTCGAGAAGTTCGACGCGATCCCAAATCGCAAGACCGACACGAACAATCACGGCCCCTTCAGCACCGACATGATCGGCGGGAACTACGACTACCCCGACGCCAGTTACGAACGCCGGCGCGAGATCACCGCTGCCCATGAGAGGTATCAGAAGGGCTGGCTCTACTTCATCGCCAACGATCCGCGCATCCCGCAGGACGTGCAGGCCGCGATGCGGGATTGGGGCCTTCCGAAGGATGAATTCACCGACAACGGCAACTGGTCGCGGCAGCTCTATATCCGCGAAGCCCGGCGCATGGTGGGCCAGTTCGTCATGACGGAGAATGAACTCCTCAAGCGGAAACCGACGCCGGACTCCGTGGGCATGGGCAGCTACACCATCGATTCTCACAATGTGCAGCGCTACGTCACCCCGGAGGACGCGGTGCAAAATGAAGGCGACATCGGCGTCGCGACCAAGGGGCCTTACGAAATTGCCTACGGGGCACTGGTGCCAAAACGCCGCGAGGCCGAGAATCTCCTCGTCCCGGTGTGCGTTTCGAGTTCGCATATCGCGTTCGGGAGTATCCGCATGGAGCCGGTCTTCATGATCCTCGGACAATCAGCGGCGACCGCAGCGGCGCTGGCGATTGATGCGCATCAGGCGGTGCAGGATGTCGCCTACCCCGCGCTCAGGGAACGGTTGCTCGCGGACGGGCAGGTACTCCAGTTTTTGCCGCGGCCCGCGAAGTAGGCACAGCGAAGTAGGCACAGAAGGAGAGCGCCCGGGGCTGAGTAGCGCGCCGCGAGATTGCGACAATAATTTCCATAACTGGCATAATGAGTGCGGTAATCGGAGATCACACCGTCCCTACCCCACTCCATGTCATCCCAGCGCATTCTGATCGTTCAAGAAGACCAGCTCCTTTCGAAATTCTACCGAGAGCAGTTGGAGACTGGCGGTTTTGTTGTCCAGTCCGTCCGCACCGGCCATGAAGCCGTGCAGGTCGTCCACGATCATCACCCCGATGCCGTGATCATCGACTCGCTCACTCCTGGACTGGAGGCCGCGGATGTTGTTCGCGAAATTCGCTCCCGGCCCGCCAGCCGGCAGATTCCCATTGTCGCCCTGCCGTCCAGCCGCGCCCCGGTCGCCCGCGCCCTCCGCCAAGCCGGGGCACAGGTCCTCAACCGGGTACCGAACCTACCCGCCGAACTCACCGACGCGGTGCACACCGCACTCGGCCGCGAACGCACCGGCTCCATTGCGCTCTGCACACCCCTCCAGCCCAATCCGCGCTGGGCCAGCTTGAGCACCGCGGCCGCGCCGGGCGCACTGAATACGATGCGCCACTCGGTTCAGTCGGCGCTCCGCGAGCCGGACGCCCGGCAAGCGCTTCGCGGGCTCTTGCAGGAGGTCCATGGCTTCACCGAACGGCTCGCGCTCTTCGCCCAGCGTCCGCAGTTCCACTTTTCCGCCGCGTTGGAGGCGCTCGTCTTTGAGTTGAATCGCGCCCCAGGGCCGGTCAATCCGTCCGTGCTGCGCACAATCGGCCAGGCGATCGACTTCTGCAGCCTGCTCGTGGACACCGCCCAGCGCTACGAACTCCACGACCTCACCACCGCGCACACGCTCGTGGTCGACGACGAGGATGGCGCCGCCCGCATCATCATGTCCGCTCTGGGTCTCGTCGGGCTGAGTTCTCTCGCCTGCGACACCCCGGCCGGCGCACTCTCGGCGGTGAAAGCCCAGACGTTCGACCTCATCTTTCTCGATGTGGGGTTACCCAGCATCAATGGTTTCGAACTCTGCAACCGCATCCGGAACTGCGCCGGCTACGAGCAGACCCCGATCGTCTTCGTCACCGGCATGGGCAGCTTCCAGAACCGCGTGCAATCGAGCCTCTGCGGCGGAAACGATTTCATCGGCAAACCCTTCAACATTCCCGAACTCGGACTGAAGGCGCTGATGTGGCTGCTCAAAGGGCAGGTCAAGCAGGTCTGACGAGCAGCGCGAAGCTAAGTCCCCGCCTCGAAATCGACCCATCTCACCAAGGGAGCGATCGTGGGTTGTCCATCCTGATGCCACGTCCACGGCGGGACCTGCATCTGGCCCAGGGCACAGAGCCGGTTCGCCCCGAGCGGGGCGAGCTTGCGAGCGCTGTCCACGGTCGCGGGCCACATCCCGATTGCGCCGAGATTCCGGCGCAGCGGCGCCAACTCGGCCGCGAGATCCGCGGGGAGCGGTTTCACGTAGACGAAGCGGTTCAGCGGCGAGCGCGGAAACTCCGGCGACGTGTCGTAGACCACCGTCCAGGCGGTCGAACCGGTGCTTTGAAAAAGGGCGAGGCTCTCGTCGTTCGCGGCGCGAAAGGCGATCTCTCCGCGCTGGGTGCGAATCGCATTCGCCTCGGAAATCGACAACTCCCGGCGCGGCTCGATTTTCTCAAAACGATCCATCTCGGCTGCGAGCTTGACCGCGTAACTGAACGCATTTTCCGCCACATAAAAGACGTGTGGCGAAAGGCAGCCGAGCTGGTCGAAAACCGAGGCGTCACGCGCTGCGCCCCGGACGGAGAGGAGCTTCGGGTCGTGAAACACCACGCCGAGACTGAGCCGGTGCCCGTGCGCGACGAAGGCCTGGTCGAGCCGCGCGAGCGCGCGAAATTGCCGCACCGTCTGGTCGTCGCCGAAGACCACGATCGCATCGGCCCGGTCTAGCCACTCCGCCGGCAGGTGGGAGCTGAGTTCGACGCGCGCAGCGAGTTCGTCGGGGAGCAGACTGCGAAAGTGCCCGATCTCCGGCAGTCCTGCGCCGGGCAGCTTGCAGAGATTGTGCGAACCGAGGAGCAACCCGCGCACGAGGCTCTGCAGACCGGCGGCCGGCGTGTTCCCGGCGATGATGTGGAGGATCTCCGCCGGGGCGATCGCGCGGCTGAGGTGGGCGCCGTGCCAGCGGAACACGTCGAGCACCTGCGGATCGCCGAGCTCCGCGCTGAGCAGTGCGAGGAGGTCGTTCGCCGTGGTGGCGCCGAGGTAGGGGAAAGCGGAAATGGCGGCCGCGAGATGAGCGGCCCGTTCCTCGGTCGTCATTGGCGGCGGAGCAGTTCGTCGGCGGATCGCGAACAGCCGCGCGGCAGCGCGCCCGGATCGCGGCCGAGGAGTTCGAAGCCCTCCTCGCGGCGGATCGCGAGATCCTGCGTTTCGATCGCCAGCACGGATCCGAGATTCGCGAGATCGTAGAGCCGCAGCACGCCCGTCTCTCCCACCGCGACCTCCGCACCGGACTCCGGATCCAAGACCACCGCGCGCAACCACGGCGGCCCGCCGTGCGGGCGCCCGAGGCCGCGGGTGTAAAACTGCGAGCTGAGTTCGGTCATGCCGTACTCGTTGAACACGGCATCCGGAGCGAGGTCGAGGAAATCGCCGAACCGCTGATAGAGTTCGCGCTTCTCGATGTCCCGCCCGCTGCCTTTGAAGCCGCCCGTTTCCAGCGCGTAGCTCCCTGCGGGGAGGCGAAAGCGTCGCTGATCGAGGTGCTCGAAAAGATTCAGAAATGCGAGCGCGGTGCCCAGGATTGCGATCGCTTCACCGCTCGCTTCCGCCCGCTCTAAAACGCCCAAAAGCGTCGCGCTAAATCCTCCATCCGCATCCACCGCCCAGACCGTTTCCGGCGCCATCGGCTCGAGCGCCCGCATCATGTGCGAGAGCGACGAGTTCGGCGTCGTCGTGGGGTGCGGCACGAGCACCACATGGCGCCGCCGGGGCAGCGCCAGCCGAGACCATCCCGCACGCACCGCCTCGTCGTAGAGGTCCGGATTCACCATCGCGTGTCGGCCTCGCACCTCGCCAGTCGTTCCGCTCGTCTCGAAGACTTTCGTCACCGCGTCCGGCGCCACACTCAGCGTAAAGTGCTTGAACGCGCTCTGCGGCACCGCCGGGATCTCCCGCCAGTCGGCAGGCTCGGGCCGGGTCGCGCAAAAGTTTGCGAACGGCTGATTCCACCGCCGCTGGAAGCGATGCACCTCCAGCGCCAGCGGGCCAAAATCGCGCGGCTCCCCGCGGAGAAACGCGAGGAGTTCACTTTCGAGACGCTGGTATTCCGCGAGCATGCTGCGTGACGCTTATCGCGCCCCGGCCCCGCGGGCAATTCCGCTACTCACCGATGATCTTGAGCCGCCTCCGCGGCAGTTCGAACCACAACTCTTCGCGAAATGATTTCACAGGTCACCCGCTGCGTGTTAGCGAACTGCTTGGCAAGCAAGAAAGCGGTCGCACCGACCGGATCTTCCCGGCAAAATTCCGTTTGCAATGTAATCACAATGTAAGTATGCGTCCCTCTGTGATCTCTCCCCCCCGATCCTCCCGCGCCTTCTCCCTCGTCGAAGTCGCCCTCTCCATCGGCATCATTGCCTTTGCATTCGTGGCGCTCCTCTCCCTCCTTCCCGCCGGCCTGACCACGTTTCGCCGCGCGCTGGACACTTCCATTTGCACCCAGATTTCCCAACGGATCGTCTCCGAGGCCCAACTCTCGGATTTCGACGTCCTCACGGATCGCACGAAACTGCCCGCATCGGGCAATGGGCAGGAATACTCGTTCCGGATGCGCCGCCCGGGAACGGATGACGTCCTGATTCGCTATTTCGACGAACAGGGAAACGAGATCGTTCCATCGATCCCCGGCAAACTCAGCGCTGATGAGAACGCCAGGGTCATCTATGCGGTCAATGTCCGCATCATTCCGCGAGTCAATCTGCCGACGGGTTCCGCGGGTTTTCCAATCGCCCGCGCGAAGGCGGAGCCCGGCAATCTCGCGCAGATCACCGTGCAGATCGCGCGGAATCCCAGCGGGATGGAACTCCCGCTGAACGACGGAGACCCCGACGATCCCAAGAAGCCGGAACGCAACCTGTGGAAGCCGAAAGGCGGCATCGATATCTTCACCTACTCGGCATACCTCGGCAAAAACCAATGAACTTCCCCTTCCCCCCAGATCGCGCCCTGCAAGGCGACCGCCGCGGCTTTACGATCGTCGAACTGCTCGCGGCCATGGCCGTGTTCATCGGGTTGATGCTTCTGCTGGTCACGGCGACGAACCAGACCGGCGACATGTGGCGGCGGAGTTCCGCCAAGATCGAGCAATTCCAGCAAGCGCGCCGCGGCTTTGAAGCCGTGACCCGCCGGGTCAGTCAGGCCACGCTCAATACCTACTTCGACTACGAATACCCGACGAAGCCCGACGGCAAACCGGACCGGTCCAAGCCTCCCATCGGCTACAAGCGCCAGTCCGAACTGCGGTTCCGCTCCGGCCAGGCGGAAACCTTGCTCGGCAAAAAGTCGGGAGTTCCCCGTCCCACGCACTCGATTTTCTTCCAGGCCCCGCTCGGATTTGTCGACGACGACGCCGGCGCCGGCAACTCCGCCAAAAGCCACAAGCCACTCAACAATCTCCTCAATACCTGGGGTTACTTCCTGGAAGTCGACGATGACTCCGAACTGATTCCCGAATTTATCAAGGGAACCATCCCGGAACGCGTGCGCTCCCGCCTTGTCGAAATGATGGAGCCCTCAGAGTATCTCAGCATGGACAATCCGAGCACAGACAAGGACGGCGCCACCATCGACAAGAACTACGACAAGCCGGCCTATCTGGATTGGTTCCGGATTCCCGCCAGCAAGCCGGAGCGCGTTCGCGTATTGTCCGAGAACATTCTGGCCATGGTCATCCTGCCCCGGCTGACTCAGCAGGACGAACTGGCTCGCGCCCGGGTCAACAAGAAAGGCACGCTCTGCCCCCGCTACGACTACGATTCGAAACGCATTTCGAACTCCGCCGCCGCCATCGCCGCTCCCACGGCTTCTCTTTCGGACAATGACGGCGACCTCAATCCAAAAAACCAGTTACCCCCGGTCGTAACCATCGCCATGGTCGCGATCGATGAAAACTCGGCCCGCCGCCTCGCCGCGATCTCTGCCAGCGACCGGACGTTTGGCCTGGGAATAAACGATCTCTTTTTGGAATCGGCCAAACTGGAAGACGATCCCAATACCTCCGATCCGGGCGATGGCGACCTTCACACCCTTGAGAAAAAGCTCATCGCGAAGAAGCTCACCTACCGCATTTTCACCTCCAATGTAGCCATCCGCGGCGCCAAGTGGAGCCGCGGACAAAAGAACTAGTTTCCCCCAAAACAAAAAGACCATTCCCATGAATCAACATCATTCCCGGCGCGGTATCGCGCTCATTGTCGTGCTGGTTTTCCTCGTACTGCTTTCCGTGTTCGTCGTAGGATTCTTCTCGAACTCTCAGGACGAACTCACCGCCGCCCAAAGCTTCACCGGCGGCGTCAGTGCGAATCAACTTTCCGAGTCCGCGGTGTCCGTGGTCATGGGCCAGATCCGGGAAGCCACCACCCGGCCCAATGGCGCGTGGGGCTCACAGCCCGGCATGATCCGCGTCTACCGCGACGGCACCAATACCTCCGACAAGGCCGACGCTTTCTTCAAACTGTATTCCTCCGACGACATGATCCTGAGCGGGCCCGAGATCACGGCATGGGATCCCAAGAAGGAAGTCCCCGAGGGTGAGAAAGGCTGGAATCGCCAGCCCGCAGCCTGGACGGATCTCAATCAGCCCGTGCGGGTCATCGTCAATATCGACAACCCGGGGAAGGTCACTGAGACGAATCGCTACCCGATTCTTGATCCATCCCTCGACGGCAAGGTCGAAGGCCTCGACTTCATTCCCAATGACTCCGCCGACCCCGAAAGTGCCGCGCTCAAGGCGCGCATGCCGGTTCGCTGGCTCTATGTTCTGCGGGATGGAACGCTGACCGCCCCCTCAAAGGTCAGTGCGGATGGGTTGGAGGTGAGTTGGAAAGAGGGGGAACGTGCTCCCACCGCCTCGAATCCCATCGTCGGGCGGATGGCTTTCTGGACCGATGACGAAACCAGCAAAGTCAATGTGAACACCGCCGGTGGCTATTCGCTCAAGGAGGTCCAGGACAAGTCCGCGAAGGACCTGAGCGGCACCCCGTATACCGAGGATAGCTACCCGGGTGCCTTTTGGGATTCACCCCGAACCTATACGAAATTTGACCGCGGCGATGTCATCTTCGGGACGAACGGCAACAAACCTGACGAGGGAAAAATGCGAGTGGCGAGCCTCGCCCTCTCCCAGCCGGTGAAAGGCGAATTTCAACGCTACCCCGGGCATCCCTCCACAACGTCGCTCGGGATCCTTTTCCGTGATCGGAAAGCTGGTGTCACCGCCAGCATGCAGGATGCGCCCTATCTCCTCAGTTCGGGCCAACTCGCGCTATTGGCCCCGCGCCTTCAGTATAGCCTGGATCCCAGTGCCAAAAGCGAACGAGGTTCCAACTACGGGATCGATCGATTGCTGGCCGCGTTCGACACTCCGCCCGGGCTCCGCGTGAAGCGGCTCTACGCTTCGGTCGATGAACTATTTTTCGCGCAACCCGACCCGGTCACGGGAGCCACCGTCACGTCCCGCAAGCAGAGTGATTACGATCTCGGCGTCACCAGCGCCAATGATCTCTGGAAGGTGCTCAGCCCGGATACACTGGAGAAGATGCGCTTTTTCCTCACGGCATACAGCCGGGCTCCGGAGATGAATCTCTGGGGACGCCCGCGCATGACGCTGTGGCCTGTGGCGGAGGTCAAGACCCAGGATCAGGAAGCTGCCCTCTGGAATCCCACCGACCAGTTGCTTGCCTTCTGTTCCACCATCGGACCCGATGCGCAGGTCGCCGGCTCGGAGAGCAAGGTCACCCGCTTCATGCTCCAGCGCAGCCAGAACGGTTGGATCTCCACCACGGCGGATGCGACGATTTCGCGGAACCTGACGCTTTACAACTATCTCCGCGGACTCACGAATCAGGCGTTCCCCGGCTTCTCGGGCGGAAGTTTCAAAGACAAATACGCCGCCCTGGGGGAGAAGAACGACCGCGATCAGATTCTCACGGAGATGTTCGATTACATGCGAGTCGTCAATCTGCGCGACTCAACGCGCGACAAGGTCATCGTCCCGAACATTAAATCGTCCACCAACCCGACCGGAGTCACGCCGAGCAAGGCGCAACTCCAGCAGATCGAGAGCTTCCGCTACGCGCCGCGTGGCCTTGTGGTTCCGCTACAATTCACTGCCGATGGGAATAAGACCCGGGGGTTCGGCCGCTTCCCCACCATCTCGGAAGTGGGCATCGTGCTCTATCACGCGGGGTATCAAGCCGATAATAACAAACGGTATTTCCTCAAGGACGAGATCCCGATCGATCCAAAGACGAAGAAGCCGGTCGCTAAAATCACGCACAATCTGGTCCGCGCATTCATGGTGGTGGAATCTTTCAACCCGATGCATGGTTTCGCGCCGATCACCACCACGAACGGCAATTCCATCGACGCAAATCGGAAACCTACCGTGATCGAAATTGAGGGTTTGGATGCCTTTACCCTCAACGGGCAGAAACTGGGCTTTTTGCATTCAGCCTCCACTGGCTATGTTCATTCTCCGGTTAGCTTCTGGGGCGGACGCCATATCGGCGGATCCGAAGGGTTTTTCCATATCCTCTATCGCAACCTTCCTTCTGGTTGGAAAAATCAAGACACCAGCCTGGCTCTCAGCAAACGGCTGCCGATCGAGAGCAATCACCCGGATGCAAACACTCCATGGCTGGGCGCTGGCTTCAAAGAAGGCGGTGGCTTTTGGTATCCATTCCAGACCCTGGCAGATCCCGGCCCATTCTCTGCAGGAGAGGCCTCGTGGTTCAATCCACAAGCGCCAGCGCATCCAGGGGTCGCCGTTCCGGAAGCTTTGAAAACGGCGGCTCTGGGTGGAGGCTCGATCACCGTCGCGATGAAGATGAACGGTCAGGAAATTCGAAAGATTAATTTCAAGTTCCCCGTGAGCGCTACGGTTCCCGTTCCCCAAGGCGGGCGGACGCCGAACGGTTGGGATGATCGTGGTTCCACCTCGACCGAACAGAATGGTGCGGTGTGGCCGGCTGTTAGTGATAACTTACAGGCAGAGAAAGCGGGGTTTGGATTGACTCCGACTAACGACCCGAATGCAGCAAGTAACAAAGAACCTTTCCTGGCCGCCGGACCTTTCACCAAGCACCAGTCCTACGTGAAATCCTTCGCGGGCCGGATGGCGTGGATCAAAAATGCCGACTCGAACAACCATTACAATCTTAATAACAACCCCGCCGGAGTTAATTATCAGAATCGCTGGCGGCAAGTGCTGCAACCAGGGGATGTCATCCGCAGCGTAGTGTTCGCGAACGGCGATCTGCGCTCCTCCTGTCTCCAGGACCAAACGCTCGCCGCGAGTTCGATTTACGAGCCGCATCCCGACTATCAGAGTCCATTCAAGGACGGCGATTCCAGCCGCCCCCGGCAACGCGCCCATTCGCTGCGGCTCGGCAACGGAACTCGGTATTTCAACGACACCTATTTCGGCAATATCACGGCTCTCATCAGCGGAAGATCATATCATTCGTCGACGGCGGTTGACCTTCCGACGACATCAGACAATAACCGAGATTTCAACAGCACGGTCGTTCTCCGGACAAAGGATAAGAAACCGGGCGATTTCGACACGGGACTGGGAAATTTGGCGGATGGTCCGTTTTGCAACAAAGCTGATGAGGGCAATTTGACCTTCCGGCGGCAGATTGTGGACGTGGACGGAAAATTCCTCCGCTGGGAGTATATGTATCCTTACTTTGATTGGACGTTTGAGGACACCTTCGACACGTTCTTCACGCCGAACCGGCAGGTGCCTTCCGCGGTATTGTTCGGTTCGCTTCTCGCGGGGAGAAATGCCAACTGGCAGACCCTGTGTTTCTCGCCGAATCCGGCGGGAGAGAATCACCCCGGTCGCACGGGCAACTATCCCAAGGATTACCTCTGGCTGGATCTCTTCACCATGCCAGTGGTGGAACCCTACGCGATCAGCGAGCCGTTCTCGACGGCGGGGAAGATCAACATGAACTACGACATTATTCCCTTCAGCAATATCAAGCGCTCGAGCGGGATTCGTGCGGCGCTCCAACCGGTCCGGGTGACCGCATACCCGGCTGCTCAGACGACCCTCTACCAAAATAACGAACTCATTCTGAAAGCCGGCCTCGCTGACACCAATGCCGACCCGGACAACCGACGGGACCTCCTGCCCAGCACCCCGTTTAAGAACGACTACCGATACCTTGTCGATCGCGATGAGACGGTGAAGGGATTCGACTACTTCTTCTCGCAGTTCAAGAGCGACCCAAACAGCGGCTTCTTCAAATCGGCAGCGCAGATCTGCGATATGTTCCTGTATCCCCGCGAAGGTGGGAAGCCCTTGCGGAAGTTCGTTCCGGGCGACGGGAACATCAAGGAGTGGTGGCGGCAGAACACGCTCACGGGCGACAATGTGCGCGAGAAACCGTATGCGGATCTGTATCCGCGTCTGACGACCAAATCGAACACCTACTGCGTCCACATTCGCACCCAAGCCTTGCGGCAAAGTGCGCCGACCAGTCCGTCCAAGTCCGCGGAGCATTATCGGACCTGGAGTGAGAAACGGGATCGGGTGATCGGGGAATACCGTGGAGCATCGATCGTGGAGCGATACATCGATCCGCAGGACGAACGATACCTGCCCAACGCCAAGGAAAAGATCAATGTCGACACCCAGTCACTCGATATCGCCTATCGCTTCCGCGTGCTGAATACGAAGCGATTCGACCCCTGAGGCGGGAAGCGTCAGAACGTAGGCCGGATTTGTAATCCGGCGCCAAACCCTGCGGGCGGTCTCAGCGCGGCGAGTGCCCGCAAAGACGGATTGAAAATCCGTCCTACGTTCTGTGCCCTTCAGGATGATGGACAACATCGGGATCGATTCGTAGCTTCGCCGCTGCGTGCCCCTCTTCCGACATCTCCCACTGCTGGCATTTGCGACGATGGCGTTCGTCGCAGGCGCGCGGGGAGACGGTCTTTTGCCGAACGGCTCCATGGTGGGCATCCTCGGCGGGGAGGCGATGGTAGCCGCCTCGGAGTCGGGTTATCTGGAGACCGAAATGATTCGAGCGTTTCCCCGGCAGCACTTGCGGTTTCGCTGCCTGGCTTGGGAGGGAGATACGGTCTTCGAGCAAAAGCGCGACCTGAATTTCCCTTCGCTCGAAGCGCAGCTCGATCAGATCGGTGCGGCGGTGGTGGTGGCGCAGTTTGGTGAGATGGAGAGCGTGGAGGGCGAGGCGAAGGTCGCGATGTTTGTCGGCGCATACGAACAATTGATCGATCGAGTTTCCGCGGGCGGGAAAAGGCGGGTCGTTTTGGTGGGTTCAATGCGCGCGCCTGCGCTCTCCGCTGCGCAAGAACAGCGGCACGAAGCGATGCGATTGGTTTATTCCGTAGCCGTTCAGGATCTGGCGAAGCGCCGGGGGTTGCTCTTTGTTGCCGCGGTGGAAACGCCGCCGAAGGGTCCGGGAGTGGATCGTCTCGAATCTCGGGAAAAACGGCTGACGGAGATTGGGCGTTCGCTGGCCCTGCAATTGAGCGGCAAGGTGGGCATGCAAATGAATCCGGAGGTCGAGGGGCGCTGGCAAACGCTGCGGCCGGCGATCGAGGCGAAAAACCGGCTGTGGTTCAACTATTGGCGGCCGCAGAATTGGGCCTTCCTCAACGGTGATCGCACGGCGCAGCCGAGCAGCCGCGATCACCTCGATCCTTCGAAACGCTGGTTTCCCGCGGAAATGGAGGAATTCATTCCGCTGATCGAAAAACGGGAGCGAGAGATCGACGCTCTCGCGGCCAAGCTGGCTCAGCCATGAGAACCGGACGTTCACTCGGGATTCGTATTTTCGCCGGGCTCGCCCTCCTGGCCAGCCTGCCCGCTGCGGCGGCGGAACCGGATCGCGACGACCCGGCGGCGGAACTCGCGTCATTCCGACTGCCGCCGGGATTCGAGATCAATCTTTTCGCTTCCGAGAAAGACGGGGTGAGCAAGCCGATCCAGATGCGCTTCGATCCGAAGGGACGGCTCTGGGTGGTGCAGAGCACGACGTATCCGCAGGTGAAGCCAGGTGAGGAGCCCAACGACAAGGTGCTCATTCTCGAAGACACCCAGCGCACGGGCCGGGCGGACAAGGTGACGGTCTTCGCGGATGGACTGATGATTCCGACCGGGCTGGAGATCGCAACGATCGGCTTCGGCAGTGGTGGCCCGGTGCGCGGCGCCTCGGCTTATATCGGCGAGGGGCCGAAGCTGTGGCTGATGACGGACACGGATGGCGATGGCAAAGCGGACCGGCGCGAGGTGGTCTTGCGCGGCTTCGGGACCGGGGACAATCACCAGAACATCAATTCCTTTCGCTGGTCACCCGGCGGCGAACTCATGTTCTGCCAGGGGCTGCACGCCCATGCACGAGTCGAGACGCCCTACGGCATCGTGGGCCTGGATGAAGCGGGGCTGTGGCGGCTGCGGCCGCGGGAACAGCGCCTCGATGCGTTCTTCGGTGGGCCGGCCGACCCGCAGAATCCGTGGGGCTGGACCTTTACCCGCTGGGGGCAGCCGCTCATCTCGGCAGGGAACAGCGGCAATATGTATTTCCCCGCACCGGAACTGATCCGCGGATTCCAAGGGGGTCGGCGGGAGACGGTCTGGGTAACGGGGCGCGGGCGCAAGACGAGCAACCCCGAGATCATCGAGAGCGCACATTTTCCCGCGGAATGGCAGGGCGCACTGGTCACCGGCGGATACATCAACAACGCGGTCTGGACGCTGGCAGTGTCTCAAGACGGCGCGGGGTTGAAGGTGGACGACCACCCGGCGCTGCCGCCGCTGGTGCAGAGCGCGCATGGCAGTTTCCGCCCGGTCGATGTGAAGCTCGGCCCGGACGGTGCGCTGTATATTTGCGACTGGTACAACCCGATCATCGGCCACTATCAGGCGAGCTTCCGCCATCCCGATCGCGACAAACAGCATGGCCGCATCTGGCGCGTGACCTACCCCGGCCGGCCGCTGCTCCTGCCACCGCCGTCCCTGGCGCAGGGAATGAGCGACCTGCCTGCGCTGTTCGAGCTGCTCCGCTCGGCGGATCGCTTCCCGCGCGAACAGGCGAAGCAGCTCCTCGCCGGCGCGGATCCGGCGTCGGTGGTGAAGGATCTGCGAGCCTGGACGGAGCGGCTCGATCCGAATGCGGCGGACCTCGACTTCGCACTCTTGCAGGCGCTCGGCGTCTGCGAGGCGCACGAAGCCGTGGAGGTGCCGCTGCTCCGGCGGGTGCTGGCCGCAAAGACTCCCGAGGCGCGCAGCTACGCCGCCGCGACGCTGGCCCGCTGGGCGGACCGCCTGCCGCTCGACTTCGATCCGCTGGAGCCGCTGGCGGACTTCGCGCATGATCCCGACGCGCGGGTGCGCCTCGCGGCGATCGTGGCTGCGGGAAACATTCCGCGCGCCGAGTCGATGGTGGTGGTGCTGAGCGCCGCAGTGCAGCCGCGCGACAAGTTCATCGACACCGCACTCGCGGCGGCGACGGCAGTGCTGAAGCCGCAATGGGAGCCGCTGGTGGCGAAAGGCGCACCGGATTGGAAACCGGAGTGGCTGGACGTGATCAAGACGCTCGACAAACCCAAGCCGAAGCCCGTTGCGAAGAAAGTGGCCCAGCGCAACGCCAGCCCGATCGTGCCGATCTACGGGCGGCTGAGAGCGTCGCCATTCGTGCTGGGCAGCGTGGCGGCCGAAGTCCTGACGAAAGGCGACACACAGCGCGGACGCGACGTTTTCCGCCGCCCGGAACTGGCGTGTGTGAGCTGCCACCGCGTGGGTGACGAGGGCGGAAAGATCGGCCCGGCGCTCGATGCAGTCGGCAGCGCACAACCGCTCGAATTCATCATCGGCACGGTGATCGAGCCTCAGCGCGAGGTGAAGGAGGGGTTTGAAACGGTGCGCGTGACCACGAAGAAGGGGTCGGAACTGATCGGGATCGTCGTCGCGGGCAACGACTCCGAGTTGACCCTGCGCGATGCGGCCGGCACGGAGCATGTCGTTGCGCAGTCGGAGGTGGCGAAGCGCGAATTCATCGGGTCGCTGATGCCGGCGGGGTTGACGGACAACCTATCGCCCGGCGATCTGCGCGATCTTTTCGCCTACCTGACGCAGCTCGGGAAAGCGAAGTAACGCGCCTCCCGCGAGCGGAGAGCGGAGTTCGGCGCGGTTTTTCCTTCAATCAAGCCGCGGGCTTCCGCAGGGTGCCCGCATGCGCCGCGCGATTTACCCAGGAAGTTTCGATCCCATCACCAAGGGGCATCTCGATGTCATCAAACGGGCCGCAACGCTCTTCGATGAACTGATCGTCGCGGTCGCGTTCAATGCGCACAAACAGACGCTCTTCCCCGCCGATGAGCGGGTGGCTTTGATCGAACAGTCCGTGGCGGGAGAGACGAATATCCGGGTGACGCGATTCGAGGGCTTGCTCGTGAATTTCGCCCGCGAGCAGGGCGCCACGGCCGTCGTCCGGGGTCTGCGCGCGATCAGCGACTTCGAGTTCGAGTTCCAGATGGCGCTGATGAATCGCAAACTCGAGCCGACGATCGAGACGGTATTCCTCACCCCGCGCGAAGAGTACACCTACCTCAGTTCGCGGATCGTCAAGGAGGTGGCCCGCCTCGGTGGCAATATCGACGCATTCGTGCCAGTGTCCGTGGCGAGCGCACTGAAAGCCCGCTTCGCTTGAAAGAAGGAGGACCACATACCGCCTCCCGCCGCTTTCCCCTGAACGCCCGACCTTCCCATGAAAGTCCACCTCAACCAAATCCCACACGACGGTCTCCACGTCGAAGGCGCCGATCCGCCGGCGATTCTCGATCTTCACGACCCACAGATCCAGCCGGTCAGCGACGTCCACTATCGGCTCGATATCGGGGTCAGCGACAATGGGCTGTTCGCCACCGGCGAACTGGCCGTCGATCTGGATCTCGAATGCGTCACCTGCCTGGAGAAGTTTCGCTTCCCGCTGGAGGTGCCGACTTTCGCCTGCCAGATCGAACTCACCGGCACTGAATTGGTGGACTTGACAGAGCCCATGAGGGAAGACATCTTGCTCGCCCTTCCGCCCCACCCGCACTGCGACTGGAGAGGTGATAAGGTCTGCTCAGGTGCCGAACGCGTGGCGAAAATTCACGACGACGCCGCAGACCCGATCCCTCAAGAACGCGAAGTGTGGGGTGCGCTGGATCAACTAAAGATTAAAAAGACCTAAAGCCATGGGAGTTCCAAAACGCAAAACCTCGAAAATGCGCCTGCGCACGCGCAAAGCCAGCCACCGCTGGCATGCACCGAAACTGAATAAATGCGGCCAGTGCGGAAGCACCGTGCCCGGCCACACGGTGTGCGCCTCCTGCGGCTACTACAAAGGCCGGCAGGTCCTCACGATCTCGGCCGCCTGAGCCTCCCCTGCCCGCCCGGGCAGCCAGCACTTTCGAGACACCTGCAATTATCTTGCAGGTGTCTCTTTGTGTTTTTGCGCCGTGACCTTTTGCCGATGATCGACACGAATCTCGTCCTCACCCCTTTCCCGATGGTTTTCGGCTTGAACCATGCCGATCACCCCTTCGAATCGCGCTGAATGAAAATCGCACTTGATGCCATGGGTCACGACGGTGGACCTGCCGACCTCATCGCGGGCGCCGCACTGGCGCTAAGCTCCTTTGATGAAATCGAGCAACTTTTTCTGACCGGAGACAAGCCCCGCCTCGAGGCCGAACTGGCTCGCATCGGCTGCACCGATCGGCGCATCCACATCGTCCACACAACCCAGATCGTCGAAATGCACGACAGCGGCATCGACGCCGTGCGGAAGAAGAAAGACAGTTCCGTGAGCCGCGCCGTCGACCTCGTGAAGGAAGGCGCAGCGGAGGCGATCGTGAGCGCGGGCAATACCGGCGCAGCGGTCGCTGCGGCAACGATCAAGCTCCGGATGCTCCCGGGAATCGAGCGACCCGCCATCGCCGCGACCATGCCCACGGAGAAAGGCGGGCACTTTCTCCTCTGCGACGCGGGCGCCAATCCCGACCCAACCCCCGAGCAACTGGAAGACAACGCACTGATGGCGCTCGCCTATTCGAAACATGTGCTCGGGTTGGAGAATCCCAAGGCGGGACTTCTTTCCAATGGCACCGAGGAATTCAAGGGCAACGAACTGACTCTCGCCGGGCACGCTTTGATCAAGGCCTGCGGGGTCAATTTTCACGGGAATGTGGAAGGACATGACCTTTTCAACGGCGCGGTGGATGTGGTCGTGGCCGATGGCTTCACCGGCAACATCGTCCTCAAAACCAGCGAGGCGCTGGCCAAATCAATCTTTCGACTCCTGAAGAGCGAACTGATGAAAACGCCGATCCGCAAGGCGGGCGCACTGCTTTGCAAACCTGCGTTCCGGGCCGTCCACGCTGTGACAAATGCCGATGAATATGGCGGCATGCCGCTCTTGGGAGTGAATGGGGTCTGCATCATCGCCCACGGCGGCAGTTCGCCCATCGCGATCAAAAACGCGATCCGGATGGCAGTCCAAGCCGTTCGCCATCAGGTAAATCCGCATATCGTCGAGGAAGTTCGCCGCTATCACCGACGCACCGTGGCTGCCGCATGACCACTTCGGCGGCTCAAAGATGGGCTGTCGGTGTCCTCCATTTTTCGAAAAAATCATTACAAAATGCTTGCCTTCGATTCCTAACCTCCATACTCCTTGCACATCGCAACAGGCACACTCTGCTGTGATTGACTTCCGAACACCTCTCCTCAAGCCATGAACAAACACACCCTCGCTGCCGGAATCGCAGCGCTCGCCACTTCGCTCTCAGCCGCCTATGGAGCGACAATTACCGACAGCGCTACCTTCAGTGGTCTCGCAGTTGGTAGTCCGATTAGCTTTATCGCCCTCAACAAGTTCAACTCTGGATTGGGCACCCTGACCCAGATTCAACTCTTGCTCGAAACGACGACCACCAATTCGGCGCTCGTGTTCGACAATGAGAGCTTCACGATCCCTCCCTTCACGCCGGGGAGCATCGGGGGGCCATCCTCGACAATCACTCTCGCCTTGGGAACTCAAATCACTGCATCCACTGGCGTAAGTCTTCCGACCATCGTCACCGCAAATTCGACAACCACGCGGACGGGCCCAATCACGAATGACACCGATCTTCCTGGGCCAGGAAACCCAACTGGCGCTCCGAATTTCCTCGGCATCGATTCATTGGGCCTGCTGCCCAGCACGACGGTGAACTCCTCGGCTTCGACGGTCCCCCCTTTGACCACCGCGAGCTATCTCGCGCAGTTTACCGCGTCTCCTGGAGCGACCTCCTACTTGGTCGCGATCAGCAGCCTCTTCTCGAATCCAGGTTCTCTGACCTCAAATCCAACCGGACTAGCCGGCGCATTCAACACGGCATCGCAAAACTTCTCTGGGAAGGTCACGGCAATCTACACCTTTACTCCGGTGCCTGAAGCGAGCACGATCCTGTTTGGCGCTGCGCTCGGGTTGGGTTTTGCCTTCCGTCGCTTCCGCACGCAGCTTGCCTGAAGTTTCGAGAAGTAGCCTAACAACGTTTCCGTCACGGCCGCACTTTGTGCGGCCGCGATGCTTTGTAGGCGGGGCTCACGGGCATGATTGAGGTTTGTGGTGCTCGGTCAACGCCTGGAGAAAGCACGACCGGGAAAGCACGGGATTGGGATAAGAGAGTGTCCCGAAATTGAAAAACTGTCATCCCGAGCGGAGTGTAACGCAGCCGAGGGACCTCTGCCTTCGGGAGATCGTGCAGTTCCCGGCACTCCGAGGTCGCCCGACTTATTCCCTTCACTCAGGCTCGCTCCAGTCGGTTCGGAATGACATGCAGTTTTCTCTTTTCAGCTACACCCTCTAGATCTCTGCCAAAAATAGTTTTCGCATACACTGCGGTGTCATCCTGAGCTTGCGAAGGATCTTTCAAGTGATGAGAGAGATCCTTCGTTTCTCGGGATGACACTTCCGGGAGGTTCTTTCGGCAGATGCTCTAACGTGAAACCCTGCAAGGCGGCGACCTTCGACCGACCAAACGAAAAGCGTCGGCACAGATTCCGCCACTAAGGAAACGCTGATTTAATCGACCACATCGAGCGAGTCGTTGTGAGTGCTGTGGCGTTGAAGAAGGGCATGGAACAACAAGTGAGCTTTGCCCAAGATGAATACGCCCGGAAGAAGAAGGTCACTCGGCGCGACAGTGGTATTTTGGGATGAAGGCGCACATCGGAGCCGACGCGGAGTCCGGGTTGGTGCACACGGTGGTGGGCACGGCGGCCAACGTGTCCGACATTAGCCAGACGCACGCGCTGTTGCATGGGGAAGAGAAGACCGTGCATGTCGATGCCGGCTACATCGGTGTGGAGAAACGCGCAGAGATCATCGCCGAACATGGCGGGGTGGAGTGGCGCATCGCCGCCAAGCGCGGCAAGATCAAGGAGATGCCTGAGAGCTGGGTGAAGGATCTGACGCTGGGCTTTGAGAAGCTCAAAGCCCGGACGCGAGCGCTGGTCGAGCATCCATTCCATATCGTGAAGAACCTCTTCCACCATCGCAAAGTGCGCTAGGCAGTGTTCACGAATTTCTGACGATCAGGAAAGCGGCGACGAGGTGGACGGCGGCGAAGAAGGTTTTGGCCAGCTTGTCGTAACGTGTGGCGATGCGGCGGAATTGTTTGAGCTTATTGAAGAAGCGTTCGATGCG
>JANPHH010000465.1:0-2028 GCA_031424375.1 Chthoniobacter sp. | reverse complement strand
GCGCGTTCGGCTTCCATTCTTCGCGCACATTGCGTGGCGGAATGCGCCAGCCTGCGCAGTTCATCCGTCCCGAGCGACAACGGCGGATACAGCACGTCCTCGCCATCGGGTGTCTCCGCGCTGGCACTTTCCCAACGGTCGAATTCACCCGACTGCGTGAGCACCCGCCGCTTGTGCTTCTCGGTAAGTGCGCCAACCATCTGCGCGCGGAAAACGACGATGACCGCATCGCCCAATTCGCAATCGAGTCCCGCGCAGAGATCGAAAAGATTGACCAAATGCCAGCCGTTCCAAAGCGACCAGATGAAGCGGCGCAAGCGCGTGCCGCCGCCGGTGCTCCAGTGCTGCGCGAGCGCACGGGTGATCGTTTCGAGCGCGGATTGCAATTCATCGGGAGGAATGGAATCGCGACGCTTTTGAACTGCGTTCATGTGCCGTGTGAGTTCGTCGAGCGCCGACTGCTTTTCCTGTTCGGTGGGTTCGTGGAGTTCCATGAAAATTCGTTGCAGTGAAGTTGGAATGTGATGCCGCAAGAACGCTTGCGAGAGAGCACCATAAAGACCCGCTCGTATGGGTGGCTCCCGTTTGGGAGCAACCTTACCTGCGGTGAGAAAACCGACGGTTCAGATGTCCATCACCATGCGCTCAATGCGTGCGATAGCTGGCGCGGCCAGCTTCTTCGCATCGAGAATCCCGCTGGTCTGCCAGCAGTGATCGCCAGCAGTGATCGCCAGCTACGTCCATCCAGCGAACTTTGACCGTGCCCAAGTGGGTGCGGATGGTCGCGCGAAGCGGGTGCTCATTGCGGTCGAAAATGATGGAGATAATACGAGCCATGAAAAGAAGCGCCGTCTAACGAGTGGCTCCCTCGGTTTGTGGTTTCGTTGCCAAGTCTGACAGGGGGCCGCCGCTCGTGAGGAGCGACGGCCCATGCCACTACCGCCTAGCTGTTGCTGAACAACCCGACTTCGCCATCGAGCAGACCGTGGAGTGCCTGCGTGCGTTGCGGGAGCGCCCACAGACCGCTGCCCTTCGCGGCCTCAGTCACCGCATTGAACAAGCGCCAGGCGCTCTTGCCGTCGGCAGCGAACTCCGGGTGCCGTGGCGTGCGCCACTCCTGGAGGATCGCGGGAACTTGCGTGACGGTGATCGCACGGTTGTCGAGCGCCCGAATCACGAGGTCATGCGCTTGAACGTCGGTCAGTTCATGCCCGCGATAGGCGTTGATCCGCTCCGCCTGTTCATGCCAGCGGTCGCCAAGCTGGCCGACTGCGCCGGACACCAAGCCCGGCAGGTCGCGCATGATGAACCGCGTATGTTTGCGGGCGATCTTGATCTCGCCGGAGAAGGCGAGGTTATCGCAAACAAACACGGCGGAACCTACGACGAGACCGGCGGGAAACCGCTTGTCGTGCGAGTTCCGCAGGCCGAGCACGTAGGAGTAATCGCCCTGCTCATCGCCATTGGCGACTTGGAGCAAGCCGAAGTAACGAGCCCCGTCGGCGCTCATGCCGTGGGCCTCGGTGACGATCCGCATGTTTGCGCGGTTCAATGCGCCCTCCACCTCCGAGACCAGCGTCTCGTGGGGGATGGGGCACCATGTATTATCTCCATCCGGGGTGCAAACGCGGGCGAGTTGATCACGGTCGGTTTTCGCCGCGCCGCAGTGGAGGATTAGGTTCGATTGGTTCATTTTGGAAATGCCGTTTAACGAGTGGCGCCCTCGGTTAATTGCTACCCTTTTCTTATACGTTACTAGATACGTTATTGCAAGAAAAAGATGCGGTTTTCGCGAAGAAACTTTCCGCTGGAAGCAAGCCGCGATCACTCGTATCTAGTGACGCTAATGCCTCGCTCTTCACGATCCAAATCCAAACCCGCAAAGCGTGGTCCTGGCCGACCGAAAACCTCGAAACTCACACCCGCCGAACAGGCACGGGAGCGCGTGCGCCGTCATCGTGAAAAGAAACGTGAGGCAGGCCGTGTCGCCGTGGAGCTTTGGATCAAAACCGAATGGCGCGATGCCAT
>JANPHH010000464.1:0-1868 GCA_031424375.1 Chthoniobacter sp. | reverse complement strand
ATGAGCCTCCTTACGTCGGCTGCTACATGAAGGATCCTCGCAACCGCACCTTCTACCTCCCGCGCCTGGAGCGAGTGGCCTACCAGGGATTCGCCACTGTTCACTGGACCCTCCCCATCGCGAATCGCGCAACCGGCTGGCTGACCGAAACCTTCCACGCACGATTCCGCGAACTGATGCTCCACGCCGCGGCGCGCGAAGGTCTGCTCTGCCCTGCGTATTGCTTGATGCCCGACCACATTCACCTCCTCTGGCTCGGCACGCGATCCGATGCCGATCAGCGGAACGCGATGACCTTCCTCCGCACCCATCTCGAGCCCGCCCTCGGTGAGGCGGAGTTCCAGCATCAGGCGCACGATCACGTGCTGCGCGAGCAGGAACGTCGGTGGGATTCGTTTGTGGAAACCTGCGGCTACATCGTCGCGAATCCGGTGCGCGCTGCGCTCGTGGCCGAGGCGCGGCTGTGGGCATACACGGGTGCGGTGGTTCCGGGATATCCGCGGCTCGATCCGCGCGATGAGGATTTTTCCCGCAAGCTGGAGCGGATTCAGGCAGCAGTGATGCGAAGGGACGGTGCACGAGGATGAGCCTCCTCACGTCGGCTGCTACGGTCGAGGTCGTCGACTCGCACACCGGTGGCGAGCCGACCCGCGTCGTCATCGCGGGTGGCCCGGAACTCTGCGGCGGCAGCGTCGCGGAGCGGCTCGCAGTCTTTCGGGAAAAGCATGCCGATTTCATGCGTGCGGTGATCACCGAACCGCGCGGCTCCGATGTGCTCGTGGGCGCGCTACTCGTCGAGCCGCTGGACCGCTCTTGCGCGGCGGGTGTGATCTTTTTCGACAATGCCGGCTGCATCGGCATGTGCGGCCACGGCACGATCGGACTCATCGTCACGCTCGCGCACCTCGGCCGCATCGGGCTGGGGGAGCACCGGATTGAAACCGCGGTCGGCGTCGTCACGGCCACGTTGCACGGGGACGGCTCGGTCTCGGTCGCCAATGTGGCGTCGTATCGGCGAGCGAAAGCCGTGAGCGTCGCCGGATTTACGGGCGATGTCGCTTATGGCGGGAATTGGTTTTTCCTCATCGACGACCATGGTCAACGTCTCGATCGCGCAAATGTCGATGCGCTCACCGACTTCACCTGGCGCGCGCGGCTCGCGGTGAATGCAGGCGGTTTCCCCGAGGTCGATCACGTCATCCTCGACGATGGCACGCGCAATTTCGTCCTCTGCCCGGGCAAAGCCTACGACCGCTCACCATGCGGCACCGGCACCAGCGCGCGCCTCGCGTGTCTCGCCGCGGATGGTCATCTCGCCGAGGGCGAATCGCTCGTGCAGGTGAGCATCGTCGGCAGCACTTTCACCGCTAGCTACCGGTGGCTCGACCGTGCCGCCGGAACCATCGCGCCGAGCATCACCGGCACCGCTTTTATCACAGCCGAGGCCACGCTCCTGTTCGACGAACGCGATCCCTTCCGACACGGTATTCCTCCCTCGCCATGAAATGTCTCCTTTCACTGCTGCTCCTCGTGCTCCCGGTCTTTGCGATCTTCGCCGCGGACGATGAAGCGCAGAAGCTCCGCCGGATCTTCGACGAAGACTGGGAACACACCATGGAGCTGTCGCCGACCTGGGCCTCGCAGCTCGGCGACCGCCGCTGGAACGACCGCTGGCCCGACCTCAGCCTCGCGGCGATCGAGCGCGAACACGCCCGCGATCAACAGATGCTCGAACGCCTCGCCGCGATCCACCGCGACGCGCTCCCGCCCGCCGATCGGCTGAACTACGACATGTTCCGCCTCAACTACGAGCGCGGGATCGAGGGCTTTCGTTTCGGGCGCTATTTGATCCCGCTCGATCAGCGCGC
>JANPHH010000463.1:0-1597 GCA_031424375.1 Chthoniobacter sp. | reverse complement strand
GGCTGCGCCGGATTCGCCGCGCGCTGATCCACGATCCACTTCTTCGTCCGCGCCGTCCACAGATCCGCCGTGTAGCACTTGTCGAGCGTGCCGGAGACCTCGGTGAGATTGTCCCACACCTGCTTTGGCCCCTCATAGGTGCCTTCCTTCGGATAATGCTCATGCCCGTCCCCATGGCCCACATAGCCGTAGTAAAAATCAAACCCGCGATTGAGCGGATACGCCGGCCAAGCCGGGGCCGATTGCCCGCTCGGGATGCTCCCTTGCAAGCCCCACTTCCCGATGCACGCCGTGGCATAGCCCGCGCTCTTCAGCACCGTGGCCAGCGTGTGATCATTCTCCAGCCCCTTGTCGAACTGATTGTCCCGCACATTCGCATGACCCTGATGCACCCCGGTGAGCAGCGACCCGCGCGACGGCGCACACACCGGCGCCGCGCAATAGTGATGCGGCATCTGCAAACCCTGCGCCGCCAGCGCATCGAGCTGCGGCGTGAAGTGCCAGGGCTCGCTCCGCACATTCGCCGTCTGCCGCGCGTTCTGGAAAAAGACCCCGAAGTCGCCGTAGCCCAGATCATCCGTGAGGATGAAAATGATATTCGGCCTGCTCCCCGCGCCTTGCGCGAGCGCACGCGATTCGAGAGCAAAGGACGCAGCGAGAAGGAAGGCCGCGAAGAGAACGCGAGACCGAATGGGGGATGGATGTTTGCGCATTGGATTGGGGGTGGAGGCGCTCCTTCGGTTGGCTCTCTGACTGCTGTTTTGGGGTGCCTACTTCCGGAATGCGGCAATGACCCGTTCACCGATTCCGATCGCGACGAAGAACAACCCGACCCAAAGATTCGGCGGAGTATTTGCGATCCAACCCACGATGGCGAAGATGGAACCCACTAGGATGAAGGCGCTCGGTCGAAGCGAAGTGTTGTTACTCATTTGGACTTTTCATGGCTGGTCTTTGCAGATGGTGGTAGGTGCGTGGTGGCTGCTGACCAGTCCCTTTCTGCCCTGACGGTTCAAAACGGTTTACCCCGCGTGGCGGGCAGCCAGGGGACGGCAGGCCAGTTGGGGAAGGTCTGCACTTGCACGATGTGCGGCTCCGACGTGCCAGTGTTCGGAGAGATGGCGAGGACTTTAGTGCCGGCATCCATGCTTTTGGTTTCGACTCCGGCACCGATGTTGACGATCTGCGTGAGGTTGGGAGTTAGTTTGGAATTGACTGGGAGGAGCGGTCGGAGCTTCCAAAGCAGTTGCGTGAGCGATGCGCTGCGGCGTTCGCGCCACTCGGGGGCGTTGTGGCTGGAGTAGGTGAGTCCGGCTGCTTTCATCGTGGCGAAATGCGCAAGGATGATCGCCTCGGCTTGCTGGGTGTGCGTATCGCTAAGAGAGAAGGTTTCGCGCAGCGCGGTGGATTGCAGCGAGGCGATCTCGGCGGGGATATCTTCCATGGCGGAGATTTCCGGTGCCCAGGTGACGAACTTCATGAATGCCTTCACGATGCAGTCGCTCAGCTCGTCATCTTTGAGTCCCCTTCGTTTCAGTTCCTTCTGCACTTCATCGTAATCAGCCAAGACAAGCCGGGAATACTGGCCCAACTCGGC
>JANPHH010000462.1:0-9315 GCA_031424375.1 Chthoniobacter sp. | reverse complement strand
GTCTCAAAACGGGACACTTCGCGGCGAATCACCCGGATCTGGCTGGGCTTTTCAAGTTGGCCGCTCTGCTGCTGAATGCGCAGATGGAAGCTCTCCTCACGCAACTGGTGTTTGCGGGCGGCGAGTTCGTCGACGCTGAGTTCAAGAATTTCTTTGGTCTTCATAGACTAGGCGGCGCGGTGGCGGGTCAGGAATTTGGTGCGGATCGGCAGCTTGTCAGCGGCGAGACGCAGGGACTCGCGGGCGACCGACTCCGGCACGCCGTCGAGTTCGAAAAGGATGTTCCCCGGACGGACCGTGGCGACCCAATACTCGGGTGCGCCCTTGCCTTTACCCATTCGGGTTTCCGGCGGACGAGCGGTGACCGATTTGTCGGGAAAGATCCGGATCCAGAGCTTGCCTTTGCGTTTCATGTTGCGGGTGAGCGCGACACGGGCGGCTTCGATCTGGGTGTTGGTGATCCAGGCGCGGTCGAGCGTCTGGAGGGCGAAAGCGCCGAAGTCGATGGCGATGGTGCGAGTAGCGTTACCCTTGCGCGATCCGCGCTGGGATTTCCGATACTTCACACGTTTGGGCATCAAGGGCATGGCCGATAGTCTCCTTTAAAAAAGTGGGTTACTATGTTACTGCGCGGCGTCAACCGGGGCTGGGGCGGGGGTGGCTTCGGGAGCGGGGCGCTCGCCGCGATCTCCGCGGTCGCGATCACGTTCACGCTTCTCGACGGGCTGGGCATCAGCGGCACCGTCCGGTTTGCAGAGCCAGCACTTGATGCCGATTTTGCCGTAGACGGTGTTGGCTTCGGCGAAGCCGTAGTCGATCGGTTGGCGGAGAGTGTGAAGAGGAATTTTGCCCTCGCGATACCATTCCGCGCGGCTGATTTCCGCACCACCGAGGCGACCGGCGCACCGGAGTTTGATGCCCTGCGCACCAAAATCCATCGTCGATTGGATCGATTTCTTCATCGCGCGTCGGAAGCTGATGCGGCGCTCGATCTGGAGAGCGACGTTTTCGGCTACAAGCTGAGCGTCGAGTTCGGGGGTCTTGATTTCCTGAATGTCGATCTTGACCGATTTGCCACCGGACATATCGCCGATATCGGCCGTCATTTTCTCGATTTCGGTTCCTTTGCGGCCGATCACGATGCCCGGGCGAGCGGTAAAGATGGTTACGCGGATGCTATTCCAGGCGCGCTCGATGACGATCTTGGAGACAGCGGCGAGGCGCAGCTTGTCTTTGACGTAAGCGCGAATCTTGATATCCGAATGGAGGAACTCAGGCAGCTCCTTCGGCGAGGCATACCAACGCGAGCGCCACTCACGATTCACCGCGAGGCGGTAGCTGATAGGATTAACTTTCTGACCCATAGTTATTCTTTAGTTGTGGTCTGCTCGGACGCGGGAGCCGCAGCTTCAGGAGCGGGCACAGTGGCCTTTTTCTTGGGAGCGGGTTTGGAGGCTTTTGGCTTGGATGAAGTCTTCTTCGGCTTGCGCTTGGAAATGATTTCGATCTCGTCGGTGAGAATGATGCGGATGTGCGAGGTGCGCTTGCGGATCGGACCGGCGCTGCCGCGGGCTTTCGGCTGGAAACGCTTGAAGGTCGGGCCTTCGCCAACGGTGGCCTCTTGCACGACGAGTTTGTCAGCGCGGAGGTTATTGTTGTTCTCGGCGTTGGCTATTGCGCTCTTCAGCGTCTTGGCGACGAGCGTCGCAGCTTTCTTCGGGGTGAATGCGAGGATGTCGAGCGCCGCCGCTACGGGCAGGCCCTGAATCTCGCGCGTCACTTCCCGGCATTTGAATGCCGAAATGCGCGCGCCTCGGTAGATGGATTTGATCTGCATGTCTGGATGCTCGTCTGGCTGGTTTTGGTAAATTCTACTGTCTGGCGTCCACCACAAGGCGGTCGCCTACTTTGATTTGTTCCCGTTCAGAACTTAGATTTTGAATAATTGCTCCCGCGATTTTCTCGCGGACATCGACGACTTGGACGTTGCCGATGATGTTTTCCCCGCGCATGACGCGGAAAGGCATCCCGACTTTCACCCCCTGCTGACTGCCAAGGTTGATCACGACGAGGGAAAGATCTTCTTTCACACTGATCGCCATCGCGTCGGTGATCGTCGCGGGCACGGAACTGGCATCGACTGCACCGGTGGACTGAAGTCCGAGCGCTTTGTTGGCGTTGCGGATTTCACCCTCTAGCGAGAGCCGCATCTCGGCGGGAGCCGCGGTGGCGCTTTTGGCGTAACCAGCGGCTGCATCGGAGAGGCGAATGAGCGCTTCGGAGAGTGCATTCTTTTCCTGAGTCGTCGCCCGCAGGTCACTCACAGCTGTCAGGAGTCGTTGTTCCAGTTTGGCGTTATTGGCGCCAGCTAGGTCGAGTCCCAACGCTTCCATGCGGAGGGTGAGCTCCATGGATCGCCTTTTGAACACTTCAGTTTCGGCACTGGTCGCGGCGAGATTTTGTCTCATGTCGGCAAGGGTCTTCTGCGTGTCGGCGAGTGCGTCGCGGAGCTGTTTGTTTTCCCCGAGAACTTTCTCGAGAGTCACTTTCAGCTCGCTGTATTCAATATCTAAGTCTGTCAAAGAACCTTCGGCTCCGGCCTGCAATCTTGCGATTGTGATCAGACCGAGCCCGGCGACCAGTGCCGCGCGCTTCAGCCCATCCGTCGAGAACTTGTTCAGCCTCAACATTTGAGAAAAGCAGCGCGGTTACTTGGTAACCTTGGCGGTGTGGGAACCGTGCTTCTTGAAGATTCGCGTGGGCGAAAATTCACCAAGCTTGTGCCCCACCATGTTTTCCGTCACGAAAACGGAGTTAAAAATCTTGCCGTTGTGGACGAGAAACGTGTGGCCGACGAACTCCGGCGTGACCATCGAGCGGCGCGACCAGGTCTTGATCGGCTTCTTGATGGCGGCGGCATTCATTTTGTCGATCTTCTCGAAGAGATGACCGTCAACAAAGGGACCTTTTTTGAGGGAACGACCCATAGTCTAATTAGTTTCGGTAAGTTACTTCTTCTTCGACGTCTTGCGGCGTTCGACGATGAAATTGTTGCTCGTCTTGTGTTTGCGGCGGGTCTTGAAGCCCTTCGCGAGCTGACCCCATGGCGATTCGGGATGCTGGCGACCGCCACCACCCTTGGACTTGCCCTGGCCGCCACCCATCGGGTGATCAACAGGATTCATGACCATACCGCGGACGGTAGGACGAACACCCTGCCAGCGGCTGCGACCAGCTTTGCCGGAGGAGACGTTCATGTGATCCACGTTGCCGACTTGGCCCATGGTGGCGTAGCAGCCGGCGTGAATCTTCCGGATTTCGCCGGAAGGCATTTTCACCAAAGCGTAATCACCTTCGCGGTTGTTCAGGATCACCTGCTGACCGGCGCTCCGGGCGATCTGACCGCCGCGGCCGGCAACCAATTCAACATTGTGAACTGCGGCGCCGAGAGGGATGAGACGGAGGGGGAGGGCGTTGCCAACCTTGCGATCCGCCTTGTCGCCGGCGCTCACCTTGTCGCCGACATTCAGGCCCACGGGAGCGAGGATGTAGGTTTTTTCGCCGTCAGGGTATTGAAGGAGCGCAATGCGGCAGGTGCGGTTCGGATCGTATTCGATCGCCTTGACCTCGGCCTCGACCCCGCGTTTGGTGCGCTTGAAGTCGATGATGCGGTACTTCTGCTTGTGACCACCGCCGATGTGACGGGTGGTGATCCGGCCGTTGTTATTACGACCGCCAGAGCGGCGTTTGATTTCGACCAGCGATTTCTCAGGCTTGGTCTTGGTGATCTCGTCGAACGCAGGCAGCGCCTTGTAGCGGCTGGCGGGCGTGAGCGGGCGGAAAGTTTTGAGTGCCATGGGTGCTAAGTCAGTTAGGCGAGTTCGATCTTGTCACCTTCCTTGAGGGTGACGATGGCCTTCTTCCAGTCAGCCTGGCGGCCGAAGGAGGCGGTGCGTTCGCGCTTCTTCTTGCCCGCGTAGTTGCAGGTATTCACTGCGACCACGGATTTTTTGAAGAGCTTCTCGATCGCCAGTTTGATCTGGATCTTGGTGGCGTGAGGGCGGACGCGGAAAACGTACTTGTTCTCCTTCTCCGCGAGCAGCGTCGCCTTTTCAGTCAGGCGGACGGATTTGATGATGTCGTAGGGCTCGTTCATTTCGAGAGGCGCTCGGAGAGTTGGGCGAGACCGTCGTTGGTGACGACGATTTTGCGGAAGTTAAGGACCTGCTCGGTGTTCACCTCGGAGGCGGTCATGAGCAGCGTGGGCTGCACATTGCGAGCGGAGAGGTAGGTGGGCTGATCGAAGGCCGCGGAGATCACCAGAGTTTTAACCTCGTCGGTGATTTTGGTCAGCGCCGCGATGAAAGATTTGGTCTTGGGTTCCTTGATGGCGAAGGTGTCGACGATAAAAACGTCGCCACTCTTGATCTTCTCACTCAGGGCCTTGCGCAGGGCGATCTTCTTGACCGACTTGGCGACCTTCTTGGAGTAGTCGCGGGGATGGGGGCCGAAGACGACGCCACCACCAACCCAGACGGGACTCGACTTGTAACCAGCGCGGGCGCGGCCCGTGCCTTTCTGGCGCCAGGGTTTGGCCCCTGAACCGCTGACGGTTGCCTTGGTTTTGACGCAGGCAGTGCCGCTGCGGCGATTGGCGCGCATGGCGACAACCGTGTCATGAACGACCTGGGTGTATTTGCCATTCTCGACCACGTCGATCTTGGCAGCCTTCGCGGCTTCTACGGTGAGAACTTTTGCAGCCATAAATTACTTCGCAGCCTCCTTTGGAGCTTTTTTGGCGGGACGGACAACGAGGTAGCTGCCATTTGGTCCGGGAACCGCACCACTGATCAGAATGACACCCTCTTCAGGACGAACCTGAACGACCTTGAGATTCTGAACGGTCACGCGCTCGTCACCCATGTGACCAGGCATGCCCATGTTCTTCCAGATGCGACCGGGAGTGGAGCGATTGCCGATGGCGCCGTTCCGACGATGCATCATCGAGCCGTGCGACATGGGCTGGCCATGCATGCCGTGCTTCTTGATGACGCCCTGGAAGCCCTTGCCCTTGGAGCGGCCGGTGACGTCGACGGTGTCGCCGGGGGCGAACTGGCTTACATTCAGGTCGATCGCACCTTCAAAGGTGGTGCCGTCCGGGAGGCGAAACTCACGGATGAATTTCTTCGGCGCGGATTCTGCCTTCTTAAAATGGCCGAGGAGCGGTTTGGTGACGCGCTGCTCTTTCTGGGTGTCGAAGCCGACTTGCACGGCAGAGTAGCCGTCATTCTCTTCGTTTTTCACCTGCAGTGCCGTGTTGCCGCCGGCCTCGATGACCGTTACGGGAGTCGCATTGCCCGCGGCGTCATAGACGCGCGTCATTCCGACTTTTTTGCCTAGTAGTCCAATCTTCATGTCTCGGTAAGCTAAAACGTCAGATCTTGATGGTGATGTCCACGCCAGCAGGCAGGTTGAGCTTCTTGAGCTCATCCACGGTTTTTGCCGTGGGCTCGATGATGTCGAGCAACCGCTTGTGGGTGCGGATTTCGAACTGCTCCATGGACTTTTTGTCCACGTGCGGGGAGCGGTTCACGGTGAATTTCTCAATCCGCGTGGGCAGCGGGATGGGCCCGGCGACCTTGGCGCCTGTGCGCTTGGCGGTCTCCACGATTTCCGCCGACGACTGGTCGAGCATGCGGAAATCGAAAGCCTTGAGACGGATGCGAATGCGTTGTCCGGTCATAAAGTAGTTTGGTTATTTGGCTTTCTGGTCAAGCACAGCGGCAAGCACCTGAGCGGGGACTTGTTCGAAGTGCGAAGGTTCCATCGAGTAGCTCGAGCGCCCTTTCGAGAGAGAACGGATGGCGGTCGAGTATCCGAACATTTCCGCCAACGGGACGTCGGCGTTGATGATGGAAAGATTATTCTTCGCCTCGATTCCCTTGATTGCAGCGCGGCGGCGGCTCAGGTCGCCCATGATGTCGCCCTGATACTCTTCAGGAGTGCTGTTTTCGACCTTCATGATCGGCTCGAGGAGGATGGCACCGGCTTTCTTGAAGCCATCCTTGGCGGCGAAGATCGCGGCCATCTTGAAAGCCATTTCGTTCGAGTCCACGTCGTGGTAGCTGCCGTCGATGATGTCGACTTCCACGTCGATGACGGGGTAGCCGCCGACGATGCCGTTCAGGACCGCTTCTTCTACGCCCTTTTTACAGGCTGGAATGTATTCCTTGGGAATCGTTCCGCCGACCACCTTGTTCTCAACGACCAGTCCTTTGCCGCGCTCGCCGGGGCGAACATTGACAATGACGTGACCGTATTGACCGCGTCCGCCGGATTGTTTGATGAGCTTGCCTTCGCCAGTTGCTGCCGACGTGATCGTCTCGCGGTAAGCAATTTGAGGCTTACCCGAGTTAGCTTCGACTTTGAACTCGCGAAGCATGCGGTCGCGAATGATTTCAAGATGAAGTTCGCCCATCCCAGCGATGATCGTTTGGCCCGTATCTTCGTCAGTGTGAACACGGAAAGTGGGATCCTCCTCAGCGAGGCGCTGAAGGGCGACGCCCATCTTCTCTTGGTCGAGCTTGGTTTTCGGCTCAATGGACATCGAGATGACCGGGTCAGGGAAGGAGGGTGGTTCGAGGAGGATCGTATGATCTTCGTCGCAGAGCGTATCTCCCGTCGTGACGTTCTTGATGCCGACGATCGCCGCGATGTCGCCCGAGTAGAGGGTGTCGATGTCTTCGCGTTTGTCCGCTTGAATCTGGATCAGGCGGCTGATGCGATCGCGCTTGTTGGTGCGCGGGTTGTAAATGGTGTCGCCCTTGGTGACCTTGCCGCTGTAAACGCGGAAGAAGACGAGTTTGCCGACAAAGGGGTCAGTCCAGAGCTTGAAAGCAAGGGAGCAGAATTTTGCGTTGTCGTCCGTGACGGCTTCCATCGGAGCCAGCGTGTCTGGGTCCATGCCCTTCGCAGGAGGAATGTCGATCGGGCTCGGGAGGTAGTCGATGACTGCATCGACGAGATACTGGACGCCTTTGTTCTTGAAGGCGGAACCGCCGACGACCGGGACGAACTTATTCGCAATGGTCTGGCGGCGGATGCCAGCTTTGAGCATCGGAATCGTGATTTCCTTCTCTTCGAGGAAAGCCGTGCCGATTTCATCGTCGAGATCAGCGATGGCGGAAACGAGTTCGTCGTAAGCGTTATCGCAGAGATCCTTCGCTTCAGCGGGGATTTCTTCGATGACGTAGTTGGAGCCCATCTTCTCGTCGTCGAGATAGATGATCGCCTTCTTGTTCACGATGTCGTACTGGCCCTTGAGTTGGTCCTCGGCCCCGATGGGGATGAGGATCGGCCAGGCGTTCGCGCGGAGCTTGGTCCGCATGTCATTGATCGCGTTGTTAAAGTTGGCACCGGTGCGGTCCATCTTATTCACGAACGCGATGCGCGGGACGCTATACTTGGTCGCCTGACGCCAGACAGTTTCAGATTGCGGCTGCACGCCGGCCACCCCGCAGAATACGGCAATCGCGCCATCGAGCACGCGGAGCGAGCGTTCCACCTCGGCGGTGAAATCCACGTGACCGGGGGTGTCGATGATGTTCACCCGCATCTTGATGGCTTCGAACGCCTTGTAGACGTTCTCTTCCTTCCGCTGCTGCCAGAAACAAGTCGTCGCGGCGGAGGTGATCGTGATGCCGCGTTCGCGCTCCTGCTCCATCCAGTCAGTCACGGTCGTGCCTTCATGCACTTCACCGATCTTGTGGATCATGCCGGTGTAAAAAAGGATCCGCTCCGTGAGCGTCGTCTTGCCCGCATCAATGTGCGCGGCGATACCGATGTTGCGCGTCCGCTCCAGCGGATACGGGCGGTTCGGCGAGTTGGGATTGGTGGTAGCGGGTGCTGCCGAGGACATAGGAAGCGTTAGTTAGAAGCGGAAGTGAGCGAACGCACGGTTGGCCTGCGCCATCTTGTGGGTGTCGTCGCGCTTCTTGATCGCATTGCCCTGGCCGATCGCGGCCTCCTTCAACTCGGTGGCGAGTGCCTTGACGAGCGGTTGATTTTTGCGGGCTTGAGCGTAGCCGACGATCCAGCGCATCGCGAGAGCGAGCTGGCGGGCCGGGGGGACTTCCATGGGAACCTGATAGGTCGCACCACCGACGCGGCGGCTCTTGACCTCGAGGCGGGGTTTCACGTTGTCGATCGCCTTGTTGAGGACTTCGAGAGGATCGACGGCGTCGGTGCCAGTGCGGGTCTCTTCGATCGCGGTGTAGACGATGCGCTCGGCGAGCGACTTCTTGCCATCCTGCATGACCGACGCAATCAGGCGCGCCACGATGGGGCTGCCATAGCGGGCATCGAGCTTCTCTGTTTTGTGAATTACGCGGCGACGACGGGACATGTTCGGGAAAGTTGAGAGTTAAAGTTAGTCGGGCTGCTTACTTCTTTTTGCACTTTGCACCCTTGGCAGCTTCAGCTTCGGCGCCCTTCTTCGGCTTCTTCGCGCCATACTTGGAGCGGCTGCGACGGCGGCCATCCACCCCGAGGGCGTCCAGCGTGCCGCGGACGATATGATAACGAACGCCAGGGAGATCCTTCACGCGGCCACCACGAACGAGGACAATCGAATGCTCCTGGAGGTTGTGACCTTCACCGGGAATGTAAGCGATGACTTCGTAGCCATTGGTCAGGCGGACCTTGGCGACTTTCCGGAGTGCCGAGTTCGGCTTCTTCGGCGTGCGGGTCATGACCTGCGTGCAGACGCCGCGACGGAACGGGCAATTGGTCATCGCCGGAGATTTCGACTTGGTCGTAACCTTCTTGCGGCCTTTGCGGACGAGCTGGTTGATCGTGGGCATTTGAAAAATTTGGTGTCTTGCGACGTGGATTCTAACGGTGTTTTTAACTGCTTTCCCCGCGACATCCGGGGACTAGAAACCCCGCTTTGGCGGGTGCTTTCATGGCCCACCGGGAGCGGGGAGCGCGGACAGTAGGGATAATGGAATGACGAGCAAGCCATTTTCTTTCTGCACCGCATTTTTCCTTTCGGATCGCTCGGGTTGCCGCCACTCGACGTGGCCGCCGGCAGTGCCGGAGCCGCGAGAGCGCTGAGTGGTTACACCCAGGAGAGCGCGAAAGGGGCGTGATATGTAGGGGAGACGCGCAAACCGCGCAAGCGGCTTTTTCGAAAAAGTTACGGCGGAGTGCTGAGGAGCGGAATCTCCTGCGCTGAGCGGTCGTGGCAGGGGTGAAAGGAAGGCCAGCGAATTACCGCGGATTTCGCGGATTGACGCGGATTAAGAAGCTGAAAAT
>JANPHH010000461.1:0-3976 GCA_031424375.1 Chthoniobacter sp. | reverse complement strand
GTGACTGCGGTGTGATCACGAGCACGGTCTTCTTCCCGAGCACGACCTCGATGCCGCCTGCCCGCGGTCCGAGGAAGTAAATCTCCACGCCGTCGTCGCCCCGCAGCGTGACGAGTGCCGCGAGTTCGATCGGCTCGTCTTTCTCAAAAGGCCGCAGATCCAGCTCACTAAACTGCTGCCGCGCCTGCAACGTCTCGACGGCTTTCAGCGACTGCCCATGCGCGAGGTAGGACGCCTCCAGTCCGCGCGTATCGTATTTGTTTTCCGCCTTGCTCTGATCGTCCGTGGCCTCGGCGTGCGCGGTGCGGGCCGACTGCGCGGAAAGCGCCAGCTCGGCGTCGAGCTGCGCGATGATCAGGCGGACGAGCGCGCGCTTATCCACGCTTGGATTCCACGTTATCCACGCACGCTCACGGCAGCTCCTTGAGCTGGATGTGGCGGTATTCCATTTTGCCGCGATCTCCTTCGAGGCCGATCGGGCCGGTCTCCGGCACCTTCAAAGCGGCCTCAAGCACCTCGCCATTGTTGGTGCAATGCGCCACGCCGTCCTTGACGGTCACTTCGATCTGATTCCACTCCTGCGGCTTGTAAGCCTTCAGCTCCTTGTAGGGTCCGGCCACCAGATAGTCGCGGCACTGGAGTTGCGGCTTGCGAATAAAGATGCCGCTGTCCGCGTTCACCTCCGCGCGGAACTCCAGCTTCAACACAAAATTTTTCGGGAACTCCTGCTTCGTCCAAATCTGCGCCACCAGCCGTGGCAGATCCTTCGGCGGATTCACGGTGAGCACCCCGTCCTTGGCCGTGTAGCGGCTGTCGTCATTGGATTCTGTTTTGCCATCGAAGCTCACCGTCACCGCGCCAGCCTGGGTCGCGGCCTTGTCGGTCTTCTCCCGGAAGCACCAGCCGGTGAGGTCTGTGCCATTGAAGAGGCTGGTGAAGCCCGCGTCAGGCTGCCAATCGGCAGCGTGCAGGAATGCGGTGAGAGCGAAGAAGAGAGCGAGGGATGAGGGGAGTTTCATGGTGAGGGAAAGGACGTGCAGAGTCCGGGAGCGCGGGCCTTCGCCGCAAGCTCGAATCATCCGCGAAGGTTCTTCGTCGTGGATTTCTGACGTGACTCATCTCCGCTTCCGTGCGGCAATCCGGCGACGCAAATGGACTCACCTTCTGCCTCTGGCGCGTGGCTCGATCATCCTGATGGCGGCAAGGTGCCGCTCGCCCGCACCTGTACGGTTGGTCGTGCGAAGAGCAACACCATCGTCATCGCGCACGAGAAAGCGTCCCGCCACCATGCGACGATTCACGCGCAGGATGGCGCCGAGTTCTGGCTTATCGATCTCGGGAGCAGCAACGGCACGCGCCACAACGGCGACCGCGTCGTGCGCCCCGTCCGGCTGAAGGACGGCGACTGCGTGGTCATCGCAGAGCACGCGTTCATCTTTCACCAGCGGGAAGCGCAACCGGACACCGCGGGCGGCGAGACGGTCATCGACTCCAAGCGGACGCAGGTCGAGAAGCGCTGGCTCCTCCTCGCCGACATCGAGGGCTACACGCCGCTCAGCCAGCGGCTCACTCCCGACGCGCTCGCCCGGGTGGTAGGTCAATGGGTACGCATCGGGCGCGAAACCGTGGAAGGCAATGGCGGACATCTGAACAAATATCTCGGAGACGGTTACCTCGCGTGCTGGCCGGGCACGCCGGAATGCGGGTCGCGAGTGGCGGAGGCCGTGCAAACCTTCCGCACGATGCGGGAAACCTCGGAGCCGAAATTCCGGATCGTCATCCACCATGGGGCGGTGTCGCTCGGCGGTGCGGGCGCGGAGAGTTTCGGCGAGGAGAGCCTCATGGGGCCGGATGTGAACCTGATCTTCCGGGTCGAAAAACTCGCTGCTGAAAAGCAGATCCACTTCTGCTTCACCACCGCTGCGCACCTGCTCCTCGGCGACCGACTCGCGCTCCGCGAAGTCCCCGGCGACCATGAGTTGAAAGGCTTTCCCGGTCGGCACCGGTTCTTTCAGCTCTGAGGGGCGAAGACAGCGAAGTCTTCCGGCGCGCAGCGCCCCATCCAAAAAAAGCTCTGTCATCCCGAGCGCAGTCGAAGGACCTCATGCTTCACACCTTGGGCAGGCTGGCCCGGCCGAGATGCGAGAGGTCCTTCGACTGCCCGCCGACCAAGCACACCCCGAAAGAACCCCCGCCACTCGGCGCTCCGCTCAGGATGACAGGCTTGTGTAAGCGCTGCGCGCAGACACGCATTCGCCGCGCCCGGTCAATCCTCGCTTTCGCGCCGCCGCGCGTTTACTTTCGTAGCCACTATGTCCGGCAATCCCACACTCACGCCCACCACCTTCGATCAAGCCGGCCGCGTCGTGCATGGCCAGGCCATGACCGTGCAGGGCACGGTGAATAAAACTGCCATCCTGCTCCTCCTCACCACCCTCGCAGCTTCCTACACGTGGCATCTGTTTTGGAACGGTCAAACCGGGTCGGCGAACCTGTGGCTGATGGGCGGAGCGATCGGTGGGTTCGTCGTCGGACTGATTACCTCCTTCAAGAAAACCTGGGCGCCCGTGACTGCGCCGCTCTACGCGGTCTTCGAGGGGCTCTTCATCGGCGGGCTCTCGTGCGTCTTTGAACGGCAGATGCCGGGCATCGTCATCCAGGCGGTGATGCTCACCTTCGGCACGCTCGCCGCGCTCCTCGCCGCCTACTCGGTGGGCCTCATCCGCGCCAGCGCGGGCTTTCGCACCGGCGTGATCGCGGCCACGGGCGGCATCGCCATCGTCTACCTCGTCTCGATGGTCCTCGGTTTCTTCGGCACCCAAATTCCCGGCATTTTTGGGAATGGGCTCATCGGCATCGGGTTCAGCGTCGTGGTGGTGATCATCGCCGCGATGAATCTCGTGCTCGACTTCGACATGATCGAGAGCGGCAGCAAACAAGGCGCGCCGAAATACATGGAGTGGTACGGCGCCTTCGGCCTGCTCGTCACGCTCGTCTGGCTCTATCTGGAAATCCTCCGCCTCCTCTCGAAATTGAACCGTCGCGACTGAGGCCCATTGCCTCCGCAAGGGCGTTGCATTCCCTCAGCCGTCGAGCAGCGCGGCGAGGGTCTCTTCGTGGATCAAGTGGAACGCTTTCCCCGCGGACCGCTCGGCGCCGAGCATCCGGAGCGTTAGCACCCGGCCATTCTCGGAAAACTGCCCGGCATAGTTTCGCGGCACTCGATTGAGCGGGGTCTCCTGAATCGAAATCTCGCGGGTTTCAATCTGGAGCATGCCGGCGAATTCGAACACGACCGGGAACGCCGGGTCGGAAAAGTATTCCACGCACCCGCGCAGTTCCGCCTCGAATTCGCTCTGCTGCGCGACCGCCTGGATGGCCACCGCGAAGCCGGTCTCTCCATCGCCCGCGAGCGATCGACCGACGAAGCGCGAGCGGAGGAAATGGTGCCACGCGACATTTGGCTCATTTGCGATCCGCGCCGCTCGCTGGTGGTCTTCGAGCATCCGATGGGCGAACCGCCGTCTTAGTTCGTCTTCAGGACCGCGATGAACGCTTCCTGCGGGATGTTCACGCGGCCGATGGATTTCATCCGCTTCTTACCTTCCTTCTGCTTCTCCAGCAGCTTGCGCTTGCGCGAAATATCGCCGCCGTAGCACTTCGCAGTCACGTCCTTGCGCATCGCGCTCACGCTTTCGCGGGCGATGATCTTGCCGCCGATCGCGGCCTGGATGGCGACCTGGTAGAGCTGCGTGGGAATGACTTCCTTGAGCTTCGCGGCGAGTTGGCGGCCACGGCTCTCGGCCTTGTCGCGATGGACGATGGAACTGAACGCGTCGACCGGCTCGCCGTTCACGAGGATATCTAGCTTGACCAACTTTTCCGCGCGTGTGCCAACGTGTTCGTAATCCATCGAACCGTAGCCGCGGGTGATGCTCTTAATCTTGTCGTTGAAATCGACCACGATCTCATTGAG
>JANPHH010000460.1:0-2187 GCA_031424375.1 Chthoniobacter sp. | reverse complement strand
GATGTGCTCCTGGCCGGCGGGGATGAGCGCGAGGCGTTCGGTGGGTTTGCCGGTCGTCCACTTGTCCCACTTGAAACCGTGCATCATGTCGCAGGCGATGCCGTGTTTCTCCAGCATCACGGCGATGGCTTGCGCGGTGTCGAAGGTCGGGTTCCCCTGGCCGCCGCTCTCGGTGTAGGTGATGAGCGCCTTCTTGAGCTGATCGGCGAGGCCGAGGTAATCCACCACCAGCCCGCCGGGCTTGTTGCGAAACACGCGGTTCACGCGGGCGATGGCCTGTATGAGGCCGTGGCCCTGCATCGGCTTGTCGGCATACATCGTGTGCAGGCAGGGCGCGTCAAAGCCGGTCAGCCACATGTCGCGCACGATGACGAACTGCTTCAAAAATCTTCGCGGCCACAATGTCCACACCTTCGTCCGTCGGCGCTCCGAGTCTGTCGGCCAGCATCGGCGAATACTGAACGACCTGCCCATGCGTGACATTGTGCCAAACTGGAAGAATAACTTTGCGGCCATCCATCTCGCGGGCAAACAGCCCACCCAACTCGGCTTTCGGCCACGGCTTTGCGAAGAAGTCTTTGGACAGAACGAGGATTCCGAAATCTGAGGCCAACAAGCCTTCGTCAATTTTTTGCCGCAGGCTATCCCCGAGAGTGAGCGTCCATTCGTCAAACCACACCTTCAGGCCTAACGAGGTCAAAGCGGCTGCGAGAGGGCGGACGAAATCGTCCTTGTCCTCGCTAGCGTGTGAGATGAAAACGTCGAACCGCACGCCTGAAGTGCCTTTTGCGACAGGCGGAGCCGGTGCCGGACGAGTGAGCAGTTTTGTCCAATCGTGGGACAACGTTGAATAGAGTGGGCATTCGACGTAGTGCTGAGGGACTACCGAGCACCAAATCCAGCGCGGATCATCGTGAGTTGCGCCTTCCTTCTCCAATCGTGCCGCCGCGAGGTCACGGTCAATTTCTCCCACATGCCTACCCAAGTAACTGGCAAATAGACGAAAGGTGTCGTAGGCGACTTCAGGGCAGAAATTGTGATAACCGTTTGGCCCATCACCACCGCCAGAAATGGCGGTCTCTTGCTCTCCCGTTGCTGGCCATAGCGGATGCTTTTCCCATCGAGCTTTGAGTTCATCGTCCTCGTCCTTTGGTATAGCTGTGCAGCCAGCGTTGCCAAGCAAAGAGAGACTTTGATAATACCGTGGACAACCATGCACCGATGCAAATGGGCATCGCGGGGACTTCAGCCCAAGCCGGGTGCTTTCGGCTAAATACCAAGCGAAGTCTGGAACAATTCGTTTCATCTAGTGGCGGGCAGTGGACTTTGAGCTGTCAAAACATCGCGCTTCATGTCGAGCACCGATGCCAGAGGTGATACACCGTGATGTCGGTGGCCGGGCCTTTGCCATGGGGCCAGGGGAAGTTGCGGCGATGCTGGCTGATGTGGACAGCTTCTGCTTCGGAACAGGCTGCGGCGGCAGTTGCGTCACAATCTTCGGGAAGCTGGATCGTGCCGAGTGATGTCATTCGGTCCGCTTTGGCCATTTCAGGAATCAAGTGCCCGGCGATGGTTCTGCCGTCACGGGCGTAGGCGAGCATCATGGCTTCCTGCATCGCCCAAGCATAGTCGCCGCGCACAAAGCGGATGAGGCCGTCGTCGCAGTATTTGCTGCCGACAGGATGAGTGGAGTCAACGGGCTTGGCTTCGATGAAAAGACCTTCGAACTCGGAAAGAACGGGGCGAGGTTCAGATTCGTCGTCGCGGAGTTTGAAGAACAGGTCCGGAGTCTTGGTCAGGCGCGTCCAATCGTAGTTGGCCCACTGGCCTTGGCGGATGACGGTCTCGAATCTGCGTTTGTTGAAGCCAGACACTTCTCCGCTCTGGCGGAGACTGTTCTCAATTGTGCTGCGAAGCGCAGCGGTTACTTGGTCTTCAGTGGCAGCAGCGAGGTTGTATTTCTGTTCGCGCAGCAACTCGAAAGCGCGGAGCAACACGCGGCGAATGAGCAGGATGACAGGCAGTCCGAGGCGCGGATGTGGGAGATGGTATTACTCCGGCAATGAAACAGATGGCAATCAAGCCGCATAGCGCACGAACTGATTTTGGAAGTAGGAACCAACATGTTTAGGTAGCTTGCTTAGACGGCGCATGTGGGAGGTCAGATTGGTTTCGAGTTGTTGGCGG
>JANPHH010000459.1:0-3310 GCA_031424375.1 Chthoniobacter sp. | reverse complement strand
CAAGCAATACATACATCCCGTGCTCTACAACCGCGCCGGAGAGGTGGACATCCCCAAGCAAACAGAGAACGTCGCCGAAGACGTGCAGATGGCCCGCGATTGGAAGCCCGGAACCATCGACGAAACCGCGATCAAACGCTCGCGCACTGAGTCAGGATTTAAGGAGTGACCGTTCGCTGGAAGGGCCATGAAAAATCGAGCGCTCGTCTTCCTATGAAACTAACGTTCTTCTTGCTCTCGCTGCTGGCCGTGTTGATTGCCCAATCCCGGGCGGCCGAAAGGAAGCCGAACATCATCGTCATCCTCGCCGATGACATGGGATGGGCGGACTTGGGCGTTCAGGATGCAGCCAAGGATCTCAAGACCCCGCACCTTGACGCCCTGGCCGTGGCTGGCGTGCGTTGCACATCCGGTTATATCACCGCTCCGCAATGCTCGCCTTCACGCGCGGGCATCATCACCGGCTGTTTTCAGCAACGATACGGGATCGATACGATTCCGGATGTTCCGCTGCCGGCGGAAGCCGTCACGCTTGCCGAACGGCTTGGTCCCGCCGGCTACCGGTGCGGTTTTGTGGGTAAATGGCATCTCGAACCCAACCCCACCTCGCTAAAATGGATGGAGAAGGAACTCCCGAATTTCGCGAAGAACGCCAAGGGAAAAACAGCCATCCCATTGGCCCAAATCCTTCGCTACAGCCCCGCCGCGCAAGGCTTTCACGAATACTTCTGGGGCGAAATGCGCCAGTATCGCGCGAACTTTGCCCTGGACGGTGGAGACCTAAATCCCGAGGGCGAAGTCGTCCCGATGCCGGATGATTTCCGCATTGATGTCCAGACCCGCGCCGCAGTCACCTTTATCGAACGGAATCACGGCAAACCCTTTTATCTGCATGTCGGCTATTACGGCCCGCACACACCCTTGGAGGCGACCCGGAAATATCTCGACCGCTTCCCCGGTGCGATGCCCGAGCGCCGCCGCTATGCCCTCGCCATGCTCGCTGCGATCGACGATGGCGTCGGTGAGATTGTCGGTAAACTTCGGCAGCACGGCCTGGAGAAAGATTCTCTCGTGATCTTCACCAGCGATAATGGCGCGCCTCTGAAAATCACCAAAGAGGACAGCCCGATCAACGGCGATGCCGGCGGCTGGGACGGCTCGCTCAATGATCCCTGGGTTGGAGAGAAAGGAATGCTCAGCGAAGGAGGCATCCGCGTGCCGATGGTCTTTTCATGGCCAGGCACCCTTCCCGCCGGGAAGGTTTACGCGCAGCCCGTCAGTTCGCTCGACTTTGCGGCCACCGCCAATGCCATTGCCGGGCTACCCGGCACCGAGGCGCTCGATGGTGTGAATCTTATCCCCTTTCTCGCCGGGAAAAATACTACAGCGCCGCATGAGCAACTCTTCTGGCGCTTTTGGGACCAAGCCGCCATCCGTGAAGGTCGCTGGAAATACCTCAGCGGCGGCAGCCATACCGGGTTCCTCTTCGATCTCGGGAGCGATGCCCACGAGACCAGGAACCTCATCGTTGAGCACCCGGAACTCGCGGCGTTGCTGCGGGCGAAGCTCGAAAAATGGACCCATCAATTTCAGCCCCCCGGGATTCCCGATCGTCCCATGAACGATCAGGAGTCGAAGTGGTATCGGCACTACTTTCCAAATCCTTGAGAGCGAATCCGGAAAGCTCGTAATATTTGTTGGTTGTACTATTTGTTAGCCAAGTTCGTCAAACCACTGCCCGACAAACCTTTTCAGGTGGCCATGGTGCAGACGATCGGACGCTTTCGCGCCGACCCGGATGCGGCCGAGCGGGGCCGTCGCTGGCTGCAAGCCCGCGGAGTCACGGTTCACGCAACGGCTTTTTCGCTCGCCTGCTCCGCTCCGCCGGAGGTTTTCGAATCGTTGTTCAACGTGAAGCTCAGCGCCGCCGGGGCCGCGTGGAAGGTCGCTGGCAAAATCCGCGTTCCGGAGGAAATCGCGCCGCTGGTCGAGGACGTCACGCTCCCGCAACCGCCCGAATTCTTTCCCTGATCGAAGGTCTAACTCTGGCGGGCGGAGCGTGTCGGCGTCGAGGTGATTACGTCAACGTGCGTCAGTCGCACCGGCGCGATCGAAAAGCCCCTCTCAATGAACGAGCGGATGATATTTCCTTGGCGGGCTGCCCCGGAGGCAGATAATCGCGGCTATGAACCGGATGCGACGGCGATTCAGTCTGATCCGCAGGCGATCAGATCATTTCCTGGCAGCACGAACGCCATGAAAGTCGCGATTACAGGCGGCACCGGATTTCTCGGTCGCAATATCGCCCGCGCTCTCGCAAGCGACGGCCACGAGGTCGCTCTCATCGCTCGCGGCCGTGACCAAACAGACCCGACGATTCGGGAACTTCCCGGAGCACATTTCTTCCCGATTGGCTTGGACGATCCTGAAAAACTTGCGCACGCGTTTGCCGGCTGCGCAGCCGTCGCGCACTGCGCGGGAATCAATCGCGAGACGGGGTCGCAGACCTATCGTTCTGTCCATCTCGAAGGCACGCGGAATGTGGTCGAAGCGGCGCGACGATCCGGGGTGCAAAAGGTGATCCTGATCAGTTTCCTCCGCGCACGCCCGGGATGTGGCGCTCCCTACCACGAATCCAAATGGGCCGCCGAAGAGATCGTGCGGGCGTCGGGCCTCGACTACACGGTGTTCAAGTGCGGCGTCATCTATGGCAAAGGCGATCACATGCTCGACCACCTGAGCCACGCTTTTCACACCTTCCCGCTGTTCGCATTCGTCGGCTTCACCGATCAGCCGATCCGGCCAAACGCAGTCGAGGACGTCGCTCGCATTGTCAAAGCATCGCTGGTGGACGGCGCTCTATCGCGGCAGACCGTGGCCGTGGTTGGTCCGGAGGAGTTGACCCTCCGGGAAGCGGTGCGTCGGGTGGCGCGGGTCGCAGGCCGGCATCCGTTGATGTTCCCGATGCCGGTTTGGTTTCACTACGTTCTCGGTTGGTTCGTCGAAAGAATCATGAAGGTGCCGATGGTTTCCACTGCGCAAGTGCGAATGCTCAGCGAAGGGGTCGCCGAACCGCTCCCGTCTTGCAGTGCCTTGCCGGCAGAACTCACCCCGACGATTCCGTTTTCCGAAGCTCAGATCCGCAAGGGGCTTCCGGCTGCCGGACCGTTCCGGCTTCGCGATTTTCGATTAGGACAGGATTAGGCGACAGCCTGTTCGATCGCTTCAAGAAGGCGGGTCCATCCCTCGGTTCGCGTCTCCCAGCCACTGCTGAAGCGCAGCGCACGGGCGGCGGCTGATCCAGCGAAAC
>JANPHH010000458.1:0-24661 GCA_031424375.1 Chthoniobacter sp. | reverse complement strand
CGGGTCGTAGAGATCCCAATATTTCTTCGGCGCAACGAACGGCAGATGCGGCTTGAGGAATCCGACGGCGAGGAAGAAAGGTTCGCTCTTCGCTTTGAGAGCATGCAGTCGCTTCACGGCTTCGTTCGCGGTGGCGCCATCGGGTAGTTGATCCTCGGTCTTCGGGCTCACTTCGTAGGCCGGACCACCTTTACCTTCCTTGCCCTTCTTCGCGCGCTTGTCGTTGTCTTCTGGCGACTCCGCATTGGAGTATTCTTCCGTATTAACATCGTGGCGCGTGACGATCTGCTTTGTCCAGTCCACCGGATCGGTATCGACGGCGCGGCCCTTCGGATACCAGTGCGGTTCATTCCACGAGCGGCCATCTTCCAGACCCGCGTGATAGACCTTGCTCAACGCCGCCGTGTGATAGCCATTCGCCTTGAAGTGTTGCGGCAGCGTGATGCAATCCGGCTGCGCAACCCGGAAGTGCGTTTCCAGATCCCACACCTTCGTCACATCGGGACGCAGGCCCGTCAGGATCGCGGTGCGCGAGGGGCTGCACACCGCCTGCGACACGTAGGCTTTGTTGAAGACCATGCCGCGCGCCGCGAGGCGGTCGATGTTCGGCGTCTTGATGATCTTATTGCCGTAGCAGCCGAGTTCCGGCCGCATGTCATCGACAGCGATGAAGAGGACGTTGGGTTTTTTCTCAGCGGCTTGCGCTGAAGCGAGCGCCAGCAGCGCGAGAGCAAGGAGGTGGGTGGTTTTCATTGGGGAGGAGTCGTGGGGGGAGTGAAATGAACGGTGGCCGCCCGGCGGCGGAAAGGCGACGGCTTGTTTTTTGCGATTTCGCGGACGTGTTTCCATTGGCCAGTTGGCCAGTAAAGCAATGCGCGCGGCGCTATGGGGCGGCTGGAGATCGGGCGGCTGACGATGCTTTCCAGCTCTTCTCGATGACTGGCCGCAAGACTGAAGTCATTCTGCGGTAGCCTTCCGGCGTGAGGTGAAGTTTGTCCGCCACGTAACAGTCGGCCTCAGGCTCTCCGGCGGGAGTTTCCAGCGCGGGATTCACGTCAACAAAGACGACACCTGGAATGGTGGCAGCCAGTTGGAGCAGCCCCTTGTTTGTTTCATCGACCTGAGCCAGGAAGCCTTTCTCACGCTTTTGAGGCGCACGGATGACGGAGACAATCAGGATGCTCGCCTGTGGCAGGGACGCCTGCGTGCGGCTGATCCATTGCCTGGTATTTTGCAGGATGGATTCGGAAGCCTTCTTCGCGTTCACGTCGTTGCTACCGCAATACCAGACGACCAGCGCGGCGTGGGAAGGGGGAACGAGTTGATCGAAGAAAAACAACTGGTCGTCGGTCTTGGAGCCGCCGAAACCGCGGTTCGTCACGGGAAGAGGAGCGAGGTCCTCGGCAGCGGTCGTCCACTTGCGAAAAATGCTGCTGCCCACCATCAGGATTCCTCCCGGTGCCGGGGCCGGGGCGGCCGCCAGCCTGGCCACGTCTTTGGTGTATTTGCGCTCAGCGGCCGGGAGGTTCGCGCAGGTGAGGGCGAAGAGGAGGATGAGGAGTTGTTTCATAACGGGGGACTTCTGCGGGAGGGAGTGGAGATGTTCTATGCTGTCAATCCCGCTGGCCGCCACCATTGGCCAGTTGGCCAATGCGTCCTCCACCTTCATCAAGCCGCACTCGAAGCCTGCGGGGCCGTCAATTCCTGAAGGCGGGCAACCGAGCGTGGACACGCAGGCGGAGATGCGTGGGACGCGCGGGAGCACGTCCCTCCGGGTTGAGGAGTGGCCGGGCGGCGCGGCCTGCGCGGCTACTCGATTTTCAGCACGAGGGTGACGAGGACGCCGCCTTCGCTGTAGTTCACGAGGTCGAGGGTGCCGCCGTGGAGGTCGATGATTTTGCGGGCTACGGTGAGGCCGAGGCCGGTGCCTTTGCCGGTGGGTTTGGTGGTAAAGAAGGGGTCGAAGATTTTCGGCAGGGCGTCGGCGGGGATGCCAGGGCCGGTGTCGCGGATCTCGATGACGGCGACGCGTTGATTGCTCCAAAAACGGGCGCCTCCCCGTTCGCCGGCGGCATGCAGCGTCTCGGCTTCGGTGACGGTGCGGGTGTGGGTGCCGATGGTGATGTGGCCGCCGGCGGGCATGGCCTGGCAGGCGTTGCCGATGATGTTAATCAAGACCTGCTCGATCTTATTGGCATCGAGCTGGCAGGGCGGCATTTTGCGATCGAGGCGGCGGACGGCGGTGATCTTACCGGTGATGAGGTCGTGCTTCATCAGCCGCAGGGAATTGTCGATCAATGCATTGAGATCCACGGGCTGGAGCGTGAGTTGATTCGACGAGGAGAAGTCGAGCAGGCCGCCGACGACGGTGCTGGCGCGCTTGACGGCGTCGCGCATCTCCTGGACGACGGCGGCAGTTTCCTCGGGGGGAAAGTTTCCGTTTTGCCCGAGGCACTCGAGGCCCATGGCGATGATGGCGAGGGGGTTTTTCACCTCATGGGCGACGCCGGCGGCGAGGCGTCCGACGGATTGCATTTTCTCGGCCTGGATGAGCTGGAGCTGGGCGCCTTTGAGTTCGTCGTGCGAACGGGTGAGGTCGTCGAGCACGTCACGGAGGCGTTCGTTGGTGCCGCGGAGTTCCTCTTCGGCGCGCTTCAGGTCGGTGATGTCGCGCGAGACGCAGAAGGTGCCGATCACGGTGTCGTCGGCGTCGCGCAGGGGCATCTTGGTCATGGAAACCCATTCGCTGTGACCGTCGGCGTGGGGGACACGCTCGATCTTGCCGATCATGGGCAGGCCGGTGTGCATGACCTGGAGTTCGTCTTCGTAGGATGACTGCGCCTGCTCGGGCGAGACGAAGTCGAACTCCAGCCGACCGACGACCTCCTCGGGCGATTTGACGCCGAAGCGGAGGGCGAGGGCGCGATTGATCTGGAGGATGGTGCCTTCGCGGTCCTTGAAGACGATACCGTCGGGCACGCTGTCGAGCAGGGTGCTGAGGCGCTGGCGTTCTTCGACGAGGGCGCGATCGGCACGGTGCCGCTCGGCCACCTCGGCGCAGAGGGCTTCGTTGACGCGAGCGAGTTGCTCGGTGCGTTGTTCGACGCGGACTTCGAGTTCGTCGTGCGCGACCTGGAGGGCGCGCTCGGCACTGCGGCGCTCGCCGATTTCTTCGAGGAGGCTGGCGCGGAGCTGGGCGAATTCGTCGACGAGCCGCGCGCGGTCTTCGCGGGCGCGCTGGAGTTCGAGCAGTTCGGCGCGGTGGTTTTCGGCGAGCCGCTCGGTGCGGTCGATGGAGTCGAGGAGCGGCGGCAGCAGCGCGGGAAGGGAGTCGCGGAGCGCGGGTGGAATCCGCAGATGAAAGAGGCCGGGGGTGACTTCAGTCCACGAAAACTCGGAACCCTCGGTGACGATCACGCCGGCGACCCGTCCGGCAAAGGATGCGAGGGCGGCTTCGGCTTCCGAAAGGGAGGCGGCGAAGAGCGCGAAGATCGAGCGGCAGACTTGGGCGCGGGTGAGTTCAGCGACGAGCGTGAAGCCGGGCGGGACGGGCTCGGACAGGGCGAGAAGGGTGAAGTGCATCTCAGTGGCGATGGGTTAGGTCCCGATTTTGTGATCTGCGTTCCGGAGGGGTCCACGAAAGACACGAAAGGACACGAAAGAAGAATCCGTTTTCGTGCCTTTCGTGGACGTCTTTCCAATGGAGTTCAAAGGCTCTCAGGCGCCGAAGAGGCAAATGACGAAGGTGACATTGTGAAAAAAAGTGGGCGTGTAGCTGCCATCCGGCGCACGGAAGGGGCCGATCTCGCCGAACGAAGGCAGGCCGACGAGCGGGATGCGCTGGCCGACGCTGGCGAGCACCTTTTCCACCTCCTCGGCGGTGCCCTCCTCAAGCATCCACTTGCGCCCCGCGCAACTGACCACGAGAGCGCCGACGGGCTGATGGTCCCAGGATTTCACGGCCAGCATCGCATCCTCCACGGCGCGGAGGACGTCCGCGCGGCTGGCGGAACACACGCGCACCGACGCGCCTCGCTCGATGCTGCCAAACATCGTCGCTGCGCCCGTCACGGGATCGAAGCGCGAGGGCGTGCGGAGAAAGTAGTGGCCGCTGCCCTCGGGGGCATAGGTGGCGAGGGGCACGATGCCGAGATCGGTCTCGCCGGGCACCTTTCCGATCTGCTCGCGCAGAAACGCCTGCGGGGTCATGCCGCTGATCTGGGTGACAGTGCTCCCGCAGGTTTGCTCCACGATCCCGGGCTGCCCGACCGGCAACCAGCCGCTGGCGGCGCTGACCACAAACGCGATCGGTCCGCGCGCGGCGAGCAACCCAACGGCGTCGGCGCGGGCTTCACCATTGGAAAAGACCCAGCTCCGCAAAAACTTACGATCATCGCCTGCGAGGCCGCCCAGGAACGGCTTGGTGAGCACGGCGGAAAGACCGGCGGCGATCTGGCTGCCATCGGCCTTCACCCCGTCGGCGAAGGCAAACGCGAAGTCGATCTCGCCATCCAGCGCGAGCCGGGCGCGCTCGGCACAGCGTCGGGCCGCGCCAAAGGAGTCGCCGCCCACGCCCTCCTCCACGGCCAGCGTCCAGCGCAGGGCTCCGTCGGAGTTCAACCCGAGGCCGCACACGCCGTGATGGCTGACGCGATTTGTCTCGTAAATGCCATCGCTCGTTCCGCCGAAAACGATCACCTCGCGCTGGCCGAGCGCGTCGCGGAGTCCTTCAAAAAGATCCGGAAACTGATGCTCGTAGGTGATCGAGGCGAAAAGCAAAACAACCTCGGGAGCAATCGCCCGGAGCCCTTCGCCGATTTCCGAACCGGCGCGGTAACCATCCGTATGAATCGAATTGATCGAGTGGCACCGCATCAGGTCATTCTCCTTGGTGGTTTAAGGTAGATTCGCCCCCGCGCCCTTGGGAAGCAGTTTCTCCCTCTACCCCGCGAGCATCCGCCGGATCGGCCGGGCGGCGCGCACGACGGCGGCGACGAGTTCGATGGCGTGATGATCCACGGCGGTGCCCGTGGGCAGGGCGAGCACGCGCTCGGAGACGGCCTCGGTCTGCGGCAGGGAACAGTCCGGCATCATCGTGAGATACGGCTCCATGCGGTGGCAGCCGGGGTAGAAGTAGCGGCGCGCGAGGATGCCATCGGCGTGGAGGACGCGAAGGAGTTCATCGCGGTTCAAGGGGCAGCGCGCGGGGTCGATGTCGACGATGACGTACTGATAGTTGCCGCGCTCGGCGTCATCGAAGGGCAGCACGCGCAGGCCCGGCAGGTCGGCGAGTTGCGTGCGATAGCCGGCATGGTTGCGGCGGTTCACGGCGATGAAATGTTCGAGGCTCTCCAGCCCGGTGATGCCCATCGCGGCGCAGACCTCGGTCATCTTCGCGTTCATGCCGAGATACTCCACGGTGTCATAGCCGGTAAAGCCGAAGTTGCGCATCAGCCGCAGCTTCGCCGCCACCTCGTCATTGTTGGTGACCACGGCTCCGCCCTCGAACGTGTTGAGGAATTTCGTGGCGTGAAAGCTGAAGACCTCCGCATCGCCGAAGCTGCCGATTTTGCGCCCACCTGCCGTGCAGGCGAAGGCATGGCTGGCGTCGAAGAGCAGCTTCAAGCGGTGGCGCTGCGCGATGTCTTCGAGCGCGGCAGTGTCACACGGGCGACCCCAGAGATGCACACCGATGATCCCGGTGGTCTCCGGAGTAATGCGCCGCTCGACATCCGCGGGATCGAGGTTGTGCGTCTCGGGATCGATGTCGCAAAAGACCGGCCGGGTCTGCTGCCAGAGCAGCGCGTGGGCGGTCGCGACGAAGGTGAATGACGGCACGATCACCTCCCCTTTCATGTCCAGGCCGCGAATGGCGAGCATCAGCGCGGTCGTGCCGTTGCAAGTCGCGAGGCAATGTTTCACGCCGAGTTCGGCGGCGATGCGTTGCTCGAATTCCTGCACCAGCGGGCCGCCATTGGAGAACCAGAGCCCGTCGAGCATCGCATCGATGCGCTGCTGGAGACGCTCGCGATCGCCGACATTCGGACGGCCAACGTGGAGCGGTTCGTCAAATGCAGCGGTGCCGCCGAGGATCGCCGGCAGGCGTTCGCCGACCGGCTGCGTTTCGAGGGGATCGATGACTTGCAGCGCCGGAGCGCCGGTTTTTGGGATGCGGTGTTTGTGGGGGGTGGCCATGAGCTATTGAAGACGTTTGGCGGGCACGCCGAAGACCGTGGCGCCGGCGGGCACGTCGCTGATTACCACACTGCCCGCTCCGACGGTAGCGCCGTCGCCGATCCGCACTTTGGCCAGGATGACGGCATGGCTGCCGATCAGGCAGCGCTCGCCGATTTCCGCCCAGCCGTGGATGTCGCAGTAGGAGCTGATCTGCGCCGCGCGGCCGATCTTCACATCGTGCCCGATGGTGGTGTGGCTGAGGATCGTGGTGAAATCGCCGACCTGCGCGTGCGCGCCGACGCCGGTGAAGGCCTCGACGATCACGCCCTCGCCGAGACGCGCGACGCCGGAAATCATTGCGGCTGTGCTGACGAGATGGATGAAGCGTGCGCCGCGCGACTGGAGTTTCTCGCAGACCCGGAGCCGGCCCTCGACTTCGCCGATGGCGCAGATGAATCGGTCGCCGGGCTGGGGTTGGCAGTCGGTCGTGCCACCGATGGGCGGCAGTTCTGGGAAGTCGGCGAGCGCGTCGGGCAGGTCATTGAGGAAACCGGCAACGTGCCAGTCGCGCTCGAAGCCGCGGCAACTCGGCGTGAGCGAATGCACTTCGCGGCCAAAGCCGCCGGCGCCGACGATCCACAACGGTGCGCCGCATTTCGTGCGATCCACGAAAGTCGGCTGAAGCGGTGCGGGAGCGGGTTCTCGGCCCGCCGCGCGCCAGCTCTCGTACTCGGCCCAAGCGGCGCTGGTCGGATCGGCCGGGATGAACGTGGAGGCGCCGTCTTCCACCCGCTCGATCCCAGACTCGGAAAGCCGGTAGGTCATAGCTCGGCGTCGAGGAGAATGGCGGCGGACGTGCCGACGAAAGAAAGGAAGCCGTCCGTGAGGCCGTGGTTTTCCCGCGCCGCGCGAATGATCACCGAGCCGCGCGAGCGGTAGGTGACATCGTAGCGGAAGCCGGATTGCGCGATGCCTTCGAGATTGAAAACGCGCAATCCTTCCTCGGAGTGCGGCAGCGTGCAGGCGGGGAATGCGCGCATCTCGGGAAAGGTAAACTGGAAGTGCAATTCATGGGCGTTGACGACGAGGGCGCGGCCGAGGGAGTTGATCCGGGCCGAGTCGTGCCGCTGGAAAAAGCGCCCGGCGAGCATTGCTTCGATCGCGGCGGGTCGTGGCTCCGGTCGATCGCCCGCCGAGAGACGCAAGTGAGCGAGCCGCACCTCGCCCGGAAAAACCTCGGGGGAAAATCCGAGTTCGGCGGAAAGGCCGGTGGGAGGAAAGGCGCGTGCGTCGAGCGGGATGTCGAGCAGGGTCCAGCGTCCGCGCGGGACGACAAAGCGTTCGATGGCGCGCTCCTCGAGCCGATCACCGAGCGAACCGCCGAAGACATTGGCCTCGTGCGGTGTGGCCGCGTGCAGCGCCACCGCCGCGTCTCCACTTCCGCCGATGAACACCCACGCGGCGAACGCGAGCCGGCGGCGATAGCTCATCGCGGCGGCAGCCTCGATTCGTTGGCCGAAGAAAACGGTCTGCGTCACCGCTTCGCTCCCGGCGCGAAGTGCCACGCTGGCCTCGACGCCGCAGTCCGGCGGAACGTCGGCACTCCGCGACTGCGTGATGGTTCCACCATCCGGAGCGGCGTAGCGCACTTTCCAACGGCTGGCCGCAAACGTCTGCCGCGCCAGTGGGCAGACGATCGGCTGCTCCGGCTCGGGCGAGCGCCACAGCTCCGGGAGCAACGCTCCATTGATGAGCAGATCACCGGGGCTGGCCGCGGAAGCGATCATGCAAGCTCGACGAAATCCGGGCAGACCAGGCGGTCTGTGGTGATCAGCGCACTGCCCCACGCAAGTCCGGCACCGATGCCGGCGAGCAGCGAGGTGCAACGCCCCGCCTGGAGACGGGCCGCATCGCGGGCGAGCATCGCGAGGATGGCGCTGCCGGAACCGCCGCTGCCGTACTCATGGGTGAAGCCGTGGAAGCGGTCATTGCGCAATCCGAGGCGAGCCCGCAGCGCCTGCTCGGCGTCGATCCCCATCGGCGCGACGTAGCAGCCATCCACGTTCGCGATCGACCGGCCGGATTCCGCGAGGACAGCCGCGATCGAGCCCGGAAGTTCGCGCAGCGCAACGGCCTGCAAGCGCGTCATATCGAGCCTGAACCGCAGCGCTGGATTATCCGGCGTGGCGAGATTCTCCGCGGTGAACATCCGCGACTCGGGTGGGCAGCGCGTTCCGCCGACTGGCATGTAAAACGCCGTCATCTCCGAGCCGTCCCCGCCGGTGTGAAAGAACATCGGCTCCGCGCCGGGTGCGTGCTCGAAGGCGAACGCACCGCCATTATGTCCGCAGATGTGCTCGACGCCCTCGATGCTCTCCGGCCCTTCCGCGAGCTTCGAGACCTCGCCGCAGAGCAGCAGCGCGCGTTTGAGATCGCCGCCGCTGAGCATGCTGCCGACCAGTTGCAATCCGTGGAGCAGCGTCGCACTGCCGCCAGGCAGGTCGAAGGCGAGCGCGGTTTTCGGAATGCCGAGGCGATCTTGCAGAATGATCGCGGTCGCCGGAATCGGGTAATCCGGCGTGAGCGTGACGAGCACCACCACGTCGATGCTCGCCGGCTCCCACGCGAGGTCTTGCATCAGCTTCACCGCCGCAGCGTGGCAAAAATCGGACTGGCACTGCTCCCAGCGCGCGGCGCGAACGGCGGGCCGGCGACGGAAGGCGCGGGCGCGTTTCATGCGATCCGCGGCGATACCGAGATCGGCGTAGTCGCGCGTGACGAGCGGCGGCACGGCGGACGCGATCCCGGCGAGACGAACGTGGGAAACGGCGGCCATCAGGTGAGCCCTCCATCCATCACGAGATCCACGCCGGTGATCCACTTGCTGGCCGGCGCGAGAAAAAAGATGACCGCATTCGCCACGTCCTCCGGCTCGCCGTAACCGAGCGGGTAACGCGCTTCGTCGGCGGCCAGGAGTTCGGGTGAAAGCTGCTGCTCGAATCCCTCGGTGACCTCCGTCTTCACCATCGCGGGCGAGAGCGTATTGACCCGCACTTTGGCCAGCGCGAGTTCATGCGAGAGGACGCGGCTGATGCCGTAGAGCGCGCTTTTCGACCCGGCATAAATCGAGTGCCCTTTCGTGCCGACGCGCGGCGCCATGGACGAGATGAAGACGATGGAGCCGCCGGGTTTGAGCTTACGCGCCTTGTAGAGACGCTGGGTGAGAAAGAGCGGCGCCTCGACGTTGATCGCGTAGATCGTGCGGTAGCGGGCTTCGTCGATGAACTTGAAGGGATGGAGCAGCGTGAGGCCGGCACAATGCACGACGCCATCGAGCGGCGGCATGTCCGCAGCGAGGGTGTCGCGGGCGGCCGGGTCGGTGAGATCGGCCGGCAGGGCGCGGTGACCTTCGCCCTCGAGTTGCGCGAGGGTCGCGGCGAGGCGTTCTTCATTGCGCCCGCTGATCACCAGCGTCGCGCCCATGCGGGCGGCGTGGATCGCCGTATTGCGGCCGAGACCCGCGGTGGCGCCGGTGACGAGGACGGTGCGTCCGGTGAGAGAAAAAGCGTGGCTCATACTTCGACGAGGGGCGGGCAGACGACGCGGTCGGTTTCCCAATAAGTGCTCGCCCACGAAAGCCCGACCCCGAAGCCGGACATGACCAGCTTCTGCGGCCCGGCGGCGATGCGGTCGCGCAACCGGGCGGTGATGGTGAGCGGAATGGTCGCGGAACTGGTGTTGCCGAAATCGTAAAGCGTCGTCGGCGCGACATCGGACTTGATGCCGATCTTCCGCGCGACCTGCTGGTTGATGAACTGGTTCGCCTGATGGAACACGTAGGCGTCCACTTCCCCGATCGTGCGGCCCGCGAACTCGAGCAGACGGCGGATGGAAGGCGGGACCTCGCGCATCGTGAAATTGATGATCTCCGCGGCATCGAGCACCACGTCGGTATCGCCACGTGAGCCACCGCCTTCGAGCGCGGCTTTTTGAAAGGAGTCCGGCCCCACCGGGCTGCGGCTGCCGCCCGCGGGAACGTAGATCACTTTGAAGCCGCCGCCATCGCTGCCAAACTCGAACGAAATCGGCGTCGTCTGCTCCGCGCGTTCCATCGCCGTGGCTGTGGCCGCGTGGCCGAAAAGGACCGCACTCGCCGGATCGCTGTCGCCATGCATCTTCGACACGTCGCCCGCGATCAGCAGACCGCGCTTCAGCCCGCTGGATTCGAGCAGCGACCCGAGAATCCACAGGCCATAGGTGTAGCCGGAACAGCCGAGATTCACGTCGAAAGCGAGCGAGTTTTTCCGCATCCCGAGCCGGTCTTGGAGGAGCTGCGCGGTGGCAGGAAACGGATAGTCTGCCGTCTGGGAGACGAAGACGATCACGTCGAGATCCTCCGGCTGCCAGCCCAGCTCGGGGAGCAGCTTCTGCGCGGAGGCGAAGCCCAGGTCGGAGCAGGTCAGCTCGCGCGGCGCCCAGCGGCGGAAACGGATGCCGGTGTACTTGATGATCCGCTCGCGCTGCTCCGCGGAAAGAACGGTGTAGTCCGAATTGGACACGACCTCCTTCGGCACGGCCGAGGCCACGCCCGCGATCCGCACCTGGCGCAACGCGGCGAGCGCCATCAGGCCGCGAGGTTTTGCTTCTTGGCCGCGACCAGCGCGTGGACATCGCGCAGCGTGTCGCAAGTCTTCAGCTCCATGCCGCCCACCTGCACGTCGTACTCGCAATCCACCATCGCGAGCAGGCAGAGCAGCGCGAGCGAGTCCCACTGCGGGATTTTGTGGTACTGGGTTTCCGGATTGAGCGAGTCGGGGGTGATACCCTCGATCGCGTTTTCGAAGTGGCGGACGAATTGGTCGGCTTCCATGGGATATAGTTAGAGTCTGCTTTAAGCGGGAACAGTCATCATGTCGCGGTAGGCCTGATGAAATCCGCAGATGCGTTCCTCCTCATCGCTGAGCACGCCGCGCCCAGTCGCGAAGGCGACGGCACTCTGCACCTGCTCGCAGATCGCCGCGTCCTCGGCGAAGATCGCACGGACGAATTCGGCGGCCGCGGCGTAAAATTGTTTCTTCAATGCGATTTCCATCTTCGTCAGTTCCCCAAAGCCGTTCGTGGCAAAAAGGTGACTCGTGAGTTGGGTGGTCTCTTCGTCGATGGGCAAAATGCGCTGGATGCTGAAGGATTCGCCGCGAGTGGAAGCGAAGACGAAGCTCGGGAAGAAGTAATAATGCCGGTAGCCTTCGAGTTTCTGCGGGCGATTGGCGAGAAACTTGTAGGTGCGATCGAGCCGCGCGGTGACCTCCGGATCGAGCGGTGAAAAAACCGCGGAGTTCCGGCCGCTGAAGGTGAAGCGGCTCCCCGCGTTTTCCGCGGCATCACCGGGTTCAGGAGATTTTGTCAGGCCCGCCATGCCGAGCTTTTTGATCGTCGTGGGGTGGACACAATCGACGTGATAACCCTCCAGCGTGTTCTCGACCACGAGCTTCCAGTTCGCCCGCACGACGTGGTCGGTGTTCTCGACGAGCTCGCCGCACGCTGCCGCATACTTTTCGAAGGGTTCGTAATACTCGGCAAACTGCCGCTCGAAATCGTCCGCGGCCAGCGACTCGCCCTCGACCGCCTTCTTGATAAAGACGAACGGCCCCACGATCCGGACGTGCCACCGCGCGAGCCGGTAGTCGCAGAGCGTGGCGGGTGTGATCTCGGAGATGAGCGGCTTGTGCGGGATCGCGTAGGGCAGGCCCTCGGCATTGTAGATCCAGCCGTGGTATGGACACTTGAGCTGCCGGTTTCCCCCGCTGCCTGCCTGCAGCCGCGCGAAGCGATGGGAACAAACGTTCGTAAACGCCCGAATTTCGCCGCCGAAGTTTTGCAACAGCACGGGGATGCCGCCGATCTCCAAGCACCGGAAATCTTCGTGCGCCGCGAGTTCGCCCGTGGTCGCCGCAAAAATCCACTGGCTCAGGAAAATGCGGTCGCGTTCTGCCCGGAATGTCGCCGCATCGCAATAGCTGGTCGGGGAGATCAGCGGGATCATTTAGAAAGCGTAAAGCACGGTATCGTAGCGCGTATTGCTGTGGTGCCGGAGTGCGAGGCGATAACCGGAATCGAGCCCGGCGATGAACCGGGGGAGATCGATCAGGTCGGTGGGCAAATGATAGGCGCACGAGGCGATGCGCGGGTGGTCTTCGCGGAGATGAGCGAGCGCGCCGCGGAGGATCGTCAACTCGTGGCCCTCGACGTCCAGTTTCAGGAGCGAAATGGGATCGCGCAGCGCGTCATCGAGTCGCACGACGGGCACGGTGATGCCTTCCTTGACGCCGACGAGTCGCTCGTCCCGCGCACCAATCAGCGGGATGCACGCCCCTTCGCCGCCGGTGCCGTTAAAGGTGATCGAACCATTCGAGTCACCGACCGCCGCCTGGTGTAGCGTGATGCGTCGGGAGAAGTCGAAACGGCTCTGGCGACCGAGCCACTTTTGCATGCGATCGAAATTCGCCGGGTCGGGTTCGAAGGCATGAACGCGCCGGAAGTGGGTTCGGGTGACGTGGACGAAATTGCGCACGCTGTCGCCGTCGTAGGAGCCGCAATCGACGTAAACTTCGTCGTCGGAAAGATCGAAAAGCCCGGTGCGGAAATAGGTCGAATCACCCGGACGGTTGCCGGTGACCAGCGTCTCGCGATCGGTATCGAGGTGGTAGATAAGGAAGGAGTAGAGCGACTCCGCGGATGGCACGTCGTAGAGCAGTGGCTCCGTGGCGATGAACTCATCAGCGCGCGCGACGATCGTGGGGAGCCAGTCAGCAGCGCGGATATCCGTCTCGAGCCGCAAGGCGCGGATCGATTGCAGGTAATTGAGCATCTTCAGCCCGAGTTCCTCCGCGAGGCACTCGAAGTGACCGAAGCCGGCGTGCGACTGGCCGGTATTCAGATAGACGAGGTCAGGCCGTTTCTCCGCGAGATCGATCAGCCCCTCCGTGCTTAAACATGGCAGCCCGTGGACGATCCGACCGGCGTAGGAGTCGTCGACCACGGCGATGACTTCACCGCGATCCCGCAAGGCATCGAGAAACGCAATCGCCCAATGACCGGTGCCGCAAATGACGATCGGCGTCTGCCGCGCGCGAGCGAGATAGCCTTCATCCGCCCAAGCTGGGAGGCCGTGCATGGGATTTTGCCGCGCACTTTCGAGCGAGGCCGCGAAGCGGGTTTTCAAAAGATCAAGGCGACTCATGAGCAAGTAGTTGCGACCAGTGGTTTCGCGCGGCGGTCGACGACCCGACCCGGGGCGCGAAGTGCGGGATTAAATGTGGTGCCGGGCGCGATGGGTTCCACGACCTCCTGGCGGGGTCGGGTGTAACACCAGCTTGCGACCTTTCCCCGCTCGATGACGAGCGTTCCGGCACCGAGATAGCAGTGGTCATCCACCGTGGCGAAGCGATCGACGACCACGCCGGGGCAAAGGTAATTGTGGCTGCCGATCCGCGCGGCCTGGCCGACAAAGGTTTGCGGGAAGAGGATGTTATCGTCGCCGAGGACGCTGCGGTAAGATAGCACCGCGCCTTCCATGACGAGGCAGTGGGCACCGAGCTGAACCGTGGGGCAGACGTGGCTCGCGGGATGAATAAAAGTCGCGGGCTCGTAACCCAGCGCCTGCACTTCCGCGATGACCTGCTCGCGAGCCGCGTTGAGCCACTTGTATTCGAGCGCAGCAAAAAAACGCACGCCGCCGGGAGGAAACGCCTGCGTGAGTCGCTCGATGGGAACGACGCGCCTGCCCGAGAATTCGGCCACGGTGACAAAGCGTTCGTGCGCGGCGAAAGCGACGACTTCGTACTCCGAACAGGTCTCGAAATAGTGCGCGACCATCTCCGCGAAGCGAGTCAGGCCACAGACGATCAGCGGCTGGCGGCTCATGGGTGCGCAGCTCCTTCCATCGCCGACATATAGGCAGACTCGAAAGCCAGAATCTTATCTTCGCGCTGACCGAGGATACCCGGCGCCCGGCTCGCGTGCATGCTGGCCTGGGAGGTCTCCACGGCATGGATGTCTTCGTTGAAAATCCGTAACGAAGAGAGTGCGAGCGAATGAAGCATGTTCGGCTCGATTCGCTCCGCGTCCGCAGTCTGGCGAGTCGGCACGAGCCACATCGTGATCTCCGTCTCGCCCGGCCCGATGGGGCGATAGTGGACGAGGTTAAACCAGAACCCGAGATACGATGTGATCATCACGTTCGGAAAAATGAACGCGTGGAAGTAGCCCGCCGGTTTCCAACCGCGCTGCGGAAACCACCGCTGCCACTGCGCTTCGCCCGCGGCAATCGCCTCGGGGGTGATGTCGACATTGAACTCCGCGTGGCGGCGTGAACAGTCGGCCGGAACGCTCTCGATGGAAGGGTCGAAGGGATGAAACTTCCAGCGGGTGCCGAGATACGAGCTGGTATCGAGCGAGCTGCTCGGGTGGACGAATTCAGCGTGGATGTCGTCGAACAGATTGTGGACCAAAAATTTCCAGTTACACCGCGCGGTGATGCGGGTCTGGAAGTAGATATCGTCGAAGGAATTTGAGAGTTGCTCAAAGGTCTCGGCCCATTCGCCGAGGTAATCGCGCAGCGACTGCGTCCCGCCACCGGTGCGGACAAACTGCATCCGGCCACAGCTTTCTGTCTCGTGACGAGGCAGGGCGAGGCACCGCTTTTCCTCCGGTGAGATCGGATAGAATTCAAGATTATGCGGGATGGCGGCCGGGTAGCCGCTCGCGTCATATTGCCAGCCGTGGTACGGGCAGCGCAGCGGGCGATTGCCGCACGGCTCGGTCTGGATCGGCGAGTAGCGGTGGGAGCAGATGTTATGAAACGCAGCCACCTGCTTCCCGGTGTGCTGCACGACCACCGGCCGGTCGGCGACAGTGCCGGCGACGAAGTCATTTGGCTCCTGAAGATCGCTTTGCAGGCAGAAGAGCTGCCACGTCTTCGCAAAGAGCCGCTCCTGCTCGGCCGCAAAAACGGCCGCGTCCGTGAAACAGTGCGCAGGGATCGGCGCACGCGGATTTTTGCGCGCGGCCGTCAGTTCAAGCGGCATAGAGCACGAGGTCATAGAACGACGCTGAGTGCAGCCTCAGCGAGAAGCGATAGCCAGCGTCCATTTCCTTGAGAACGCGGACGATTTCGATGGGATCTGCGGGCGCGTGGTAGACGCAAACGGTGAGACGCGGCCGGTGCCGGCGAATCGTTTCGCGCGCACCGGCCAGCGCCGCAGCTTCGAAGCCTTCAACATCGAGCTTGATCAGCGTCACGGGATCATCGACGGCGTGGTCGATCGTCTCGATCGGCGTGGAACTGCCGATCTTCTCCTCCTCTGGATTGAGCAAACGCGACCCTTCGGTGCCGCGATGATCGAACGCGGCCGTGCCGACGCGGTCACCGAGCGCCGCTTCATGAATCCTGATCCGCGACGCCACGTCCGGGATGCGCAGACCGCCCACGAGTTTCCGGAGCGCAGTCACATTCGTCCGATCCGGCTCGAAAGAGTGAACGCGCACGAACCGGCGTTGCGTGAGCGTGGTGAAGCGCGACACCGTCTGGCCGACGTTCGCCCCGCCATCGACGAGCACCTCGCGGTCGTGCAACTGGAATGCGCCGCCCTGAAAGTAACTCCACTCGCACGGCAGGTAGAGATCGAGGAGCAGCGAGCGGTCGGTGGTGAGATGAAAGAGCAACGACTTCAGCAGGGTGTGCTGGGATTGCTCGTCCATCCATTCCTCTCCGAGTGCGAGGTAGTCGGAGAGGCGGTCGAGAATGGTCGGTTGCCAGGAAGCGAAAACGCGATCGTCGACCGGCACGCCAGCGAGTCGCAGCCAGCTCGTCCAATCGAGAATGCGCAGGCCGAAGTCCGCAGCGAGATCGCCAAAGTGCTTCCAACCACCAACGCCGAGCGACGCATTGACGCAGATCGTGTCCGGATGCTCGCGGCACCACCGGAGCAGGTCGAGGGATGACAGGACGGGAAGTCCGTGGACGGTTTGGCCGGTCTGGTAGTCATCCACCACGCCGAGAAAGTGGGCGCCAGCGCGGGTGCCCGACGTCACCACGACGCTGCCGAACATGGAAGCGCCGCAGATCAGCACGGGCGTCGCCCGGATCGACTCAGGGCTCAACTCGCGCACCCACGGCGGATCGAAGGCGCGGGAATCCGAGCGGAGTTGCGCCGCCGCGTCGCTCACTTGCTGCTGGAGCTGCTGGATGCCGTTGATCATGGGTTGGTCGGCGTGCGTAATACTTCGAAGCGCACCACTTGCACCAGATTTCCCGGAAGGTGCCCTGGGGTTCGGAAGCGAATGGCTTCGCGTAACCAGCGGTTCACCGCCGGCTCATTCCCCCGCGCACCAGCGCCGCCACATCTCGCGAAACGCTGTTTCCAAATGACGGGTATAGACCTCGGCGCCGAGCACCGGCCTGAGCTGTTCACGCAGGCTCGCGCGAAGACCGCTCAGTGCCGGCAGACGATCGGCGACCGCGAGCGCGCGCAGGACATACTCGGCGCGGTTTTCACTCACGTATTCCGGCAAGCCGAGTCCCTCGAGCAGGCAGGCGCCCGTTCGGCCGACGCTGGTCTCACTCTTCAGCGCGATGAAAGGAACGCCCATCCAGATCGCGAGCAGGTTCGTGGTGCCGCCGCTGTAGGGAAAGGTGTCCAACAGCACATCCACCCGGTGATGCAGAGCGAGAAACTCGCTGAGCGGCTGCCGCTCGATGAACTCGACCCGTTCGCCGTCAATGCCAGCGTCGATCAGTGCTTTGCGCATCGGTCCCCCGCTCCGCCCCACCATGATCAAGCGGGCCGTGGGCAGGCCGTGAAGGATTTCCGCCCAGGTGGCGATCACCTCGGGCGTCACCTTGGCGAGGTTGTTGAAGGAGCCGAAGGTCAGATGACCATTCTCGAGCGCGGGCAGTTCGTTCGGCTCGGGGCAATCCGCGGGCGGGGCAAATGTCGCCGCACCCACGTGGATTCTGACCAGTTTCTCGGTGTGAAACGCTTCGGTTTCACCCGTCGGGTCGAGCCGCTCGTCGGTGATCCGATAGTCCATCATTCTTAATCCGGTGGTCTGCATGTAGCCGATCATGCTGACCTGAATGGGCGCGGGCCTGCGCGCGAAGACAAGGAGCCGATTCCGCGCCGTATGGCCCGAGAGGTCGACGAGAATGTCGATCTGGTCGCGGCGGACCGAGTCGGCGAGTTGTTCATCCGAGATGCCGGCCACTTCGCGCCAATGCTCCACCTGCCCTCGCAGCCGCGCGGTGGTCGCGTCGGGTCGGGGATGGTTTGAATAACAAAACAACTCGAACTGCGCGGCATCGTGGGTCGCGAAAACGGGTTCGATGAATTGTGCGACCGGGTGCTCCCGCAGATCGCCGGAGACGAATCCGACGCGGAGGCGGCGCTCGGGTTCACGCGAGTTCGGATGCAGCGAGATGAGGCCGCGCAACGGCTCGCCGTAGAGTTCATCGAAACGCCGGTGCTCGGCGAAAAGGGCCGCGCGATCCGTCCCGAGATAGTTCAGCGTGAAGAGCAGATTACTGAATGCCGCGTGATAGCCCGGCTTCAGTTCGACCGAACGGCGGAAAGAGTCGAGCGCCTCTCCCGAGCGCCCGAGTTCGCAGAGCGCGGAACCCAGATTGTTGTGCGCGAGGAAAAACTTCGGATTCAGCTCGATCGCCGACTCGAAGCACCCGACCGCTTCCACGAATCGACCCTGGTCCTTGAGCAGGGTGCCGAGATTGTTCTTGGCAAAGAACGAGCGCGGATTGATCTCCAGTGCGCGGCAGTGCTGGGCGAACGCTTCCTCCACGCGGCCGAGTTCCTTCGTCACGATGCCGAGATTCGTCCACGCGGCATCGGAGTTCGGATTCAGCGCCAGCGCCCGTTCGAGCGCGACCGCGGCTTCCTCGAATCTCCCCTCATCCTTCAGCACCACGCCCAGATTACTCAGCACCTCCGGCGAGTTAGGATTCAGTTCGATCGCCTTCCGGTAACAGTCCGCCGCATCCGCCAGCCGCCCCTGTTCCTTAAATACCGTCCCGAGATTCGAATGCGCGGCGTAGGACTGCGGATCGAGTTCGATCGCTCGCACATATCGGGCGGCCGCCTCATCCAGCCGCCCGAGTTCCTTGAGCACATTGCCGGTATTGCTGTGGATGTAGGCCTCCAGCGGTGCGGCTTCGAGTGCGGCCTGGTAAAATTCGAGCGCCTCCGCGTTGCGCTGCTGATCCTTTAGCACACCCGCGAGGTTGTTGATCGCCGCCGTGTTGTCCGGATTGATCCGCAACGACCCGGCAATAAGTTCCACCGCGTCGTCCAAATTGCCGAGTTGATGCGCGATCACGCCCATGAAATGCAGCGCATCCGGCTGTTCCGGGTCAGCCGCGAGCGCGCGCCGGTAACTTTTTGCCGCATCCGAAAGACGGCCCGCCCTCTGGAGACAAAGTCCCTCTTCGACAGTAGATAGTAGGCAATTTTTGCTCACCCTGCCCCATTAGCAGGGGCGATGCCACGAGCGCGCCGCCAAGGCACGGAACTCGGCTGCCTCAGGAGCGCCACGCTACGAGCGCGGGATCGCCGCGAGGATGAGCAGCAAGCCGAGAAACGCGATCGTCGCCCAGATATAATAAGAAAGCCGCAACGTCTGCGGTTCTTCCAACGCCGTAGACTGGAAAGAAAGCGCAATCAGGTCATCCAATTCCACCAACTTGCCGCGGAGCCGCTTTACCTTGTCGAGCGCGCCGGGCTGATTCATCGGCGACACGTCGCTGTCGGCGAGAACGCGGCCGATCTGAAGATACGGGTTGGTCTTCGCCGTTTCGATCGCGTTGATTTCCTTTTCGATCCGCGCCTTCTCCTTCTCGCGGGTTCGGATTTCGCCGCCGATGCGGTCGTCTTCCGCCTCGAAGGCGGTCGTCAATTCCTTCGACCGTTTATCGATCGCGGCAATCTTTTCGCGTCCTTGTTCCAGTTCCGTCTCCATCGCACGGATGTCGCTCACCGCTCGCAGATGCAGATTGCGCAGCTCGGCCTTTTCGTTGGCGATTCCCACGTTGCGCTCGCGCAGGCGGGTGATCTCGGCCTTCATCGACGGTGTCTGGTTCGCCGCGGTGAGGAGTTCGCTGTAGAGCTTGTTGATGTCGCGCAATTCGCGATCCAGCTCGGGCATGCGGCGCTCGAAGGTGGGCTCCACTTTTCGCCGGTCGGCGAGCTGCTTTTCGAGCGCGGGATGGTTCGCCCCGGCGCCCGCCTTTTCCACCTCCAGAGCACGCCTTTGCTCATCAAAGCTGCGCCGCGCCTCTTCGCGCTCGACGCGCAACTCGCGCAGTTCCTTCGCAAGACCGGCGCTTTCGTTGGTCAGCCGCGATTGCTCGCGCTCGTAGGTATTGATCTTGTCTACCTGGGCCTGCGTTTGCGCATCGAAATCCGCCTGCTGCCAGCCGAGCAGGCCGAGCGCGGTTTCCGCCTTGGTGAGTTCGCGCCGGGCCAGCAAGATCCGCAGCCGGTGCCGTTGCCGGCTCAGCTTGCGGGCGATTTCCCGCAGTCCTGGCTTGAAGTAGTTCACCTAGTCGTCGGCAGCGAGTTTTGCGAGGATGCTAAAGTCTTCGAGCGTGGTGGTGTCGCCGGTAACGGTCTGACCCGCGGCGATCTGCTTGAGCAGACGGCGCATGATTTTCCCGGAGCGGGTTTTCGGGAGCATGGCGGCGAAGCGAATATCGTCGGGAGTCGCTACGGGGCCGATGACCGTGCGGACGTGATTCTTGAGGTCGCGCTTCAGCTCGGGATGCGCGATCACGCCTTCCTTCACCGTCACAAAGCAGACGACGGCCTGACCCTTCAGATCATCCGGGCGCCCGACCACCGCGGCTTCTGCCACCGCGGGATGCGAGACGAGCGCGCCTTCCACCTCGGCGGTGCCGATGCGGTGACCGGCGACGTTCAGCACGTCGTCGATGCGGCCCGTGATCCAGAAGTTGCCGTCCTTGTCGCGGCGCGCACCATCGCCCGCGAAGTAGTAAGTCGGGAACTCGCTCCAGTAGGTTTCTTTGTAGCGCTTCTTGTCGCCCCACACGCCGCGGAGCATGGAAGGCCAAGGCTTGCGGATGACCAGCTTGCCGGTCACGCCCGGCGGCACTTCCTCGCCGAGATCGTCCACCACTGCCGCGTCCACGCCGAAGAACGGCAACGTCGCCGTGCCCGGTTTGGTCGGCGTCGCGCCGGGGATGGGGGTGATCATGTGTCCGCCCGTCTCCGTCTGCCACCATGTGTCGACGATCGGGCATTTTCCGCCGCCGATCAGATTGTGATACCACATCCACGCCTCGGGATTGATCGGTTCGCCCACCGTGCCGAGCAGGCGGAGCGAGCTGAGATCGTATTTCTTCGGCCAATCGTCGCCCCACTTGATAAAGGCCCGGATGGCCGTTGGCGCGGTGTACAGGATCGTGACCGCAAATTCCTCGATCAGCTTCCAGAAGCGCCCGTTGTCCGGCCAGTTCGGCGCGCCTTCATACATGAACGAGGTGGCACCCATCGCGAGCGGACCGTAGACCACATAACTGTGTCCAGTGACCCAGCCGATGTCGGCCGTGCACCAGTAGATGTCGTCCTCGCGCAGATCGAAAACGTACTTGCACGAAGTATAGGCTCCGAGGAGGTAACCGCCCGTGGTGTGCAGGATCCCCTTCGGCTTTCCGGTCGAGCCGCTGGTGTAGAGGATAAACAGCGGATGCTCGCTATCGAGCGACACGGGCGGGCAATGGGAGTCCACGTATTCCAGTTCCCGGTGCCACCAGACATCGCGGCCTTCCTCAATGTGAATATCATTGCCTGCACGCCGGAAGACGATCACCCGCTTCACGCCGGTCGGTCCCTTTTTCAGCGCGTCGTCCACATTCGCCTTCAGCGGCACGATCGATCCCCGGCGATAGCCGCCATCCGCGGTGATCACCGCCACGGCACCGCTGTCGTTGATCCGATCATGGATCGACTCCGCGCTGAATCCGCCAAACACCACCGAATGCACGATGCCGAGCCGGGCGCAGGCCAGCATGGCGATCGCCGCCTCGGGGATCATCGGCATGTAGATAATAACCCGCTCGCCCTTTTTGATTTTGTTGCGCTTTAGCACATTGGCGAAGCGGCACACTTCCCGGAAAAGTTGCTGGTAAGTGAGGATGCGCTTTTCCCCCGGCTCACCCTCCCAAATGATCGCCGCCTTGTTTTTGTTCGGTCCGGCAAGATGCCGATCGAGGCAGTTTTCCGATGCGTTCAGCTTCCCGCCGACGAACCACTTCGCGTAGGGCAGCTTCCAATCGAGGACCTTCGTCCATTTCTGGTTCCAGAGGAGTTCCGCAGCCTCCCGCGCCCAAAATTTATCAGGCTTCTTGACCGACTCCTCCCACATCGTTTTGTACTGCGCGAGGCTCTGGACACGGGCTTTTTTAGAGAAATCGCGGCTCGGTTTGAAGATGCGGTTCTCGACGAGCTGGTTGGAGTTGTTTTGACTCATGGGGGCGTTGGGAGGGGCGTTGATAAAAAAAGATTCACCCGATGGCTAGCAGCCGGGATTGCGGGCGACAAACGAAAGTTGCAGCGATTCTTGTTCAAAAAAATCACGCTGCGCCCGCCCACCTCAGTTAAATGACCTCGGCCGCCGTCACCGCAACTTCACCGCAGCCACCGATACGCGTAGTCCAGCCACACCTTCCAGTCCTCCCGGGTCATCGAATGAATGCCCGGGCGGATGAAGTAGCCGAGCCGCGAATCGAGGAGCTTGCCGGTCTCGGGCATTGCCTTCGCGCCGACGCCATCGCCGGCCACCAGTCGATAAACCGGGTCTGCCGCCTGGAGCATGGCAAACTGCCCTGGCGGATTGGACCACACATCCCCCACCGCACACGAGATCAGCACCGGTCGCGGGGCGCAGAGGGCGATCAGTTCGTGCTGATCAAAGGGCAGCTTTTCCGGCTCCGCGCCGAAGGGTTTGAAATTCCCGGCGAACCAGTGCGGAAAGCTCTTGTTGATCACCGCAACCGATTCCGCTTTCGGCCGCCCGTTCGCCTGAATCTCCGCCATTTCCGCCGACTGCCGGCTCGGCGCGGTGCCGCCGCAACCCGCCTGGCTCGGCACCACCATCGCGATCCGCTCATCCAGCGCCGCCGCGACGAGCGCCGCCTTTCCATTGCGCGAATGCCCGACGATGGCGATCCGCTTCGCATCGAGTTCCGGCACCGTCACGAGGTAGTCGACCATCCGCGAAAATCCCCACGCCCACGCCATGATCGCACCCGGCGCATCGGGAGCGTCCGCTTTCATCCCCGGCTGAAGCAGCCGCGCCAACTGCGGCAGGGCGAGTTCCACCTTGTCCGACACCACCTCGCCGCTGAAGAAACTCGCCACCGCATAACCGCGGTCGATCGATTGCTCGATGGCCCACGCGTCCGCCTGCTTTCCCCGCGCCGACTCGCCCGCGCGGTTGTTCGGGGCGCCGGCATATTTCTCGAGCATCCAGCCTTTCGGCATCTGCACGAGCGGATCGGCGACCAGTCCGTAGTTGCCGGAAAAGTTCAACCCGAGAAACACCGGCGCCGCTTTCGTCCGCTGATTCGGGATCACGATCAGCAGATGCACCGGCTCCTCCAGCCCCATGCTCACCAGCACCTCGCGCAGCGTCGCCTTGCCGCCGAACGCCGCCTTGTCTTCCCGGAGCAGCTTGCCCGTGACCTGCGCCGCGTGCGGCTGCATGCCATACATCGTGTGCTGGAAAAGCGCGCGAAGCTCAGGCGCTCGCCGCTGCTGCCACTGCTCCTTCGTCATCACGCGCGTGCCATCCTGCATCCGCAGTGGGTCAGGGAAAGTGGGCGATTCGGCGGCAAAGAGCGGGAGCGACATGGAGAGAACGACGGTGACGAGGATCCGTGGAAACATAAGGCGTTACTTGGACGCGAGCGCTTCGACGCTGATCTGCGCCGCGGCGATGTAGTCGAGAATACGCTGCTGCTCCGCGTCGGTGAGATTCGCCCGGCGCGACATCCCGGCCACCGTGCGCTGCCAGCCGCTCGCGCCGCGGGAATCGAGCAGCTCGAGATCGTGACACTCCGTGCAGCGCGTCGTGTAGAGCTTGTGCCCCTGCTCCAGCGCCGCCCGCGAGGTGCTCACCTTGGCCGCGGCGAGAAACTCCGGCGTCACCGGCGGCGATGTCCGCTCCTCGAAAGCGCTGCTCATCTCCTTCTTCAGCGCGAGGAGCTGCGGAAAGTCCGCCGCCAGCTTCAGCCCGTGCTCGATCGCCGTCAGCGCATGCACCTCGCCCTTGTGAAAGCGCCGCATCTTATCCGCCTGCTCGAAGCGCGATTTCGCCTCGTCGAGATCCTTCTTCACCTTCGCATCGTAAGCCTTCAGCTCCGGTCGCGTGGGCTCGGCTTGCAGCCCTTCCTCGATCTCCTTCGATGCCTCCACGAGCTTGTGCAACGCCACCGCCTGCCGTGTCCGGGCCACCGCCCGCGCGGCCACCGCCGCGCCTTTTCCAAGGGTCGCGCGGTCGATCTTCGAGGCGGGCAATCCCTCACCTCCGACCGCTGTCGCGAGCTTGTCTGCGCCTTCATCCAGCGGCACCGCGAGACTCAGATGCCCCAGCTTCACCAGCCCCTCCGCCGTCTCGCGCAGCCCCTGCAGCATGGTGACGAAAGTCGCGCGTCCCGCCCGCGCATTGCCCGCCGCGACCAGCGCGCCGTTCACCCGCGCGCCGACCGCCGCCGCCAGCGCCTTTTGCTGCGGGTCCTGCACGGCGCGGGCGAGCAGCCGCTTCGCTTCATCGTAGCGCTGGTCACGAAACGCCTCCACCCCACGCACCAGATCCGTCCAGCCGTCCGCAGGCGCGGCTTCCACCGCATCATTCGGCACCGTGGCCGCGATCACCGAGCCGTCGCGTTTGGTGAAAGCGACATACGCCACCTTCCGCACCGCATCGAGTTGGAGCAGCGGAAACTCCTGCCCCTTTGGCGCGTCGATCAGCTTGTCCGTCTTGAAGAACAGCGTCTCCCCGCGCGTCAACCGCACCGAATCGCCCGGCGCCAAAGGAGCCGCTGCCACGGCCGCGAGCGGGAATACGAAGAGGAGGAAGGTAAAACGGTGCATCGGGAGAACGAGATTCGAGAGCTTGGAGCGGAGCGTAACCTTAGGCGGCGTACCGGAAACGAAGAAAAGCCTGTCCCAAGAATGGCCTGTCATCCCGAGCGGAGTGTAACGAAGCCGAGGGACCCCGGCCTCCGGAAGATCATGGATCATTCTGCATTCCGAGGTCCCTCGACTTCATTCTGGTCGCTCAGGCTCCCTCCATTCCTCTCGGGATGACAGCACGGAGGAGGCGGTGCCTTCTGGTGCTGTGCCAGTTCCTAACCCAAGTTCCGCAGCTCGCGCGGTGGCGGAAAAATCTTTCTCTG
>JANPHH010000457.1:0-3494 GCA_031424375.1 Chthoniobacter sp. | reverse complement strand
GGGTGCGCCGGAGAGGATCGCCGCGCTTCCGGCGCCACCTTCGGGGCGCATCGCGCTTCTATTGCCATCCGGGGGTTGCGCTCGTTCCTCGCTTCACCCCCGGCTAATTTCCGGTGTGCCTCCGGCACCGGCTGAACCGCATTTTGTAATCGATGCACGCGTCTCATCAGGAGGTCCGTCAGGAGCACTATGGGCTGCTGTCTTGTTGGGTCGTCGGATCCGCCGGATCATCGACGGGTTCGCCGATGGCCTTGGAGAGCATCTGGTTGGAAGCCAGTGCTGGCCAGATTAGCAGCATCGGAATGAGGATCGGCCACGGAAACTTGGTTCCTGCGAAACCGAAATAGCAGATCACCGGCAAGAGGATCGCCGCCACCCAAAGGCAGGCGTTGGCGGTCAGCGTTTTTTTCTTTTCAGATTTTGTCATGGGTGAAATTGGCGTGGCTTGTGACGGGTAGCAACGAGGGATGAAGGAGGAAGGCGACACACGGCTTTGACACTGACGCTCGTGGCGCAGCATCAAGAGAACCTCGGTGCTCAATAGCCGATGTTCTTCAGCGCCAGCGCTCCGAGGCGCTCGGCGAGTTGCGCGAGGTAGAGGCTTTTCGGCGCGACGGGTTTGTTGTGCGAATCGAAGAGGCCTGTGGGCAAGGGCACTGTTTTGCCTTTGCTCTCCGATCCTGGCATCGGCTCCGCCTTGCGTTCGCCGCGGCAGCCGATGGCCCAGTTCGCGGCTCCGGGAGGCTGCTGGATGAGGTAGCGGCTGGCGGAGCAATTCCACGCCACCGACCAGCCGATGGTCCAGCCGTGGCCGGACCCATAAGTTCCGCGGTTCATGAAGTCGATGCCGCCCTTTGGCACCCGGCAGTTGTCCACCAGCAGCCCGGTGGCCCAGCGCATGTGTGGCTGGATCTCGCCGTTGCCATTGAACTCACAGTTCAAGACCACGCTTGGACCCACTACTCCTCCGCCAGTGGTGACGTAAAAGATGTCATCCCCCTTGCCACTGCAGCGATTGATGAAGACCTGACTGCCTTCGATCCAAATGTCGCCCGGCTTCGCTGACCCGAGCGTTGGCTTTTGATGGTTCATCTCCACCTTCTCAAGGGTCACACGGTGCGTAGAGCCTTCGATGCGGATACTGTCGATGGCGTTGTCGATGGCGACGTCGCGCACCCACGCATCGGTCACACCATCGAGAGTGATTCCGGAGTTGTGCTCCGCTGTGATTTCGATGGGTTGCGGGCGTGAGCTGATGCCGAGGCTCTCCACGCCCACCTGCGCAATGCCACCCGTGATCGTGGCCTTGCTCACCGTGGCACCGGTGGAGGTAAGGTGACGGGCATCCAGTGAGTCGCTCAATGGCACCGTGAGGGTGATCTTGTTGGTGGTGATGTCCTTGATGACGCGTTCGGCTGTGATGCGTCCAGACATCCATGTCTGCGCCTTGCCGTCACGCACGAGCTTGTCCATGCCCATGAAGGCCACCCACTCAGGCGTGACAGGCCGCGTGATGAGAATGGTGTCACCTGCTGCCAGACCTGCCGCGCTCTCCACCGTGAAGCTTGATGCTCCCGATGCCACATACGCATCGGTGATCTTGGTGCTATTGCCCCCGCCGCGCACCGAGCGGCCACCTTTGATGGAGACACACACATGCGGTGTGCCTGTCATGACGACGGTGGTCTTCGCCGCCCCGTTCCCACGCAGGACAATGCCGCTGGCGCTGATGTTGAGTGTGCTGGCGCAGTTGAACTTCGCGCCATCGAGGAATACCGCGCCACGCATGCCATCCACGGCCTGCATGGCAGCCACCGCATCGATCGCTGCCTGAATCGCCGCCGTTTCATCGCCGCCCGTCGGTCGCACCTTTATCTTCACCGGCACCGCTGGCAGCGCGACCCCGCCGCCCATGTATCCCGCGTGCGAAAAGTCCATGATGCGGTCGCCAGCGGGCAGTGCGTGATAGGTGAGCTTTCCGCCGGAAGCATCCATCTGCACCCACGGGATCTTGGGATCGGCCGCGAGTGCTGCGCAGGCAAGGATGAGGAGAGCCAGGATGGGACGAGTTGTCGTGGAGAGTTCAGGCGCGTTCATAAGTGTCGTGTGGGTCTATTTGGGCTTTAAAACCGCGCTACAGCGCATAGGCGTTGCGGTCACTTGGGAAGCTTGACGGCTGCCTTTGCAATCTGAGCGGTATTGACGGCGATTTGAAAAGCGTCGGGGTCACCCCAACCGGTGTGGGTGAGAGTCCAGGACGAATCGCCCTGACTATCGTTGAACGTAACTTCGACTTTCGCACCCTTGCACTGAGCCAGCCTGGCAAGGAACGAATTGAGCGAAGCGGCGTCCCCCGAATACATCAGGGTGGAAGAGGCATTGATAAAGTGGCCGCGGAGAAACTTGAACTGCTGGTCAGAAATCACCCTCTTGACGCTCTCCTGGCTCTTGGAATCCGCAGGAAAGCTGAGAGATGGCGCGGCGAGATCGCCGGCCATACCGAACGCGTGCGGGCACAAGGCGATGAGTGAGATGGCGAGGAATGCGGCGAGATGACGAATGGGGTTCATGGGCCGTATGACGTTGCAATCTGGGGTTCTATTAGAATTTCGCTGTCAGAGCGGCGCAACGATCACCGCGGCACCAGCCAGGTGCCGGCGAGGCGGTCTGGCAGGCTGCGGCCGGGCATGGCGGCGGACCAGATCAGCACGCCGAGCAGGGGCAGGCCGACGAGGAGGATCGACGTGCTCGACTGTCCCGAGCTGTTGAGCAGCGCGGTGGCGAAAGTGGCGGCCGGGAGCCACGACCAAGCCACGCACGCGCGCCAGAGCATCCGCCAGCGCGAGGCGTCCGCGCCATCGCGCCGCACCACGGCGATGCCGAGCGCGCGCATCAGCAGGCCGCCGCGGAAGAGGGCGGCGATGAGGCTGAATAGTGCCGCCCAGAGCATCACACCGCCAGCGGCCCACCAGACGACCTGGGTGGTGAAAGTGTTCGCGCCATTCATGTCCGGGGACATGGACAAATTCCCCTGCGCGTCGAGCACGGACGCGAGCATGGCGCGGGCGCGCTCGACCTCGGTGGGGCTGGGATCGGGATAGGTCTTCGCAATGCGCTCGGCGTCGGCGCGCATCTTCGGCTGGAGTCCGGCGGTCGCCATGGTGGAGTTCCAGGCCTTCGCGTCGCGGATGAAATTCCCGAAGCGTGCCGCGATGAAGATCTCCGCGGATGTGACCACGATCTTCGGGTCGCTGCTGGTCGGGAGTTTCCTTTCCGCAATCAAGGAATGGACGATGAGCGCATTCGCCAGCGGCATGACCTCGGGAGATTGGCGCTGCATGGTTCCGAGCATTTTCGAGCCGGCGGCCATGATCCCGAGCATCAACAGCGCCGGTGCCACGCATCCGGCGACGAGACCGAGGCGGCGACGATGGGTGATGTGCGGCACTTGCTGGACGAGCACCTTGAGTTGCTCGATCAGCGCGTGAACGTCG
>JANPHH010000456.1:0-10600 GCA_031424375.1 Chthoniobacter sp. | reverse complement strand
TCTCGGCGATCCGGCCGGCACCCACGGTCTTGCCACCCTCGCGGATCGCGAAGCGCATGGTCTTTTCCATGGCGACCGGGGTGATGAGCTCGACTTCGACGGAGACGTTGTCGCCGGGCATGACCATTTCGACGCCTTCGGGAAGGCTGACCGAGCCGGTTACGTCCGTGGTGCGGAAGTAGAACTGCGGGCGGTAGTTCGAGAAGAACGGAGTGTGACGGCCGCCCTCTTCCTTCGAGAGAACGTAAATCTCAGCCTTGAATTTCTTGTGGGGCTTGATCGAACCGGGCTTGGCGATGACCATGCCGCGCTCGACGTCGTCTTTCTTGACGCCGCGGAGGAGCAGACCGCAATTGTCGCCGGCGCGCGCCTCGTCGAGGAGTTTACGGAACAATTCGATGTCGGTCACGGTCGTCTTCACGGTCGGACGGATGCCGACAAGCTCGACTTCTTCCATCTTCTTGAGGATGCCGCGTTCGACACGACCGGTGGCGACAGTGCCGCGACCTTCGATGTTGAACACGTCTTCGACGGGCATGAGGAACGGCAGATCGACCGGACGCTCAGGTACCGGGATGTATTCGTCGACCGCGTCCATCAGTTCCTGGATGCACTTGGCATCGGCATGAGCGGGGTCGCCGGCGGCGAGGGCCTTCACGGCACTGCCCTTGACGATCGGAATCTTGTCGCCCGGGAAATCATACTGGGTGAGGAGGTCGCGAACTTCCATTTCGACGAGGTCGAGGAGTTCGGGATCGTCGACCATGTCGCACTTGTTCATGAAGACGACGATCGAAGGCACGCCGACCTGGCGGGCCAGGAGGATGTGCTCGCGGGTCTGCGGCATCGGGCCGTCGGCGGCGGAGACGACGAGGATCGCTCCGTCCATCTGTGCGGCGCCGGTGATCATGTTTTTCACATAGTCAGCGTGGCCGGGGCAGTCGACGTGGGCGTAGTGGCGCTTGTCGGTCTGGTACTCGACGTGGGCGGTGTTGATCGTGATGCCGCGCTCTTTTTCCTCAGGAGCGGCGTCGATGTCCGCGTAGCCCTTGGCTTCGGCGAAACCCTTCTTGGAGAGAATCGTGGTGATAGCCGCGGTCAGCGTGGTCTTGCCATGGTCAACGTGACCGATGGTGCCGATGTTGACGTGCGGTTTGGTGCGTTCGAATTGAGCCTTAGCCATAGGGTCAGGTCAGGATGGGATGGTGGGTTGGTTTGGTTGCGGGTGAAACTGCGGATTAAAAATGGATGTCGAGCTGAGCCTGCAACCGGGATCGAACCGGTGACCTCATCCTTACCAAGGATGTGCTCTACCAACTGAGCTATGCAGGCTTTCACTAACATTCGAACCCGATGGCTTGCGCCGCCGAGTTCGCTTCCCGGTTCCAGAGGGCGAAAAACCCCGCATCAACCCGGCCATTCTGCCGTGGTCGATTGGGGTGTTCTCGGTCCTCGTTTCCCGAAAAGTGGAGCGCGAAACTAGCAGAGGGCCTTTTTGTGTCAAAAGATTTTACGCCCCGTCCATACAGGGCAAATCCCGGCCTTTTCGTCGCAGGCTCATTTGCCGTTTTGCGCTGGAAAATCGAGCCTCTCCGGGCGGCTGCGGGCCGGCGGAAGCGTCCGCCGGTCGGACCAGTGCGCGCGGTGCGCGGCGAAAAATCCCGCTCAATTCACCGCCATCGACTCCGCACCTGCCGGCTCGCCCTTCGCGCGGTAAAAGACGGCGACGTTGCCGACCTGCATGATGATTTCGCTGCGGGTCTGCTCCGCGATCTGCGGCGCGAGAGTCTTCCTCTCTTCCTTGAAGTCGGAAAACTTCATTTTCACGAGTCCGTGCTGCGTCAGCGCGGTATCGAGGCTCGCGATGAACGCGGCGCTCAGGCCGGCGTGGCCGAGCTTGACGATCGGTTCGAGGCGTTGCGCGCGGGCTTTGAGGTCGCGTTTTTGCGCGTTGGACAGGGACATGGGTCGCGGAGCATCGCGGTGGAGCACCGCTGCGGCAAGCTCCGGGTGGAGCCCTCGCCCCGCGTGCTCCACCCGGCGGTTTTCTTTCCGCCGTCGCCCGAAAACTTTCCCTTCCGCCGCACGCCGCAAAGGCTTTCACTCCGCAGCGCATGTTTTCCCTCCAAAACAAAATCGCCCTCATCACCGGCGCTGGCTCCGGCATCGGCGCGGCCATCGCGGAAGTCTTTGCCGAGGCAGGCGCGGAGGTGATTGTGGCCGACCGCGATGAAAAGGCCGGGCTCGCCGTGGCGATGCGCATCGGCGACAGCGCCACCTTCATTCCCCTCGACGTAACGAACGAAGCGGAATGTAACGCCGTCGCGGCGACGGTTCTCGCTCGCTCGCGGCTCGACATCCTGGTCAACAACGCCGGCATCGTCCACGTCGGCACGCTGGCCACCACCACCGGCGCGGACTTCGATCGCGTCCTCGCCGTGAACACCCGCGGTGTCTTCAACGTCACCCGCGCCTTTCTCCCCTCAATGCTCGCGCGCAAAAACGGCGTGATCGTGAACCTCGCCTCCATCGCCGGCCTCATCGCCGTGCGCGACCGACTCGCCTACACCGTGAGCAAACACGCCGTCGTTGGGCTCACCCGCGCGATGGCCCTCGACCACGCCAAAGACGGCATCCGCGTCAACGCCATCTGCCCCGGCCGCGTCGAGACTCCCTTCGTCGCCAACATCCTCGCCAACGCGCCCGATCCCGCCGCCCTGCGCGCCGAGATGACCGCGACACAACCCATGGGCCGCATGGGCACGCCGCAGGAGATCGCCTACGCCGCGCTCTACCTCGCGAGCGACGAGGCAGCTTTCGTCACCGGCACCACGCTGTGCCCGGACGGCGGCTGGAGCGCGGGTTGATCCGGTCAAAGGGTTGTATCTCCCGAGCGTGGCGTCTATCGTCTGCGCTCCACTGATTTCTCCATGGCCCGCCGCTTCGCCCGCAAACCTGCCAACGCCGATCTGCGCATCATTTTTGTCGCGTTCGTGATGCTCTGCGGACTCGGCCTGCTCACCGCCAAACTCTGGTACGAGCAAGTCCTCCGCGGCACGAAGTGGAGTTCGCGGCTCGCCAACCGCTCCGAGGTCACCGTCCGCATTCCATCGGTCCGCGGCGAGATCCGCGACCGCAATGGCATCACCCTCGTCGCCAATCGCGCCAGCTACGGCGTCGACTTTTACCTGCCCGACATGGTCCGCGGCTACCGGCGGGAAAATGGAGGCGTCCCGCAAAACGAATACACCGCCACGGTGCGCCAGATGAAGAAGCGCATGAAGGAGCCGGACATCGTGCGGATCGTGAACGAGAGCGTCGTCCCGCGGCTCAACCAATTAAAGCTCGCCGAGGACTACAACTCCGAGCATCTCCAAAAGCACTTCCGCAACGACACGCTGGTCCCTTTTACCTACCGGGAAGAGATCGACTTCACGACGATCGCGAAGTTTGCCGAAAACGATCTCGGCCTGCCCGGCGTCGAGATCGGGATCAAGCCGGTGCGCGAATACCGCTTCGGCGCGCTCGCCGCCCACCTGCTCGGCTACGTCGGCGCGGTGAAGGACATCGATGCCCAGCCCGACGTCCGCGATTACACGTTCTATTCGCCGGACGTGGAGGGGAAATCGCAGGTCGAACTCTACATGGACAAATGGATCCGCGGCACGCCCGGCATGCGTGTCATGTCGCGGAGCGTGAAAGGGGTGATCGAGGGGGAAGTCCGCCGCGTCGCGCCGAAGCCCGGCCACAATATCCTGCTCACCATTGATGCGCGGATGCAGTTCATCGTCGAGCGGGCGCTCCGCGAATCCGGCGTGGGCCGCGCCGCGTGCGTGCTCGTCAATCCGAACAACGGCGACATTCTCGCCATGGCTTCGGTGCCCTCCTTCGACCCGAACATGTTCATCCCCTCCGTCTCTGCCGCGGATTGGAAGACCCTCACCGACGATGAGACCGACCCGCTCACCAATCGCGCCGTGCAGGGTTACGCGCCCGGGTCCACCTACAAGACGGTGACCGCCCTCGCCGGCTTGCGCGCCAAGATCCCCGCGAGCCGCTATTTCAACTGCTCGGGTGGCGTGACCTACGGCAACAAATACATGAAATGCTGGATCGCCGATAAAGGCGGCGCGCACGGCTCGCTCTCGCTGCCCGATGCACTGAAGCACTCCTGCAACGCCTTCTTTTACCAGTGGGGAAACGCCGCGGGGATCGACCAGATCGACGCCGTGGGCGACGCACTCGGGCTCGGAAAAAAGACCGGCATTCCCCTCTCCGCCGAAAGCCCCGGCATCCTGCCCAGCCCGGAGTGGCTGAAGGCGATCAGCCCGAACGAACGCTGGTCGCAGGGCTATACGGCGAACACTTCGATCGGCCAGGGCTTCGTCCTCGCCACGCCGCTGCAGATGGCCATGGTCACGGCCACGATCGCCAACCGCGGCATCTCCTACGAACCCCGCCTCGTCGCCCGCGTGCTCGATCCGGACGGACGCGACGCGAAAGATCCTGAAACCGGAAAACTGATCGCGCCTCCGGAGCCGAAAGTCCGCGCCGATCTCCACGCCGCGGGCATCACGACGCAGCAGATCGAAAGCGTCCGCGAAGGCATGCGTCGCGTCGTCGCCGACGGCACCGGCAAACGCGCGCAGATCAAGGGCGTGGCCGTCGCGGGCAAGACCGGCACCGCCCAATTCTGGCGTGGCGTGAAGAAGGACAACCACACCTGGTTCATCTCCTTCGCGCCCTACGAGGCGCCGAAATACTCCATCTGTGTCATGGTCCAGGGCGCGAAATCCGGTGGCGGCGTCTCCGCGCCGATCGCGCAGAAGATTCTCGAGGAATGCCTCGCCATGGAGAACGGCTACGATCCCGGCCTGAAGCCAATGACGCCCGCGCGCGGCAGCTTCGCGCAGATCGAAATGGTCGACTTCAAGAAAAACGCCGCCGCCGCCGCTCTCGTCCACGAGGACCAGGAGACCGCCGACAACGCGGCCGAACCAATGAAGGAAAAACCGGAGAAGAAAAACATCGCTCGTCCGGATATCCGCGCGGCCGCCGACGCCCGGGGGCGGATCAGCCAGCCAGTGGTCCGCGCCCAGCCCGTGGTGCGGAAGGAAAATTTCTTCGAGCGCTTCTTTGGCATCAAACGCACCGCTCCCGCTCCCGCTCCGCCACCGCAACCCAAACGCGGACGGTGACTCGCGACTGCTGAGAAAAACCCTGCCATCCTGAGCGAAGCGCCGCCCGTTGCGCCGAACTTCGGAAGAGACGTCACCGGCGCGAAGTCGAAGGACCTCTCGCATCACCTCCGCAACACCCGCGCGAAGCGATTGCATGGAAGGAAGTTGCAGGGCGTTTCTAAGAAACGCCGGGATGGCTCTTCGGGCGCACGCCTGCCCCGCAGGCGTCTGACAAAGACGCCCTACAGTCTCGCCACCAGTCTTTTTCGACGCCCTCTAAAAAAACACTGTCATCCTGAGCGAAGCGCCGCCCGTTGCGCCGAACTTCGGAAGAGACGTCACCGGCGCGAAGTCGAAGGACGTCTCGCATCATCTCCGCAACACCCGCGCGAAGCGATTGCATGGAAGGAAGTTGCAGGGCGTTTCTGTGAAACGCCGGGGTGGCTCTTCGGGTGCACGATGCCCGACCGGCTTCTGACCCAGACGCCCTACAGTCTCGCCACCAGACTTTTTAGCCGCCGTTTAAAGGAGAACCCGAGTTCGAAAACCTGCTGCTATCCCGAGCGCCACGAAGGGAGCCCGAGCGACCAAAGTTACTGCCAGAAGTTATTTCTTCCTCTTTCTCATCCTCATCGTCTTCCTCCCCTGATCTCGAGGGCGATAATGAGGATGAGGAAGATCCGGAAACTTTTTTCGGCAGGCGGTAGACCCGCACCCAATCCACTAGCAATTCCGCGGGAAAAACCGTCGCCGCATCCGGCGCGCCATCCCAGTCCCCACCGACCGCGAGATTCAAAATCAAATACATCGCCACATCCGGGGTCGGCTGCCGCGTTTCAAAGCGTTGCACGCCGTCAACGTACCAGCGGAGCGCATCGGGCTTCCATTCCACGGCGAAGGTGTGCATTCCCGCCGTGAAATCGGGCCCGGCATACTCCCCGCCCGTCGACTGCGGCCGCCAGGTCCCCGGCTGGGGCAGATGCAGCGTCATCCAGATGCGGTCCGCGATCCGCCCTTTGTGCTCCATGATGTCGATTTCCGGCGGCCACTGATAGGTCACCGGCAGCAGCCAAAACGCCGGCCACAACCCCTTCCCCGCGGGCACTTGCATCCGTGCCTCGAACCACCCATGGCGCTGGCTGAATTTTTCGTGCGAATCGACCATCCCGCTCGTGAACGGGAAGCCGCCGCGGGCGACCCTCTCCGCACGCAACACGAGCTGCCCACCACGCACCATGGCATTCGCCGGCGCATAAATCTGCTGCTCATGATTCGTCCCCGGCGGATGCACCTTCGACGCGAAATCCGTGTGCCATTTCGCCGCGTCGATTTCCGATCCGTCGAACTCATCCGACCAGACCAGCTCATAGCCCCGGCTCTCCGCCGTCACCACTTCACCGGCGCGGAGCGGGTGAAATGCGAACGCAAAAACAAGAATCGCGGCCCCGGTGGCGAAAGGTTTCACACCTCGCAGGATCCACCCCGCTCCGCCCAAGTCGAGCCGCGCCTTGAATGACCCGCGCGCGGTGCCCATCCTCCTCCCATTCCCATGCCCCGCCTCAATCCCGAACAACTCCGCTCCTTCCGCTGGTTTGGCCCGAACGATCTCCGCAGCTTTGGCCATCGCTCGCGCGCCCGGCAAATGGGGCTCGGTCCCGAGGACTGGGCGGGCAAGCCGGTCATCGCGATCCTCAACACCTGGAGCGAGATCAACCCGTGTCACCTGCACTTCAAGGTGCTCGCCGAAAATGCGAAGAAAGGCGTGCTGCAAGCCGGCGGCATGCCGGTGGAAATCCCGGTGCTTTCGCTCAGCGAAAACTTCATGAAGCCGACGACGATGCTCTATCGCAATCTGCTCGCGATGGAGACGGAGGAAGTGCTGCGCTGCCACCCGATCGACGGCGCGGTGCTCCTCGGCGCGTGCGATAAAACCACGCCCGCGTTGATCATGGGCGCGCTCTCCGCGGGGCTGCCGTTCATCTTCGTCCCGGGCGGCCCGATGCTCCGTGGCAACTGGCACGGACAGACGCTCGGCTCCGGCTCCGATGCCTGGAAATACTGGGCGGAAAAGCGCGCCGGCAACATTAGCGAGGAGCAGTGGAGCGAGATCGAGGCCGGCATCGCGCGGTCGCACGGCCACTGCATGACCATGGGCACGGCGAGTACGATGACGGCGATCACCGAGACGCTCGGGCTCACGCTGCCGGGCGCGTCGTCCATCCCCGCGAGCGACGCCGAGCACTGGCGCATGGCCGCGCAGAGTGGACGGCAGATCGTGGAAAATGTGTGGGCGGATTTGCGGCCCTCGCAGTTCCTGACCATGGAGAGTTTTGAGAACGCGATCGTCTGCGACATGGCAGTGGGCGGCTCGACCAATGCGCTCATTCACATGGTCGCGATGGCCGGCCGTGCGGGGATCAAGCTGCCGCTCGAGAAGTTCGACGAAATCTCCCGCCGCACCCCGCGCCTCGCGAACCTGCGGCCGGCCGGACAATTCCTGATGGAAGATTTCTACTTCGCCGGCGGCCTGCGCGCGCTGCTCGCGCAATTTCGGAGGGACGCGCTCCAGCGCGTCCCAGATCCATCGCAGGCGGAGAAAGATGGGGACACGCGGGAGCGCGTCCCTCCGTTGCTTTACGAGGACGCGATGACCGTGAACGGACGCACTTTGGGCGAGAACATCGCGGGCGCGGAGATCTACAACGCCGAGGTAATCCGCCCGCGCAGCAACCCGCTCTCCGATGAAGGCGGAACCGCGATCCTGCATGGCAATCTTTGTCCCAATGGAGCGGTGATCAAACACGCCGCGATGGAGCCGCGTTTCCTCAAACACACCGGCCCCGCGATCGTCTTCCGCGACTACGACGACCTCGCCGCGCGGCTCGACGATCCCGCGCTGCCCTTCACCCCCGATACCGTGATGGTGCTGCAAAGCGCCGGACCGATCGGCGCACCTGGCATGCCGGAGTGGGGCATGCTCCCGCTGCCGAAGAAGCTGCTCGAAGCCGGCGTGCGCGATCTCCTCCGCATCTCCGACGCGCGCATGAGCGGCACCAGCTACGGCGCGTGCATCCTCCACGTCGCGCCGGAATCCGCGATCGGCGGCCCGCTCGCGTTCGTCCGCGACGGCGATCTCATCTCGCTCGATGTCGAAGCGCGCACGCTCACGCTCGGGGTTTCTGATCAAGAACTCGCGACCCGCAAAGCCGCATGGAAGCAAGCTCCGCGGCGCATCGAGCGCGGCTACCTCTCGCTCTTTCTGAATGAAGTGACGCAGGCCGACGAAGGCTGCGACTTCCGCTTTCTCCACGTTGGCAGCGCGACCCCCGAGCCGGCGATCCACTGAGCCGGAGTCAGCGACTCTGTAGGGCGTCTGTGCCAGACGCCGGGGGGCGAGCGCCTGCGGCGGCTGGGAAAAGGCGTTTCACAGAAACGCCCTACACGCGTCCGCGCCTCCGGGATGCCACTCAGATCGTTCCACCACTCGCGGCGGCGGCGTGGACGGCGCCCTCCGCCACAGCGAATCGCTCGGTTCCCCCGGAGTCGGGCTGGAACTCGCGCCCGGCATTCGCATACTCGCGGGCGTGTCCGTCCGCATCACCAGCCTCCACATCCGCAATCTCGCCCTCGTCGAGGACGTCACCTGGGAACTCGCGCGGGGCTTTACCGCCGTCACGGGCGAAACCGGATCGGGAAAATCGATCATCGTCGGCGCGCTGAAACTGATCCTCGGCGAACGCGCGGACAAATCGCTACTCCGCACGGGCGCCGAGAGCTGCACGGTCGAGGCGGTGTTTGAAGTGGCGGCTCCGGCGGCGCTGAACGCGCAACTCGAAGAGCAGGGCGTGGAGCCATGCGAAGACGCCCAGCTCATCATCAAGCGGGCGTTCACCGCCACCGGCACGAACCGCCAGTTCATCAACGGCAGCCCGACCACGCTGAGCGTGCTCAAGACGCTCGGCGAAGCGTTCGTCGATCTCCACGGCCCGCACGATCACCAGTCGCTCCTCTCGGTGGAGAAGCAGCTCGATCTCCTCAATGCCTTCGCCGGGGCGGAAAGCGCGCGCGCGAAATACTCCGAGACGTATCGCGAGTTGCAGCGCGTGGTCGCGGAACATCACGCGCTTTCCACCAGCGAAGCGGCGCTGGAACGCGAAGTGGACCTCCTGCGGCATCAGGTCCACGAGATCGAAGCGGCCCGGCTGCAGCCGGAGGAAGAGGAGGAAATGCTCGCGCGCTACAGTGTCGCCTCGAACAGCCGCCGGCTGCTGGAGCTTTCCACCCAGATCACCGGCCGGCTGATCGATGCCGAGGATGCCGTGCTCGGGCGCCTGAGCGAGATCGGCAAGTACCTCCGCGACCTCGAACGCGTGGACCCGGCGGCGTCGCGTTTCACCGAGTCGCACCTGCGCGCCGCCACCGAACTCGAAGACCTCGCGCAATCCCTCCAGCGTTACGCCGAGGAGCTGGACATCGATCCCGAGCGACTCGCAGCAATGGAGGAACGCGTGTCACTCTTCGAAACGCTGAAGCGCAAATACGGCGGCTCCGTCGGCGAGGTGATTTCCTTTGGCGAAAATGCGGCCGCGCGGCTGCGCAAGATCGAGTCGCGCGGCGAGGAACTGGAGCGCCTGGAGCAGACCATCGCCGCTGCGCGCAAAATGGTCGCCACCGCGGGCGCCGCGCTTTCCAAAAAACGCACCGCCGCCGCCCCCAAACTCGCGGGCAGCATCACCGCGCAGCTCCGCGATCTCGGGTTCAAGAAATCCGGTTTCTCGATCGCACTCACGCCGCATACGGAGCCGGGCGCGCACGGACTCGAGAGCGTCGAGTTTCTGTTCGCGCCGAATCCCGGCGAGCCCGAGAAGCCGCTCCGCGCAATCGGTTCCAGCGGCGAGATTTCGCGCGTGATGCTCGCGGTGAAATCGTCGCTCGCGGCGCAGGATACCGTGTCGCTGCTCGTCTTCGATGAGATCGATGCGAATGTCGGCGGAGAGATCGCGCACGCCGTGGGCGCGAAGATGCGGTCGCTCGGCGAGAAGCATCAGGTGCTGTGCATCAGCCATCTCCCGCAGGTCGCCGCGCTGGCCGCCGAGCAGTTCGTGGTGACGAAGGAATTCACCAACCAGCGCACCATTTCCCGACTGGAGAAAGTGGAAGGCAAAGCGCGCGTCGAGGAGATCGCCCGGATGCTCGGCGGCAAGGGCGAAAGCGCCCTGGCCCACGCGCGGACGCTGCTCGACGCGAAGTAGCTCACGCCGGATGCGGCTTTCTCCGGGCGGTCCACCAGCACGTCGAAGATGTTGCCGTAGCGGCCGCTCGCCATGCTCTGCAGGTCCGGGGTGATGGGCATCGTTTCCGTCACGCCGGCGGGCGACCAGCAGACGTTGAACAGTTCGCGCAGTTCGCGGTCGCCGGCG
>JANPHH010000455.1:0-3195 GCA_031424375.1 Chthoniobacter sp. | reverse complement strand
GCGGGAAAGAGGAGCCAACGCCCCCACCCTTGACCCATTCCACATCTCACCTCACCCGCAAACATTGTCTCATCAACGCATCGTGGAATCCCCGCGGAAATTCTCAAGCGGAGGCAAGTTCGGCTTCCAGCGGCTTTCCCTTTCTAAACTGGCTCACTCCCATAATACTGAATCCGACGACATGACCTTGCGCATCCACACGCCCCATCACCGCATCGTGGTTCGTTTCCTTTTCGTATCCAGCGACATCAGAAAATCGAACTTCAAGGAAATCCGCCTCGGCATCGCACCAGACTTTTAGTTTATCGGCAGTCATATCCCGACGGTCTCGAACTGCATCCGGCTGATTTTTTCGGGGGAAACTCGCTTCGAGAGATAAAGCATTTCGATTCCGACGACTTTTCCTTCGGCATTGTAATCCAGAATGACGCCCGGAGAAATTTCCTCGCTCTCGACCGCGGGAGCCTCGTCGAGGTCGAGGTAAAGGGCATCTGCTTCGCGATCGACAGTTAGTTTCATAGTAAGCCGTGCATGTTGCGGTCGAGGTGCATTGTGATCACGCGCATCGGTTCCGTTATGGAGTCGATAACCCGCAGAACCCGATCAGCAAGCTCCGGGACGCAGCCAAGCCGATGTTCCAATTCTGCATCCGTGTTATCCGCCTCAATCATGGCAGGGGTGGCAATCACCTGCTCGATCCATTTCTGTTGCAGTTGCCGTTTCACCATCCTCTGGCGGGCGTGCTCGGTGTAGATGAGGTTCATTTGGCGATACCGTCCACGATGGCAGCCGGAGCGAATGGGACACCACGCTTCATTTTGCCTCTCCTTCGACAAGCGGAATTGCCTCCGGCGTCAGGCCGTAGGAATTGGAATTCATACGCGGCCTTCCTGTTTGATGATGGCGAGGAGGTCGGGGCTGGCGGCGGTTAGGCGGAGGCGGCGGTGGCGGATGGGGTGGCTGGGGGCGTTGAGCGTCTGGTGGAGGTGGGTGAGGAAGTCGCGCTGCTGGGCGGCGCTGGCCTCGGGGGCGTAGGCGGCGAGGTGCGGGGCCACGGTGTCGTGGAAGAGTCGGTCGCGCTCCGCCATGTGCTCGCGGAAGTAGCTCTCCATCACGCAGGCGTCGATGTGGCCTTCGAGGAAGGCGGCGGCTCCGGGGCTGGCTCCGGCTTCGGCTTTGGCAAACTGAATTGCGGTATTCATCGAGCCATCTCCTCTGCGATGATTTGAAATTGCTCGGTGGGGACGGGCATGACTGCGAGGCGGGGTTGGTTCAGCAAGGCGAGGGTGGCTATGCGGGATTCGGCTTTGAGTTCGGCGAGGGTGACGGGGCGAGGGAGAGTTTTTACCGGCGTGAAGTCGCAGGTGAGCCATTGTGGATCGGCGCTCGTTGGGTCCGGGTAGGCTTCGCGGGCGACACTCATCACTCCAACAACGGCCCGGTCCGCTTGGCTGTGGTAGTAGAGCACTTCGTCGCCCAGGCGCATGGCGGTGAGGTGTTTTCGGGCAGCGGGGCTGCGGACCCCGCGCAGGGTGAATTTCCCGTGCTGCACAACCTCTGCCCACGACGTGCGGAAGGGGGCGAATTTGATCGGCCAGAGATTTTGGGTGGTCATTTGCTTGGAATCGTTCACTCTCCTGCTGTTGCCGCCACCCCATGTGGAAGGGGCATTAGGGCACGGTTCACCGCCGTGCCCCGCTTTTTTCCAGGCGGCCTGTTCATGGCTTCTTATTCTTCCGTCCCGGCGCGGGCAGTTTCTTCAATTCCTTCACCGCTGCGTCAAAATCCTGCTCCACCTGCGATGGCAGCGAAAGTTGCGGGTGGTGGAACTTCTCGAACTCCAATTCCGCTTTCTGCACCGCTTGCTCGTGGGAAATCTTTCCGGCGTGCTGGAGGATGTCCCGCCCGCCCAGCCGCAGGAAATCATCCAGTCTGGCCAGCCAGTCCCGCATATACATGGGCTGGCGATTGAGCGCCTGCACCTCGGCCAATTCCAGGTAGGCCACGACGATGCGGTTCAGGGCGTTGAGTTCCTCCGGCGTGAGGTAGTTCTTTGCGATAACGGCTTCGGTCTTGCTCGGTTTCGCTCCTACCCAATTCGTCATGCCGACCTGTGGTTTCGTGCCGTCCACCCGCGCATGGATGACCTCGGCCGCCGTCTGACCGTGCGCTGCCCAGTGCATCTTGTTCTGCACCGTGGCGAAGAACTGCCGGGATGCCTCCACGCTGGGATCGTAATCAATACTTGTCGCGTAAATCTCCAGCACCTTGCGCCAGAACTCTTTTTCCGATGAGCGGATGTCGCGGATGCGCGCCAGCAATTCCTCGAAGTAATTGCCGCCGCCGCGTTGTTTGAGCCGCTCGTCGTCCATGGTGAAGCCCTTCACGATGTATTCCCGCAGGCGCTGCGTGGCCCAGATGCGGAACTGCGTGCCGCGCTGCGATTTCACCCGGTAGCCGACGGAGATGATGACATCGAGGTTGTAGTGAACGGTCTGGTAGGTTTTCCCGTCATCGGCAGTTCGTGCATAATTTGCACAGACTGCCTGCTCCACCAGTTCGCCTTCCTCGAAAATGTTGCGGATGTGCTTGGTGATGACGGAGCGTTCCCGCTGGAACAACTCCGAGAGTTGCGCCTGTGTGAGCCAGACGGATTCTTCTGCCAGTCGCACCTGCAGACGGATGCGGCCATCGTCCGATTGGTAAAAGAGGAATTCGCCGCCGGGCATGGGAGTTGGGATCAAGTCGCTCATGGTTTCAGTTTTTCGTCATTACACCCGTCCTTCCTGTTTGATGATGGCGAGGAGGTCGGGGCGGTTCATTGGGAGCGAATTTCTAGAGCCGACTCCGCTCCCCTCTACGCTTTTCCCCGAGCCGTTCGGCCCGGCAAACATCCGCAGCCTTGGCGTGGCCGCGCTCAACGGATCGTCAGCTTCGTTCCGGGAGTGACCGCCGTCGGTGGCTCGATCTGCTTTACCAGCTCCTTCCGTCCATCGGAGAACACGCGATAAATAACCCCACCCTCCGATTGCAGCACGCTTTGTCCCGAGGCCAGCACCTGTTCCCGCGCAGCGGCAAACGCCTGCCCGGACACTGCTGGAAACTGGCTCTCGAGCTTCTGGATTTCGTTTTCTTCATCAGGCATATTTTAGTTCCTCCGTTCGTGATCTTAGCTCCCGTCCGCCTTCATACAAG
>JANPHH010000454.1:0-5093 GCA_031424375.1 Chthoniobacter sp. | reverse complement strand
AAAGAACGCGGGCAGCGGACGCCCGGCCGGGTCCGGCGCCTATCTCAAGCCGCTCACCGGCCCGCGCGACCACTTCGGCGCGGTCTATGCCGTCGCGGGCAGCAGCGGGCAGGCGACGAGTTGGACCGGCGGCAGCACCGCCACGGTCAATCCCACTCCGCATCCGGCCATGTATGTCTCGTTGCTCCAGCTCGGTTCGCTCGTCCTCGACGTGAACGGCACGCGGCTCGACGCCACCTTCCTCCGCGAAAACAGCAGCACGCCGGACACCTTCACGATGATCAAACAAGGTGCCGCCGACAGCGACGGCGACGGCATCCCGGATGAATACGAAATCGCCCACGGGCTGGATCGCTTTAGCGCGGCCGATGCCGCACTCGACAGCGACGGCGACGGAGTCTCGAACCTCGATGAATTCGTCCTCTCCACCGCATCAAACGTCCCGGATCGTTACGCGTTCCTCACTACCTACGACCGCACCTCCGGCACGGCCACGGTGACCTTCCCGACCGCGGTCGGCCGCACCTACCGCGTGCTCTACAGCGGCGATCTGCTCTCCTGGCTGCCCGCCTCCGCCGTCATCGCCGGCACCGGCGGAACGATGCTGTGGACGGACGACGGCACGGCCACGGGATCTCTGCCCTCGCTGGCCGGAAAGCGTTTCTACCGCGTGCAGGTCACGGTCTTACCATAGCGGTAGCGACGCGCATGGTCGGAATCTGACACCGTCGCATCGCGGATTTGGGTTTATGACTAAATCTGAAAAGAAGAAAACGCTGACCGCCAACGCCTGCCTTTGGATCGCTGCGATTGCCTTGCCCGTGATCTGTTATTTCGGTTTCGCAGGAACCAAGTTTCCGTGGCCGATCCTCATTCCGATGCTGCTGATCTGGCCAGCCGTGGCTTCCCACCAAATGCTCTCCAAGGCCATCGGAGAACCCTCCGATGATCCGGTGAGCAAACCATAACCCATAGTGCTCCGGACGAACTCAACAGCATCGTTTCGAATCAAGTAGTTCAGTGACTTCACCTGCCATGCGGCGAGTCTGCATCTATTCCGGCTCCAGCTTCGGAGCATCTCCCGAATACGCGACGGCCGCCGCGACCTTCGGGGCGGCGTGCGCTCGGCGGGGCCTAGGCATCGTGTTTGGCGGCGGCAGCGTCGGTCTCATGGGGGTGCTCGCGGATTCCGCACTGGCCGTCGGCGGTGAGGTCATCGGAGTCATTCCCCGCGCCATGATTGCCGAAGAACGCGCCCATCACCACCTGACGGAACTGATCGCGGTCGAGTCCATGCACGAGCGCAAGCAACGCATGGCGGAACTCTCGGATGCTTTCGTGGCGCTGCCGGGAGGCATTGGCACGCTTGAGGAGGTCATCGAAGTTTTTACCTGGCTTCAGCTTGGCTTGCACCTCAAGCCCGTTGAGTTGCTCAATGTCGGAGGCTTCTACGACCCATTGCTGAAGGTGCTCGACCACATGCGCGACGAGCAGTTCCTTACTCCGGCTCATTACGCCATGCTCACCGTTGAACGAGATACCGAGCCATTGCTCGACCGCCTCGCCGCAACCAAACACACGCTCATCCCGAAACCGATTCATCTAACACCGCAGAGTTTGGAAGGCCGCAGAGAGTAGCGTTTGGTCTGCGAAGCTCTTGCTCCGTCGGCGGGCGGAGGGACGCCGGTGGTCGAGTAGCCGGGCCGGCGCGCCCGCGGCGAAGCAGAGCCTCGAGGACAGGTGCGGGCCCAGGTCGGAGCTTGGGACCGAGGGGAAACCTCCGCAAAAGCACGTGTCATCCTGAGCGGAGTTCCCGGGGGGCGAAGGTGGAAGGGAAGGGATCCGAAGGATCTCCAACCATTTCTTCCGGAGCGCACGCCTTTTGGGGAAATAGTTAGAGATCCTTCGACGGCGCGCCGCCCGCCTTCGCCCCCCGCGGCGCTCCGCTCAGGATGACACCGTCATTGTTAAATGTTTCATCCCGCTCGGAAAAACACGCCGGCGGGTTCGCGCTCTCAGGATGACTGGTTTGGTTTACCCGGCGCGGGAGGAGTTCCGGGCCACGCTCTTACTCCACGATGAGCACGCCGCGCATGATCCGCCAGTGGCCGGGGAAGGTGCAGAGGTAGGGGTAACGGCCGGGCTGCGCGGGGGCGGTGAAGTTCAGCTCGGCGCGGCCGTTGGGGTTCACGAGTGGGGTGGCCTGGAGGATCTTGGCGGAGGTGGGGAGGAAGTTTTTGGCGACTGCGTCGGGTTGCGCGGCCATTTGGTCGGCGAGGGCGCCGACTTCTTCATCCGCGCCGGCGGCGACGAGGACGAAGTTGTGCTGCATGAGGTCGGGATTTTCGAAGACGATACGCACGGGCTGGCCGGCTTTGGCGCGGAGTTCGCGGGGGGCAAATTGCATGAGATTCGGCACGGCCTGGACGCGGAGGGCGCTGGCGTCGGCGGCGTGCTCCTGGTCCCAGCGGGCGGCGAAGGCCTGGAGCGCGGCCTCGTCGGTGGCAAAGCGGGCGCCGGCGAGGGGCTGGCCGAGGGGGTCGTAGATGAAGACGGGCGGGAGCGCGGGTTTCACGCGGCGGAAGGCGATCTCGATGCTGTTCAGGCCGGGGTGGAGTTCGATCTGCACTTGCTGCTCGGTGCTGAAGGAATTGTCCGAGCTGAGGAGTTGCACGCCATTGGCGGAGACATCGAGGAAGCCGTGCTTCACGCTGAGCAGCGCGGTCTGCGCGGCGGTGGTGTCGATGAAGGTGCGGTAGGTTTTCACTTTGACCGGCGCGGTGCGGCCCTTCTTTTGATCGGCGGCGGTGGGGGAGGCGCCCGGCTCGGTGGTCTCGCTTTCGCCGAGGAAAAGCCACTGGGCCACCTTCGTCTCGGGCGCGATTTCGAGCACGGGGACGGAGCGGCCTTTCATGGGCGTGGTGCCGGATTTGAGATCGGCGAGCATCTGCTGCACCGGCGGCTCGGGGGCGGTGAGGCGGGTGAGGGCGGGCTCAAATTGCGGCTGACCGCCCGCACGCAGATGCGAGACCGCATTCACCACCGCCATGCGCACGCGGGGATGCGGGTCCTGCGCCGCGGCGGTGAGCAGCGCGAGGGCGTCCGGCAACTGCGGCGCCTGAAAGCGAATGAGTCCCACGGCGGCGCTGCGGAACATCGGATCCTTTGATTTCAGCAAATCGTCCAGCCACGCGGGACGCGCCTGCCCTTTCGCCGCCAGCACCCAGAGCGCTTCGAGCTTCGCCTGTTCGGAGGCGGGCTTTGCGTTGTCGAGCGCGGCCACGACTTCTTCGCCCATGGCGCGCAGGCGGATGCGGGCGTGGTGGCGGACGAGATTTTGCGGGTGGTCGAGCAGCGCGAGGAGCTGCGGCAAGGTCGCGCCTTCGATCTGCGGCCAGTCTTTGGCGATGGGTTTCGCGTTCGCCACGACGCGCCAGATGCGGCCGCGAGTGTGGTTCCACTGCGGGTCGCGCATGGGGTGCTGCGCGTGGCCGATGATGCGGCTGGAGAAGTCGGAGACGTAAAGCGCGCCGTCGAGGCCGAACTCGCAATCGACGGGGCGGAAGGCGCTGTTCGTGGAGGTGAGGAGGTCGAGGCGATCGGTGCCGACGATCGGCCCGCCGGTCGCGTCGGCCTTGGAGATCGACACGCAATAGGTGCCGAGCAGTGCGGCGGAGGCGACGCCTTGCTGGTATTCGGCGGGGAAGTTCGGACTGGAGATGACGCTGAGCGCGGAGCCTTTGCCGTAGTTCACCACGGTGCCATTGCCGTAGGGGTGGTAAACGCCGAGTGGCGTCCAGGTCTGCATCAGTCCGTCGAGCACGTGCCCGCCGCCGAAGCGCTGGAAGAGGCTGCCGTAGCGATCGAAGGAGACCTTCCACGGATTGGGGGTCATGCCCTGCCACTCGGTTTCGATCCGGCCGGTGTCGGGGTGCAGGCGGTAGGTCGTCGAGTCGATGCCGCGGAAGACGCCGAACGGCGTCTCGAACTGCGAGCGATGGAAGACGCCGTCGGAGAAGATCAAGTGCCCGAGCGGGTCGGACGCGACCATGCCGCCGTGGTGCGAGTCGGTGACATCCACGCCGCGGAGCAGTTCGGTCTGGGTGTCGGCGCGATCGTCGCCATTCGTATCCTGCAAGATGAGCAGCCGCGGCTGTGCGGAGACGATCACGCCGCGCTCATGAAAGGCGATGCCGTCGAGCGCATCGAAGCCCTCGGCGAAGACGGTGCATTTGTCCGCCTTTCCGTCGCGATCGGTATCCTCGAGGATCACGATCTTATCCTGCGGCTGCGCGCCGGGGACGGTGTGGGGAAAGGAGGGCATGGTCACGACCCAGAGGCGTCCACGCGCATCGAAGGCGATCTGGACCGGCGCTTTCAGCTCGGGAAATTCCGCCTCGGAGGCGAAGAGATTCAGGGTGTAGCCCTCGGCGACGGTGAGGTCTTTTTGCTGCTCGGCGGGTTCCTTGAGGATGCCGCCGCTGTAGCGATCCGGGATGCTTTTCCCCTCCGGGAGCGGAGGCAGCGAGGGCTTCGGAAAATCCGCGAACCGGGCGCTCGGCTGGTTTACCAACTCGTGCAGGATCGCGTCCGCCTGCTCGATGATCTGATGGTAGCGCGGGATCTCGGCGGCGTTCTCCTCGGGCCGCTTGCGCACGCCGTAATAGACCACGCCGTTCTTCGGTCGCACCACGTCGGCGACGGCGCGCGACTTCTGCGCCGCGGCTTTGGCGACCTCCTCGATGCGGGAAGTATCCACGCGCTTCATCCCGGCCTCGCCGAGCAGCGCCTGTGCGATGACCGGCGCGATCCGGCGGCAGCCCGCGGCGTTGAGATGAATGCCCTGGGTGGTGAGCGGCGCGGTTTCTTCGGCATAGGCCTTTTGGCTTGCGGAAAGGAGATCCACGAACTGCGCCCCGCGCGCTTTCGCGAGATCGGCAATCACCGCGGCATACTCGGCGACGTCGGCGTTGCGGGCGGCATCGCCTTCCACCGCGAGCGGCGAGAGCAGCACCAGTTTCGCCCCCGGGTGCAGCCGCGCGATCTCGCGCAGAAATCCCTCGTACTGCGTCCGGAAATCCGCGAGGCCCGCC
>JANPHH010000453.1:0-19801 GCA_031424375.1 Chthoniobacter sp. | reverse complement strand
GCGCCGGAGGACGGGAACGATGAGCAGGAACGCCGGGTAGAGTTTGATGCAAATCGGAACCGCCAGGCAGAGCCCGGCCGCAAACCGCCGGTTCGCGAGCAACAGCGCGATCATTCCGGCGAAACACAAGAGCACCAGCGTATTCACCTGCCCGCGCGAGAGCGTGCGCCCCACCGCCATCAGGCAGACGAGCACCGTGCCCGAGCGCAGCCACCACCACTTCCGGCTCCAGCGCGCGGGGGGCGCGGGCGAAAGTTTTTCGATCGCCGAGGCGAGCCAGTGCACGGCGAGAAAGAAACACGCGACGCTGAACGCATACCAGGCGGCGACCGAGACCGGGTAGGGGAGATAGCCGGCGTTGTCCACGTCGGGCGGCGGATTCGCCAGCGGCACCAGCAGGATCGCGAAGAGCGGCGGGTAGTTGTAATGCCAGCCGTTCGTGTCCACGACGGAATACATGTCCTGCCCCGTCCGCACCGCCCACGCCGCGCGGAAGTAATCGTCCGCATCGGTCATCCGCCGTTTGAGGAAAACCGAGCGCATTTCCACGATCCCGCCAAACACCAGGATCACGACAAGAAACAGCCACAGGCCGGCGCTCTCCCAGCGGCGGAGGGTTTGCGCGTGATGGCTCGGCTGACCGTTCATTTAGAGCGATGCCTTACGTTGCGCCAGCTTTCGTGACAAGGCCGCCGGGGCGGCGATCCACGCTGGCCTCAGCGAGCTGTCGTATAGATACCGAGATCGACGCGGCGAAGCCGGCCGATCGCGAGTCCGGTGACCCGCTCGCGCACGACCGCGTGCTGGCCCAGCGCCTCTCCGCTTTCAATCGATGCCATTTCTGTTGCATCTGCCGGCACGGGCGTTTAAAGACATCGGGCTTCAGCTTCCCCCCGCCACTTGCGCTAAGTCCCAGTTCCGCGCAGCGAAGCGGGGTATATTTCCCCCCCATGAGCACATCCTCCTTCCCTCTTGCTGCGTACTTTCGTGCCGCGTCGATCGCAATCGTCACCGCGATCTCGCTGGGGTCCTCGGGTTCAGCGCAAGGTCAAATCGACGAGGCGACGACTCAAAAACTGTGGGGCATGCGGTATGATGTGCCTGATGAGAGCCTGAGCGATCCGGGATGGCTCCTGCTCGACGATGACGCGGACGGCGCGACGAATGGGGCCGAAATCGCTGCGGGCACCGACCCATCGAGCAGGGACTCGATCATCAAGATCGCCAGGATCGTCGTCAACGGATCGGGCGATGCCGAGATCACATTTTCGACGGTCCCGTACAAGAAATACTTCCTGCAATCGAACGACAACCTTTCCAATTCCGCGAATTGGGTGGATGTCCCCGGCAAGTCGGTCATGGGCGGGGCCACGGCGGGGGCGCCTGTGACGATCACCGTCCCGCCCGCGCCGGATACCTACTACCGCGTCCGGGTTTCCGATGTCGATACGGACAATGATCACGTTTCCGACTGGGCGGAGAAGGTGGCCGGTTACAACCCGAACAGCGCGATGACCGATGGAAGAACGGCGGACTTGGCGGCGATTTCGAGTGCTGCAGCTTTGATCAATCAGGTGACGGTGACGGTGACCAAACCGATCGCGACCCAGCCCAGCGACGCAGTCACTCCGCCAGTCGAGACCGGTTCGGTCACGGTGTCCCGCGGTCTTGCCAAATTGGGTTCGATCTCGGCGCCGGATATCGTGGTTCCTTTGCAGAGGTCGGGATCTGCGATCGAAGGCACGGACTATGACGCGGTTCCCAGCACGGTGTCGCTTTCCGGATTTGCGACTCAGGCGGTCATCCCGATTATGCCGAGGTTCAATGGCAGCCGAAAGGCAAACGTCGTCGCGATCGTCAAGGCGCTCTCCGGAGCGGGATATGTCGTGGGCTCTGCCGCGAGCGCCAGCGTGGTCATCAATCCAGGGGGGGCTGCCAACGGAACGGGGTTGACCGCAAATTATCAGAACGCCTCCTCGAGTGACTACCCGACTCAGCAGGGGATCTTCAACGGAGCAGCGGAAATGACTCGTGAGGACGCGGTAATCGACTTCGGGTCCACGGCCAACACGATCGTGGCCAATATCGCGCTGGGCAATCCTTCCTGTGTGGTGACCACGACGCGTGCGACTTCGCTCTCGACGGGAGACTCGGTCACGATCGCAGGAGTGAGCGGTGGCAGTTTCAGTCCGGCGATTAACGGCACGTTCGTGGTCACGGTGATCGACGCCACCCACTTCTCCGTACCCGTTAGCTGCACGGCCGTGCCGGCGGCGGTGAATAGCGCGACGATTACTCCCGCCAACAATGCCAACGGTTGGGCGAGCACGGCGACCGCAGGACCTCGAGGAATGACTTCGGCGGCCACGAACAATGCATTCTCGGTTCGTTGGACCGGACAGATTTTGCCGAAGTATTCGGAAACTTACTTTATAGATTTCCGCGGAGACGACAGCGCGAAGGTCTGGGTGAATGGGGTGCTGCTGATCGACCGTTGGACGACGGGGTCGGCGGCCGATTACATCAACACGATCAATCTGACCGCGAGCATCCCGTACGACATCCAGATCGACTATTGGAATAGCAGCGGCGCCGCGGAGGCGAAGCTCTACTGGTGGAGCGCCAGCCAGCCCAAGGAAATCATTCCGCAGTCGCGCCTCTTCCCGGCGCCCACCCAGTCTCAAAAGGTGACGCCGGTGACGAATTCGTTGACCGCGGTCGGCTACGTCTCTGTGCCTTTCACCTTCTCTCTCTCGAGTCCGAATATCGGTGCCAACGCGACGAGCTACGCATTGGATATCAATAGCGGACCATTGCCTCCGGGATTGACGCTGACATCCGCGACCGGAGTGATTTCGGGCACCCCGACGGCCGTGGGCGTCTACAATGTGGCGGTCAACGCGATCAATGTCGCCGCCGGCAGCGTCGCGGGCAGTTCCATCGTCAACTTCACGATCTACCCCGTGGGCAGCGTAACTCGTGAGACGCTCGCATCAAATGGAGCGGTTACGGCAGACGGCACCATTCCGAGGCTCGATGACGACACTAATTACGGGAACAACGTCAACCGGCGCTTGCGCGGTTACATCGTTCCGCCGAAGACTGGGAACTACTATTTCTGGATCGACGCCAATAATACGGCCGAACTATGGATCTCGAATGACGCGGAATCTGTAAACCGGGTTCGTCGCGCCACGGTAAAGCGGCTTTCCCCGGCGGCGATCAAAAGGACCTGGAATACTTCGGGCACGCAACAAACCCAGTGGCTCCAACTCGTTGCGGGGCAGAGATACTACTTCGACGTGCTGCACAACACGGGGACGGATGCTGACGATTATGTTTCCATGGGGTGGTGTCAGGACGACATCGGAACGGCCCCCGCGGTCACCGGTGACGCCAACCCGAATGGCGTGACACCGGTGATCCCAAATGGCGGCGCTTCGCTCCAAGGCTATCCTCTCAGCGGAACGGCCCCCACTTATATCTTCCAGCCGTATGACTATCCGGATCTCGCACCGGTGACGGGGACCATTTACTCGACGAACCTCGGTCCGCAGGGATCGTCAAACACGAAGGCGAGTGGTTCGGCCAATTTGCAACTCGACGATGCGCAGACGCAGGCGGTCTTGCATTTTTATTACCAGGGCCTGTCGTCGGCGAGGACCGGCTATCATCTTCACTCGGACGCGTTTGGTTCCCATCCGGCCGGTGAAATCGTCTTTGATATCGACGACGTGGACCAGAACCACCCGGAATTGAGGACGGCGGACGGCGGGTATATCTGGAACCTCGCTGCAGGGGGGACATTCACCAGCATTCAGCAGGTTCGCGATGCGATCAGCGGGGGTAAAGTGTATCTAAACGTCCACTCCGTAAACTACCCAAGTGGAGAAATCCGCGGCAACCTGACCCGAGTGGAGGGTTCGCAGATTCCGCCGGATTCATCGACGTATCCGGACCCGGGCATGACCGACAGCCCCTCCAATCCCGCCCACGCCGCACGTTTCCTCAATCAGGCGACCTTCGGTGCAAGTCCGCTCGATATCGACTACCTGAAGACTCATTCCTTCAGTCAGTGGATCGATGACCAACTCACCAAGGCACCCAGCCGAACGTCCAATGACGTGGTGGCGGGAGTGAGCTCGGACATCAATCTGCCCTACCCATCGTCCCTCTTCACCAATGCGTGGTGGAAATACTCCGTCACGGCAGAGGACCAGTTGCGCCAGCGTCTCGCCTTCGCCTTAAGCGAGATTCTGGTCGTTTCATGGGCCAATAACACCGGACCGCTGCGGGACAATGGACGCGTCCTCGCGGACTACTACGACACACTGGTGGATTACTGCCTGCCGAGCAGCGGTCGCACGGATAGCGGCACCTTCCGGGGCGTGCTGAAGAATGTCACTCTCACCCCAGCCATGGGCATCTATCTGGATATGCGGGGAAACCAGAAGGAGGACCTCTCACTCGGGCGTCATCCGAATGAGAATTATTCTCGGGAAATCATGCAGCTCTTCTCCGTAGGGCTGAATCGGACGTGGGACGATGGCAAGTTCGTCCTGGATTCCACCGCGGGACTCGTGGCGACTTACACGCAGCCTTCGATTCTCGGCGTCGCCGGGTTGCTGACCGGCTGGAATTACGCGCAGCCGAACCAGAGCAACGGGCGGCTCCCGACGAACTTCGGTCCGGCGAGCGACTTCCTCAATGCGATGGTTCTCGTTCCCGGGCAGCACGACTTCGTCAATCCGAAGCTGCTGCTCAACAATGTCGTAACCCCTGCGGCCACTGGCCAGACTCCACGCGTCACGCTCAGCAGCGTCTCGGGGGGCTCACCGTGCAAGGTGAATACAGCGACTGTCCATGGATTGAAAATCGGAGACACCGTCAGGATCTCCGGGGTGAATGGCGGGACATTCAGTGCTCCGATCAACGCAATGCTCGTTGTTACCAACGTTGTTGATTCATACTCGTTCAATGTCGGCACCACGGGCAGCAGCGCGACCAATATCAACTTGACGGCGGGCACCCCGACCTATTCGAGCGCGACCGTCACCGGTGCGTCGGTCACCCCGGTGGCGTATACGACCACGATCGCCCCGATCACTGGGTCCCAGTTTGATAGCGGCGGGACCACGCAACCGCATCCTTACGACCAATATGGACTCAAGGAACTGGACACAGTAATTGATAACATCTGCAATAACGACAACGTTCCTCCTTACATTTGCCGTCAGTTAATCCAGCGTCTGGTGACGAGCAACCCGAGTGCGGGTTATGTCTACCGCGTCGTGCAGGCTTGGAAAGACAACGGGGCTGGTGTGCGGGGTGACCTCGGGGCCGTTGTGCGGAAGATCCTGCTCGACGGTGAAGCCCGCAATTCCACCGCCGTCGCTGCGAATCCGGCATTCGGCAAGCAGCGTGAGCCGATGCTCCGGCTCACGGGAGCGGCTCGCGCCTTCCCTGCGATTCCCTACACCGGGACATATGCCCAGCTTCCGGCGAACACCGTGAATGCGAACAAACTCCGAATCACGACCAGTGCTGTAAACGATCTCAGCAGTGGATCCAACGTCGCGTTGAATTTCAAAGCGAACTACACGAGCACGGTCCCGCCGACCCCCTTCACCAACCCCACAAGTACGACCTACTCGATCGGCGCCAGTTTGGGCATCGCGGCCACCCACACGACCATCGCCAGCATTGGGACCGGCAATCCCACCGTCATCACCACCAGCCAGCCGCATGGGTTGCCGGGTCCGCTGAATACGGTGTGGCCAACGGGTCTTTCCGGACAATTTAGTTCGACGATCAACGGTGCGGTTTCTGCAACGTCAACGGGCGCCAATTCGTTTACACTCCCCATCGACACCACGACTGTTTTCCAAGTGGCGTCTGTAGCGGTCGGTGATCCTTGCGTCGTGACGACCACGGCGCCCCACAACCTCGCGATTGGCTCCACAACCAATGGTGTCACCATCAATGGAGTCAATGGCGGTGCCTTCGTGGGGGCGATCAATTCGACGAACCTCTCGGTCGTCGGAATTGACGATACCACCTTCCAGGTTACGGGCGTCAGTTGCAGTTCCCCCCCGACCAGTTATACGACCTGGCGTGAGGTGAGCAATCCGTGCCGGGTAACCACGCAAGTCGCCCACGGTCTGGCGACGGGCGACAGCGTGACGATCTCCAGCGTATCCGGTGGTTCCTTTACTCCTACCATCAACGGCACCTTCCCGGTTACGGTGGTTGATTCGACCTCCTTTACTGTCGCGTCCAGTTGCGCGGCGGCCTCGACTCCCAATACTGGAAATATTCAGGGCGGCAACACCATCGATGTAAACGCCACGGGGATGGTCAACGTCACTTACTCCCAGGCCGCAGGGAGCAATGTGATGACCGTGAATACAGGCGGACCGCAAACGAACATCGCGATCCCTGTTCCAAATAGTGCTACGACCACTCTAAAGAGCAGGGTCTATCTGGATGTTCTGACCCGGAATTCCACGGCGAGCATCGCCTCGATCGCGACCGGCTACCCGTGCATCGTAACGACGACTGCGCCGCACGGATTGGCCGAAGGTGACGTGGTCACGATGGCCAGTGTGACGGGTGGCAGCTTCACGCCGACCATCAATAGCACGTACGCGGTCACTGTGATTGATGGCACACGGTTTGCCGTTCTTTCGAATTGCGCGTCGGCTCCAACGGCGGCGACGGGGACGGTCACCGGGAACTACGGAGGAACGCCGGCGGACGGAATCTATGATGTGCAGACGACGACCGGCACCACGTCCTTCACTGTTCTCACAGCCGACACGCCGACCGCCGCCCGGACGGGTAATGTCATCGTGCCGAAGATCAGCACCAGCTACACGCCGATCAGCAGCAACAACCGAGTTCAATTCAACTGCAACGTGAACCACAACCTGCAAACGGGCGATCATGTTTGGGCTGACGTCCCGGTGGTTGGTTCGCCGGTTGCAGATGCCGAATTTGTCGTCATCGCCCCGATTACCGGGAGTGGAATCCTGCCCGCGGATGAGGATCACTTTCAGGTCTCCTATCTCCCGGTGTCATCGAACCTGGGCACCTACCCGAAGCCCTCCGGTTCGCAAAATGGCACCACCCTTTTTCCCCTGGTTCCTCCGCCCATGGGGCGCTCGGGCGTCGTGACGATCAATGAGAGCACGTTCACTCTCGGGTCAACGGAGGCCACTCTTTCGCAATCGCCGCTGAACGCGCCTACGGTGTTCAATTACTTCTTCCCGAACTATAAATTCCCCGGGGTGCTATCCAATGCCAATCTGGATTCGCCGGAGTTCCAGCTTTCGACTGATACCAACATCTCGAACCTCACGAACAGCCTGACGAACATGTTTATCGGGACCGGTGGTGGAAACGGCAATCTAAACGGTCTGAGCAGCTTCAATAACGGAGGTGGCAGTGTCGTCATGGATATCGGCGCCTACCTTGTTCCGGGAAAAACGGCAGACAGCGGGATTCCTGGATTGATTGACGAACTGGCCGACATCCTGGTCGGTGCTCCACTGGAAGCAGCGACGAAGTCCATCATTCAGAACTTTATCATCGGCAAGCGTCCGCTCACTGCCATCGGGCTCGGCTACCCGTGCGTTATCACCGCAGCGAGTCATGGCTTGGCCAATGGCAGTACGGTGACGATCTCCGGAGTGAGTGGTGGGACGTTCCGAAATTCAGCGAATACCGCCAACTTGGCGATCAACGCGGCCTACGCGGTGACGGTCATTGACGCCAATCGCTTCAGTGTTCCGGTAAACTGCACGAATAACGCCGGCCTCGACCTCGTGAACGCGGTTGGATCTTTCACGAATTTCCCGATGACAACGCCGACCAATCAGCAGATGCGCGATCGGGTGCGGGCCATCATTCACCTCATCCTCACCTCTGCTGAGTACGCAGTTCAGAAATAGTTCCGCCATGAAATCCGATCGCTACCTTTCCAATCGCCGTGACTTTATCCGTCGCTCCGCGTGTGCCGCGCTGGGCACGGCAGCGCTGGGCAATTGCCTCCGCGACTTGCACTTCATCAATGCCGCGCTGGGCCAGGGGCCTTTCTCCGATTACAAGGCGTTGGTCTGTATCTTCCTTTCTGGAGGCAACGACTCGAACAATCTGATTATTCCGACGATTCCCGCGGAGTGGTCGAACTATGCTTCGATCCGGACCCCGGTGCTCGCGATCCCGAATGCGGACGGGAGCGGTGCAACGGCGCAGGCGCTGAGTCCGTTGAACAGCGACGGGCATTCTTACGGGTTGAACCCGGCGTTGTATGAGCTTGCGCAGATGTTCAATCAAGCCCCGGGCTTCAACGATCTGGGCAAGGTCGCCACGGTTCTGAACGCGGGGCCGCTCGTCTATCCGATGACGAAGGCCCAGTATTCCGCGAATAGTGTCTCGAAGCCGCCTCAGCTTTTCTCGCATGCCGATCAGGTCACGCAGTGGCAGACGTCAATTCCGGACCAGGCGCCGTCCACCGGTTGGGGGGGGCGGATGGCCGATCTGCTGCATTCCGGCAATCCGGTCAATCCGACCTCGGGTCTGGACGTGCTTTCGACCTGTATCACGATTGCCGGCACGAATACGTTCGAGGTAGGTGGTTCTGTTCAGCAATACGCAGTGGGGACGGGCGGAATTGTGACGCTGGCGAATCCGTCCAATCCTTCAACGGCGACGACGGCGCGGGACGCTGCCCTTAAAGCGATTTTGAAAAGCGACAAGGCGGTCCAGAATCTCTACACATCGAGTTACGCGAATGCCCTGGATAACACGATTGCCACGGGCCAGGGACTGAGTGCGGCGCTGTCGAACAGCAGTTCTGGGACATTGGCGGGCGGTCTGAACTACTGGAATACGATCGCGAACTGGAGCAAGACGGCCACGGCGCACCAGGTGGTGACCCCAAATGGTGGTTCGACATTTACATCGAGTTTGATGCAGCAACTGAAGATGGTTGCTCAGATTATCGAGTCGGGTTATCGGGCCAGCGGGGTCAATGGTGGCTTGGGAATGAAGCGGCAGATCTTTTTTGTGACCGTGGGCGGATACGACACCCACACTGGACAGACTACCTGCGCCACCACTGGGGTGAATAGTAACGCAAATGTGGTGATCGGCTCGCAGGCGAACCTGCTCGCGGAGCTAAGCCAGTCGATTTGGGCTTTTCAGAAGGCAATGAAACAGATCGGCGTCACCTATGGGGATCCGAATTTCATCAACCGAGTGACGAGCTTCACGGCGAGTGACTTCGGCCGAACGTTCCCGTCGAATGGCTTGGGCAGTGATCACGGCTGGGGGACGCATCAACTCATCGTGGGTGGCGCCGTCAACGGGCGGAAGACCTACGGAACCTTCCCGACGCTCGCTGTGGGTGGTCCTGACGACACCAGCACCGGGCGGTGGATCCCGACCACGTCAGTGGATCAATACGCGGCGACGCTGGCGCGGTGGATGGGGGTGGGCAAAAGCAACATCGCAACTGTCTTCCCAAATCTCACGCGGTTCACTGGCTCGTATGACGGAGGGTATCTTGGATTCATGACCTAGGCGATGCAGTCGCGACCTGCGTCGAAAAGTTTGCGAGTTCTGGGGATCGTTTTGGTTGGCGCGGCGTTCGCGTTTGGTGTCTGGCTGCTCAGCACCCGCCGTGAGGGTAGTGGCGGATCGGCGACCTCGGACCAGACGGCGTTGGCTACGGCGACCCCTGGCGTTCCCACCCCAGCCCCTGGAAACGAGGTGGCGAAGGTGGCACCCTCTGCGGAGTTGCCAGCGCCGCAAAGTGTGGGTCCGGTGAGCGGCAGCGGCGGCGGGCCTGTTTCTGCGGCACCGTCGATCGCGACCCGGTTGCCGGTTTCTGGGGCGGCGGGCGAGACAGCACCGCAACTTCCAATGCGCGAAGCATCCGGATCCTCCGCGGCTGCGGTGCCAGCCGGCAAGGTCGATGAGGTTGGTGCCGAAGTGGTGGCGATTGACTTGGACAAGGTGACCTTGAGCCTGCGGGATTTCCGGACGATCGCGGGTGAGAATCCGATCGGGACCAATGCCGAGATCACGGCGGCCCTGAATGGCGGCAATCGACGGCAGTCACGGCTGATTCCCGAGGGGGTGAACGTCAACGGGAAAGGGGAGATGGTGGATCGTTGGGGGGTGCCCTATTTTTTCCACCAACTCTCACGGACCGAGATGGAGATCCGTTCTGCGGGCCCGGATCGGGTCCTCTGGACGACGGACGATATTATCAGTCATTGAGGGGCAATCGAACTGGGAAGGTCTCATTCCGTTTTGCGTTCGTGACCGCGGGATTACGAGGGTTGCCAAGGTTGGCTGATTGTTCCCCGGCGTGGCGGGCGTGGGTTTACGGAGATAACCCGAGCGTGGTTCGCCTGGGTCAGCTTCGCGGAGCGCGTTTGATTATTCTTCACGGGGTAGGGGTGAAAAAGTGAAGTGTATAAAGCGTTGTGGGCAAGATGTTTATGGATCATTCCACGGAGGGTGGCGCGGCCGGATCGAAAGCGGAGAGGGGCCGTTCGACGCTAACGACTTGTGTCCCCAGAATTTTACTGTAGACACTGCTTCGCGGTTCAAATTTTCTGCGCCCGCCGGGTGCAGGCCGCTCGTCAGTAAATAGCGGGACCAGCCCTATATGTCGGTCGCAGTTCATAGCCTGCGTCCGGTGTTAGGGCTGGTCTATTTTACGGGACGGGTCCGTCGCTGCCACTATTCCCACTCGATGGTTGCCGGCGGTTTGCTGCTGATGTCGTAGCAGACGCGGTTCACGCCCTTCACTTCGTTAATGATCCGCGTGGAGATTTTCGCCAGCAACTCGTAGGGCAACCGAACCCAATCAGCGGTCATGCCATCCTGGCTCTCGACGATGCGTATGGCGATGGTCTGCGCGTAGGTTCGCTCGTCGCCCATCACGCCCACACTTTTCACCGGCAGGAGCACGGCAAAGCTCTGCCAGACGCGGTAGTACCAATCGCTCGCCTTCATCTCGGCGACGACGATGGCATCCGCCTCGCGGAGAATCCGGAGGCCGTCGCGGTCGATCTTGCCGAGGATGCGCACGGCGAGGCCGGGTCCGGGAAAGGGCTGGCGCTGGATGATCTCCTTGGGCAAGCCGAGCTGTGCGCCGACTTCGCGGACCTCATCCTTGAAGAGCTGCCGCAGCGGCTCGACGAGCTGGAACTTCATGTCTTTCGGCAGCCCGCCGACGTTGTGATGCGATTTGATCAATGCGGCGGGATTGCCGGCGATGGCGACGCTTTCGATCACATCCGGGTAGAGCGTGCCTTGCGCGAGGAACTTGAATTTCGACTCTTTCCCGCGGGTCAGTGCCTTCGTGGCATCCTCGAAGACGCGCACAAATTCGCGGCCGATGATCTTCCGCTTGCGCTCCGGATCGGTGATGCCTTTGAGCTTGGTCAGGAAACGGGTGCTCGCATCGACGTACTTCAGCTTTACATGGAAATTGTCGCCGAAGACGCGCTGCACGGTCTCCGCTTCGTTCGAGCGCAGCAGGCCGTTGTTCACGAAGACACAGGTGAGCTGATCGCCGATCGCCTTGTGCAGGAGTGCGGCGGCGACGCTGGAATCCACGCCGCCGCTGAGGCCGAGGATGACGTGATCGCTGCCGACCTGCTGCCGGACTTCTGCGCAGGTCTGGTCGATGAACGAACCCATCGTCCAATCCATCTTGCAGCCGCAGATTTGGAAAACGAAGTTGGAGAGGATGTCCTTGCCGCGCGGCGTGTGGACTACCTCGGGATGAAACTGGAGACCGTAGAATTTCTTCTTCGGGTGTTCGACCGCGGCGTAGGGCGAGTTGTCGCTCGTGCCGGCGGCGTGGAATCCGCGCGGAAGGCGGGTGATTTTGTCGCCGTGGCTGTTCCAGATATCGAGCGTCTTCGGCAACCCGTGGAAGAGCGGGCTGCTGCCGGTCTGAGTAAGCAAGCCGCTGCCATATTCGCGGCGTTCGCTGTGCTCTACTTTGCCGCCGAGGTGGTGGGCCATGAGTTGCACGCCGTAGCAGATGCCGAGCGTGGGCAGCCCGAGGTCGAAGATCGCTTTGTCGGGATGCGGCGCAGTCTTCGCGTAGACGCTGCAGGGACTGCCGCTGAGGATCAGGCCATTGGGGCGCAGGGCGGCGATGGTCTTCGCCGGAGTGTCAAAGGGCAGGATCTGGGAAAAGACCTGACACTCGCGAATCCGTCGCGCGATGACCTGGGTGTACTGCGAACCGAAATCGAGGATGACAATGCGCGAAGCGCTGGCTGGCTCAGCCATGCTAATAGCCCACCCGGGTATTCTCGCGAATCACGGGATCCTCGGACTTGTCCGGCTGCACGAGGGAGCCCCTGCCGGTGGGACCTCCGCGCTTCGCGGCGGGATCGGGCGGGACGTCGCTTTCGCAGCCGCTGAACGAAAGGCCGGCTGCGGCCAGCAGGATCAAGGCGAGGATGGCTTTCATGTGACCTCGTAAATAACGGGGCGCGGCAAAAAATGGAAAGGGAAAGTGCGCTGGCGCGCGACGATTGCATGGCAGTGCCGGCTGCGGCATAAACGCCGCGGATGATCCCGGCGACACTGCTGCTCCATGCCTATCGCAACGCAATTTTCCCCATGGCCAGGGATGATGGCGAGATCGCGTGGTTCTCGCCCGACCCGCGGGCGATCATCCCGATCGACGACGGCTTCCACATTCCTCATGGGCTAAAGCGGACGCTCCGCAAGAACCCGTTCGAGATCAGGATCAATGCGGGTTTCGAAGAAGTGATGCGGCGGTGTGCGATCCGCGAAGACACCTGGATCAATGAGGAGATCATCGCGAGCTACGTGGCGCTTCATCGGCTCGGGCATGCGCATTCGGTGGAAGCGTGGTGCGACGGTCGGCTGGCGGGTGGGCTTTACGGCGTGTCGCTCGGCGGCGCGTTTTTCGGCGAGTCGATGTTTCATGAGGTCACCGACGCGTCGAAGGTGGCGTTGCACGCGCTCGTGGTGCGAATGCGAGAGCGGGGGTATTCGCTGCTCGATACGCAGTGGATCACGCCGCATCTGGCGACGTTTGGCGCGATCGAGATTCCCCGCGCCACTTATCAGAAAAGGCTGCACGCCTGCGTGGAGGGGGCGTGTCGATTCGTGGATGAAGTGGCGGGCTAAGCGCGGATACCAGACCACTGACCAGCCCTGGCATCCGGGGACGTCTTTTACGGCGTCGGTGTGCTGGGCTTGCCTTCCGCGAACCACGTCTTCAGACCGTCTTCGGAAGAGCTGTCGGAAAACTTCACGTAGTTGAGACTTTCGACATGAGTGTCCGCGAAGAGGGCGTTGATCAGGGTGCGGTTGAAATGGGTTCCCTTTTTGGTGCCTCCGACCGGCATCGGGAGAGATACGTTGGATGTGGACTGCCCGGCGAAGGTGACTTCGGCCCCGCCGCTCGCGATCATGGGAGCCATGGTGATGAGCTGCGAGGGCGATACGTATTTCGAGGCACTGACGCCGAAGAGGTTTTGATTGATCCCGTAGCTCACGGGAAAGGGTGAGTTTTTAGGGTCCGGACGCTTGTCGAAGGGTGAGCGAAACACTTTCCAGTTCGAGACGTACTTGCTCTGCAGAATCTCCGGCCACGTGGTGGGGCCGCCGGAGCTGGCGCCGACCGATAGGGAAAACATCTGGTCCTCGTTGTCGTTCAAATACGCGGCGATCCCGATGCCCATTTGCCTGAGATTACTCGCGTCACTCGTCGCCTTGCCCCGCTCGAGGACCTTGCTGAAGACCGGGAGGGCGATCCCGGCGAGCAGCGCGATGATGGCGATGACGACGAGGAGTTCGATGAGTGTGAAGGCGGAGGATTTTTTCATGAGGCTGGGCGGGAAGAGGCGGGAAATTAGGCCGCGTCATTCCGCGTGTCGAGTGATCAGTCGCCGGGTGGCCGGCTACTTCCCGCAATCGCGTTGCGAGCCAGCGCGGACACTCCGCTATGGAACCCGCGGTCCGGCGACCGGAGTTGAACGGACAGGCCAAAGGCAAGATCGGACTGGCCATCGGGCTGGGAGAGCCGGCTCCCCGCCTTTTTCGCTGCCGAGGCCATGGCCCACTTGCGCGCCGCCCACTCGCACCCCGACGACCTGCACCACCACCGCGTCGCGGGCGAGCGCCATCGCGAACGGCGCACGACTCCGGCTTTGCTCGCGCGAATATGCCCGGGTTCGAATGCACGACGACATGCGGCGAAAAAGGCATTGCCGGGAAGCGGTCAGCCGGTATAGTGCGCGCCCCTTTTCACCATCCAGATTCTCTTTTTATGTCCCAACATCGTAGTCTCAAAGGCCAAAGCACCATCGCCGCCAAACGCAATGTCCTCAAGCGGTTCGAGCGCGTGGAGATCCTCAAGAAGCGCGGCCAGTTCAAGCTGGGTGACAAGGTGATCGGTCTGCGCAAGACCAAGCCCGACGCATAAAGGGGGGGGGCGGCCGCGGTTCGCCGCGACTTCAATCTTCCCAAAGCAAAACCTCCGCGGCTGACCGGCCGCGGAGGTTTTCTGTTTTGGAGTCGACCCGCGAGACAGGTCAATGCGTGCGCGTCGGGAGGCCGGTCACTTGCCGTAGAGGCACTGCGCGAGGTAGCCGCTCAGCGCAGTGAGGCGGTTTGCGGCGCGGAAGGCGGCGATCTTCTGGCGGTCGACGGCGAGGGCTCGTTCCCACAGCCAGACGAGGTTGTTTGAGGAAACGGTAAGGACGTCGGTGATGTTTTTCGGGTCGTCCACGCGGGGGGCTTTTACGTCGAAACAAATCGGCCCGGCATACTTTGCATCCTGAAGGGTGACGAGCAGGGCGAGGTCCTTGAGCGGCTCGGTGTAGCCAAAGGGGAGGTCCTGATCGTAGCGCTGGCCGTCCTGCGAGTTGAGGTGGATGTGGAAGAGCTTGCCCGCCTCGAGGCAGAGGTCGATGTCCCAGAGGAAGTCGAGGCCGGCGATGCGGGAGTGAGCGGTTTCCGGGTTCAGGCCGAAGAGCGGCTGCACTTCCCCGTCGAGGCGCGAAATGAGGTAGAGCGCTTCGCCCACGTTCGCGAGGTACATGTTGGCCCGCGGTTCGTTTGGCTTCGGTTCGATGGCGAATTTGATCTTCGCGCCGTAGTTCTTCTTCGCGTATTGCCCGACTTTGTTGAAGCCCTCGACGAGTCGCTTGAAGGCGTCCCGGCCGTTTTTCGCGAGGACGAAATCGAAGCCTTCGCGACCATTCCAGAAGACCATCGTCTTGGCGCCGAGAAGCACCGTGGTGTCCACGGCTTGCAAGGCGTTTTGCAGCGCGAGCTTGCGCACGGCGGCGTCGTTCGAGGTCATGCCGCCATCCTTGAAAATGGGCGCGGCGAAGAAACTGGGGGTGTACATCGCGCATTTGAGGCCGAGTTTTTTCGCGATCTTCGCGGCGGCGGGTGCCATCTCCGCAGTGATCTCCACGTCGTGCGCCTCGTAGTAGGACATGCCGGCTTCCGCGAGCAGCGGGAGGCGTTCGAGCATTGGGATCGGATCACGGGTCGGTCCGCCGAATGGGTCATTGCCGGGGCCGAGGTTCCAGACGCCGGCGCCGACGCCGTTGATGCCGACCTTGTTTTTGAGGATGATGGGAGATGCCATTTGGGTTTCGATTTTTGGGGTGAAAAGGGCGGGCAGATTGCGGCAACGATTTGGCGTTGTCATCATTGAACTTTCGTCACGCGCATTCGGTCTATGATGCGCGATTGCCACAGTCGCAGCCCGCGTATATCACCACCGCTCAATGAGATTCCCTCTGCCCCTCACGGCGAAAATTGCTGCACACATCGTCGGGAAGAAGGTGCGGGGCGTGGCGAAATTTGCGACGGTGCTCCAGCTTGAGCCGCTCCATACGTGCAATCTCACCTGCACCGGCTGTGGCCGGATTCGCGAATACTCGACTTCGATCAAGGACCTGATGCCGCTCGCCGACTGCCTCGCGGCGGCCGACGAATGCGAGGCTCCGATGGTCTCGATCTGCGGAGGCGAGCCGCTCATTTACCCGCACATCGAGGCGCTCGTGCAGGGCCTGCTCGCACAGCGGCGGATCGTCTACATCTGCACGAATGGAATGTTCATGCGGAAGAAGATGCGGGACTACCTCGCCGCCGCGTTTCACGGCGCCGTCGCGGGTTTGCCGTCGCGGGATGAGGTGGAGAATCTGCTGCAGGTGCTGCTCAGCGAGGAGCTGATCAGCGCCCCGCACGCGGAGGAGATCCGCGCGCCGAAATCGCCGCCGAAGGGCGAGGTGATCGCGCCTTCGCAGTGGATGTATTGGAATGTCCACGTCGACGGCCTCGAGCGGACGCACGATCTGATCGTCGAGCGCGAGGGCGTCTTCCGTGAGTGCGTGCTGGCGATGCGCATGGCGAAAGTCCTCGGCTACCAGGTGGCGACGAATACGACCGTCTACAAGGAGGCCGATGTGCAGGAGATCGAGGATATGCTCGCGTTTCTCTCCAGCCTCGGGGTGGATGGCCACACAATCGCTCCCGGTTACGAATATGACGCGGCGAAAAAGGACATGGTCACGCGGCTCGGCTTGCAGCCCGAGGACTTCTACCTCACGCGCAAGTTGACCGTGGAGAAGTTCGCGAAAGTGGAGGAGTGGGCCGCGAAGTTTCCGATCCTCGGCACGCCGGTGTATCTGGAGTTCCTCGCGGGAAAGCGCGATCTGACGTGCTCCGCCTGGGCCATTCCCACGCGCAATGTCCGCGGCTGGAAAGGGCCGTGCTACCTGATGACCGACGGTCACTACGCGACCTATCGCGAGCTGCTCGAGAAGACGAATTGGGACGCGATCGGCGTGGTCGATGGAGTCGCCCGCGACGTGCGCTGCGAAAACTGCATGATGCACTGCGGCTACGAACCGACCGCCGCGCTCGGGATCGACGCCCAGCCGGGAGATTTGTGGAAGACGATCCGCTTTAACTTCGGTCCGAAACCCAAAGGCGATCCGAGCGCGCAGATCGACGCCTTCAACGGCGTGAGCGCGGGTCGTGGTCACGCTACCGCTGCTGCACCCGCGCCCGCTGCACCCTGATGCCGAACCCCGCCGATACGCTGCGCGATCCGCTGTCCGCCGCGATTCGCCGCGCGCAGGCAAATCTTCTCCGGCTGCAACATCCCGACGGTCACTGGTGCGGCGAACTCGTCGTCGATAGCACGCTCTGCTCGGACTACGTCCTCTTCATGCACTGGGCTGGTGAAGTGGACCCGGTGCTCCAGGAAAAATGCGTGGCGCACATCCGACGCCGGCAGCTTCCCGATGGCGGCTGGAATATCTACACCGCCGGCCCGAGCGACGTGAACGCCAGCGTCAAAGCCTATTTCGCGCTGAAGCTGGCCGGCCATTCGCCGGACGCTCCGTGGATGCGCGAGGCGCGCGCCTGCATCCTCCGCCTCGGCGGTATTCCGCGGATGAATACCTACGCGAAGCTCTATCTCGCGCTACTCGGCCAATTTCCATGGGCCTACCTGCCGACGGTCCCGGTGGAGATCGTTTTTTTCCCGCGCTGGTGCTTTTTCCACCTCTACGAACTCTCCTCGTGGAGCCGGGCCATGCTCGTTCCGCTGGCGATCATCAATCACTTCAAACCCACCCGGAAGCTCGCGTCCGCCAAACAGCTCCACGAACTCTACCCGGCGGGGAGCGAGGAGGATGACCTCGGTCTGCGCTGGCGGAAGCCGCGGTTGTCGTGGCCAAATTTTTTCCTCGCGTGCGATCGGCTCCTGAAGGCGCTGCATCGGCTCCCATGGAAGCCATGGCGGACCCGCGCGATCGCGATCGCGGAGCGTTGGATGACGGACCGGATGGGCGAGGGGAGCGACGGGCTCGCAGCGATTTTTCCCGCGATGCTGAATGCGATGATCGCGCTGAAGACCCTCGGCTACCCGGAAGATGATCCGCTTTACACCAAGGCGGTGCGCGACTTTCAGGGGCTGTTCGTCGACGACCCGGAGGACTTCCGCATTCAGCCCTGCCTCTCGCCGGTGTGGGATACGGCGATCAATCTGATCGCGCTCCGGGCCAGCGGCGTTCCCGCTCAAGACGGGCGGATTCAGCGGGCCGTAGCCTGGCTCGAGAGCCGGGAAGTGCGGCAGCGCGGCGACTGGTGCGCGAAGAATCCGGGCATCGAGCCGAGCGGCTGGGCGTTCGAATTCAACAACGTCTTCTACCCGGATACCGATGACACGATGATGGTGCTGCTCGCGCTGGCGGCGGTGGGGAAGGATGAGGGAAGAAGGATGAAGGATGAAAAAATCAGCGCGGCTCAGCCGCGGGTTGGGAACGAATCTGCACACGCCGCCGCCGACTCCACTTTCAGCTTCCGACTTCCGACTTCCGACTTGTTCTCCCGCGCCTTGCGCTGGCTGCTCAGCTTCCAGTGCCGGGATGGCGGGTGGGCGGCGTTTGACCGGGACGTGACGCAGCGCTGGCTCGAGGACATTCCTTTTGCGGATCACAATGCGATTCTCGATCCGACCTGCAGCGACCTCACCAGCCGGGTGCTGGAGTTGCTGGGCTTCATCGGGCACCCGCGCGAGTCGCAGGAGGTCCGGCGTGCCATCGCCTTCATCCGCCGCACGCAGGATGCGGATGGTTCCTGGTATGGCCGCTGGGGCGTGAACTACATTTACGGCACCTGGCAGGTGCTGCGCGGCTTGAGGGCGATCGGCGAAGACATGCGCCAGCCGTGGATCGTGCGCGCGCGAAACTGGCTCGAGAGCTGCCAGAACGAAGACGGCGGCTGGGGCGAAACGTGTGCGAGCTACGATGATCCGACGTTGAAAGGCAAAGGGCCGAGCACGCCGTCGCAGACCGCGTGGGCGCTGATGGGCCTGATTGCGGCGTGCGCTCCGGGCGATGCTGTTCCGTTGGAACGCCGCACGATCCGCCGCGGGATCGCCTTCCTGCTCGAGCGGCAGGGCGCCGATGGTTCATGGCCCGAACCCCAGACGACCGGCACCGGATTTCCCCGCGTCTTCTACCTCCGCTACGACATGTATCGGAATAACTGGCCGCTCCTCGCCCTCGCGACCTGGCGTGATGCCGCACGGGACTGAGGCGCTAGGCGAGAGGCAGGCGAGAGGCAGGCGAGAGGCAGCGAGAGGCAGCGAGAGGCAGGCGAGAGGCAGGCGCAAAGGGTGGACCGGAATTCGAAAACAGGCTGTCATCCCGAGCGGAGTGTAACGGAGCCGAGGGACCTCGGCCTTCGGAGGATCGTGGATCTTTCGGCCATCCGAGGTCCCTCGACTTCATTCTGGTCGCTTAGGCTCCCTCCATTCCGCTCGGGATGACACGCTGTTTTGATCGCGGGACACCATCTGTCGGAAACAATCGGAGGGTTCTACTCCTCCCCCCGGCCCTCCCGCCGGGTCCTCCTCCCCGTCCTCGTCCTCCTACTCCTGCTCGGAGTGTTTCGAGTAGGAGGACGAGGACGAGGACGAGAATCCGGCTTATTCCGCGAAATGGTTGTTCGCACGTTGAGGTAACACGCGCCGCAGGCGTGGAATCGCTGAGCGGCTCCTAGCCCGCAGCGCTGCGGAGACGGTTTTGGTAGACCTTACACGCGCTCTTCATCCGGGTGAGGATGTAGTAGACGGTCTGCGAGCGGATGCGGACGAGATTGCCACCGACGATGCGCGGGACGAAGTGGGCGGGCAGATCCATGATCTCTTCGAGTGTCGAGCCATCGAGCCCGCGGCAGAGGATCGAGGTCATCGCTT
>JANPHH010000452.1:0-2961 GCA_031424375.1 Chthoniobacter sp. | reverse complement strand
CCTCAGGCTCGCAAATCGTGCAAGCCCCCTGGGCAGATGCCCACCCGCGCCCCGAACAGAAAGTCTTCGAGGTTTTTGGCACCGAGGCAGGAATCGCAGGCATGGAGAGCTTCATCAAAGCCGCCGAGCAACTCGCTGCGGAAGAGGATGCCATACGAGATGCGGAAATGCGGGCAGTGAGAGCCGAGAAAGAAGCGGCCAGGCAGAAAGACGAAGCGGCCTTGAGGAAAGCCGAGGATGAAGCGGCCTTGAAGAAAGCCGAAGATCGCGCGAAGGCAGAGAAGCGTGAGCAATGATCGCACATTCACTGCCTGGCCAACTCTGCTGATCGGCATGGAGAGCGGAACCACCGAGCGGCCCGCCGGACGCGCGCTGGCCGAGTGGACGCGCCTGCTCGCCGATGGGGACGAGGAGGCATGGCGTTGGTTTCACGCGCACTACTACGTCACCCTGCTGCGCTACGCTGCGCACCGCTCTGGCGACACTTCCGCCGCGAGCGAGATCGTGCAGCACGCTTACCTGCGCATCGCCCGCCACGCCCGGCCGTTTGCGGAGGAGAAGGACTTCACCGGCTGGCTCTGCTGCGTGGTGCGCTGCGCCGCCGTGGATCACACGCGGCACATCGCGCGGCGAGGCCTGCTCGCAGAGAAATTCGCCCACTGGCGCGCCGCGCAGCTCGGGCCCGACGCCGGCTGGCAGGCTTCCACCAACCACACCGCCGAACTCACCGACGAAGCCCTCGCAAAACTCCCCGCCGACGACGCCACCCTGCTCCGCCGCAAATACTGCGACGGCAGCACCACCGACGAACTCGCCGACGAACTCGGCACCACCTCCAAGGCCATCGAGCACCGCCTCGCCCGCCTGCGCGAACGTCTCCGGGAAATCATCCTCCGCATCCGATGAACACGCCACGCAAACCGAACGATCCACTTCTGCAAAGTCTCGCTGACGAAGCATCCGACCTGCCTCTGCGCGCCGCACGTGAGGCGCGTTCGCGCAACATGCAACACCTGCGCCAGCGCTACGCCGCCGCGTCGGCAGTCACCATTCTCTTTGCCGGTCTCTGTGCATGGTCCCTCATCACGGAGCCCGAGCCACGCTTCCCGTCTGTCGCCGTGCAGCCCGCCGCTGTGCAGGAGAATCCGACGGAGTCACCCACACTGTCCCCATCGCCCGTGATTGCGAAGAACGATCCCTCCGTCCTGCGTCCCCTTGAATTTGTCAAAGTGCAGGCCGTGGAAGAGCCCGCGATTGATCCGCTGCCGGACGGTCTCGACCGGGAACAGCAGGAACTTTTCAAAGCCGCACGCGGCCTGCCGCTGCTTCTCGTGCGGGACAGCTTTGGCAAGGTCGAGCGGATTCATGTGATCGCACGGTAGGCGTTACCGACGCAGTTCGTGGCGGTCGCACTCTTCGATTTCAATGAGCTTGGGCGGCGACAGGGCAACTGCTTCTGCACATGTCGGGAGCAGGAAACACTTACAAAGGCTGCACAACTTTATGACAACTTCACCGGCGCATTCGCCGATACTTTCACCATGAAAGCACTCCGACACATCACTGCGATCGTTTGCACTTTTGTGGCGCCGCTCGCCATCGCCGATCCGAAGGCCGGTCCGGCTGGAGCCGAACCAGTTCGTTCCAAGGACAGCAAGAAAAGTGAGCCTGTGGATGTCCGCGCCCTTTTGGAGAATGGGATGGCTTCCGGTTCTTTGCCCGAGGGCATGGTCATCCGTTTTGGCGCTTGCCTGGGTGGGCCCGACGAGAAGGCTGCCAAAAATGGCGCCCCGAATGAACTGAGGGAAAACTGGGAGTTCACGGCGAATCAGGTCCGCCGCATCGTGCCCGGCGAGGAAGACAACGCCAGCCACACCGAGTCGCGCTCCTTTGACTCGAAGGATCTCTGCAAGGTGCTCCTTGATGGGAAGGCGATCGAGATTCGGGCGAGGAAGGGAGAAGGTCCGGAAGTCGGGTTCGTGGGGAGCGGGTATCACCTTGGTTCGCGGTCTATCGAAGTGGTGTGGAAAGGCGAAACCGTCTTGACTCTGGTTGAAACCAACGGGCCGTTTCTTCAACTCTACCGGGAATCGGATGCCCGCGCCTTCGGTGCGCTTTACGAAAAGCTGGCGAGAAAGGCGCGCGTCATATTCCAAGCGCAGGCCAAGCCAGCGAACGCTAGGGCATGCCTGTAACCTCCCATTCTCGCAAGGCCTCTCAGGCTTTCGGATCACGTGGCTGCAAACATGTTCTGGCACTGTGCCGGGTGTTCTCTTCGTGACCTCTTGCCTTCCACGTTATTCGAGTTGAAAATGTAAGTCGCGTCGACATCCCCTCTCCGAGATCTCGCCAGCAAAACCCCAGAAACCGAAACCCCCAGATGAAACATCAAATCGTTCAAATCCTGAACCTCCACCTCGTCGCCGATAACACTGTTGCGAAGCTCGTCCAGATCCTGTGTTTTGTGGTGAGCATCTTCGTACTCACGCTTAGCCTGTGGAAGTTGGCGCGCCTGAATCTTACCGAGGCGCAGTTGTTTTTCGGCGTTCTCTTATCCTCGATCACGCCGTTGCTGTTTGTGGTCCTCGGTTGCTTGATGCCGCTGGCCATCGCAACGAAAAACGCCAGGTAGCCGCACGGCATCCGACCGCGATCCGGCCGGCAGGTAACAATGGGTGTGATTGAATCTGGTGCGGAACTCTGCGGTCCCGCAGCGACAACTGCGGATGCAACGCTGAGGACAGATCTGTAGTGGCTGCCCGTGGGGTCATGCGATGAGGACTTATACCCAACGCATCTGAAAACCGGACGTTCCTCGGAGCCGGAGGCTCCCCGGAAATTAGCCGGTGGCGTCAGCCACCGGACCACGAAAAGAAACGCTCCGCCCCGGCAGGGGCGATGGAATTTCTGCCGCCCCTGCCGGGGCTCGATCTCTTTGTGCCTCAGGTCCGGTGGCTGACG
>JANPHH010000451.1:0-2246 GCA_031424375.1 Chthoniobacter sp. | reverse complement strand
CGTCAGCCACCGGATCTTGGGACAAAATAAGTCCGCCCCGGCAGGGGCGATGGAGTGCCGATCTCGCGGTTTGTTCCATCGCCCCTCCGGGGCGGGCTGTCGTTTGCTCAGATTCCGGTGGCTGACGCCACCGGCTAATCTCCGATGTCCCTCCGGGACCGCAGACTTCCCGGCACCACATTGAATCACACCCATCCGGCTGTCGGCGGCCCGATTTAATACCACGCCACCGTCACCACGACCTCGGCGCTGCCTTCATTGCCCGCCGGGTCGTCATCGTTGGCGAAGAGCCCAAGCTTACCATCCGCAGGCACCGTGAAAGTAAACCGCTTCCCACTCGCGAGAAACGGCGCCTTGTCCACGAATGCCACCAGCGCCATCCGCGGCATCCCGAGATACCGGTCGTCCGGAAATCCGCCCCAGTCGCAGAACTCACCCGCCCTTTTCCCTCCGCACGTCCATCGGATGGGCCCCCGCAGCGCGATCCTCACGATCTGCCCGGCGTAGACCGGACCGAGGACCATCGCCCGCTTGGCCGTGTTTGAAGCGGACACCACGACCGCTCTCTCCATCGCCACCTGGTGGAGCTTTTTCTCCGTCGACTTCACTTCGATCGCCGCCACCCGAGCCGCTACGCCGGGTTTCACCGCCGTCACCACCACCACCATTCCCGGAGCGAGATCGGCGAGTTTCACCGGCCGCTCATTCAGCAACACCACCGTCTCAGACGTGCAGCGATACACCTTGCGATCGGCAGCATCCGCCCCCACGGCGAGCAATCCGGACGCCGCGTCGACCGTCGCGATCTGCTGACTGCGCAGCGGGTCACCCGCAGCCTCCACCGATGTAGAGGCGAAAAGGACGAACCAAAAAAGACCCAGAACGCGGCAACGATAAGTCACGCGGCTACTAAACCGCCACGCGCCTCGAGTTCAATCAGCGAAGCGGCAATCACGTAAACAAATGTGCAGCAAGTCCGGCCTGGCCCGGAACGGAAAGTTCGGTCGCGCACAAACAGAACCGCCGGGCTCCTTGCGGAACCCGGCGGTCTGAATTGTTTGGCTAGTTAGGTTTGCGGAGGCTCGGACTTAGTAGTCCATGCCGCCGGGAGGGTGACCGTGGTGGTCACCGCCGCCGCCGCCCTTTTCCTTTTCGGGCAACTCGGTGATCACCGCTTCGGTGGTCAGGAGCAGGCCGGAGATGGAAGCGGCGTGCTGCAGCGCGCTGCGGGTCACCTTGGCGGGGTCGACGACGCCCGCCTTGATGAGGTCCTCATAGACCCCGGTGGCCACATTGTAGCCTTCGTTGCCTTTGCGCTTCTTGACTTCGCTGACGATCAGCGCGCCTTCTTCGCCGGCATTGTCGGCGAGGGTCCGGAGCGGAGCTTCGATGGCGCGTTTCACGATCTGGAGACCGATCTCTTCGTCACCTTCGAGCTTGTGGGTGTCGAGCACCTTCTGGGCACGAATGAGAGCGACGCCGCCGCCGGGGACGATGCCTTCTTCGACGGCCGCACGGGTCGCGTGGAGGGCGTCTTCGACGCGGGCTTTCTTCTCCTTCATCTCAGTCTCAGTCGAGGCACCGACATTGATCACGGCGACACCACCGGCGAGCTTGGCGAGGCGCTCCTGGAGCTTCTCGCGATCGTAGTCGCTGGTCGTCTCTTCGATCTGGCGGCGGATCTGCGACACGCGGCCCTGGATGTCGGCCTGCTTGCCGGAACCTTCGACGATCGTCGTGTTTTCCTTGTCGATGGTGATGCGCTTGGTGCGACCTAGGTCTTCGAGCGTGATGCTCTCGAGCTTCAGGCCGAGGTCCTCGGTGATGCAGCGGCCACCGGTGAGGATGGCGATGTCTTCGAGGAGGGCCTTGCGGCGGTCACCGAAGCCGGGCGCCTTGACAGCGGCGACCTGGATGGTGCCACGCAGCTTGTTCACCACGAGAGTCGCGAGGGCTTCGCCTTCGACGTCTTCCGCGATGATGAGCAGCGGCTTGCCGGTCTTCGCCGTCTTCTCGAGCACGGGGAGCAGGTCCTTGAGGGAGCTGATCTTCTTCTCGTGAATCAGGATATAAGGGTTGTCGAGGATGGTCTCCATCGACTCCGCATTGGTCACGAAGTAGGGCGAGAGGTAGCCCTTGTCGAACTGCATGCCTTCGACAACGTCGAGGGTCGTTTCGATCGACTTCGCTTCTTCCACGGTGATGGTGCCGTCCTTGCCGACCTTGTCCATCGCGTCGGCGATGAT
>JANPHH010000450.1:0-30211 GCA_031424375.1 Chthoniobacter sp. | reverse complement strand
TGGGTCGTGCCTGCCTAAAGGGCGCTCGCTTCCGCGAACCGAGGATCGAGAAGGCGAAGGTGGAGGCGATGAAGGCGCGGCTGTTTGCCCGGCTGCGCGAGCATTTCCAGCGGCGCGACCGGCTGCGGCTGGTCATCGGCTGTCGGCGGAAGGATCTGGAATCGCTGGTGCGGCAGGGCGAGGAAGAGGCCGGGAAGATCGCGCAGGAATACCGGCAGGCGAGCGCGCAGAGTGATCGGGAATATGCGGAGACGGCGGCGGCGCTGGCGGAGAAGCAGGAACTCACCGCCGGGGAAGCCGCCGAGATGAGCCAGCTCTGGCGGAAGCTGGTGAAGCTGTTTCACCCCGACCGCTTCGCGCACGAGCTGGAGAAGCAGGAGACTTATCACCAGCTGACCGCCGCGATTAATCACGCGAAGAATCAAGGCGATCTGGCCACGCTGCAGCGCCGCAGCGCGGAAGACCACCGTGGAGCGAATGGGCTTCATCGTGCGGCAAGGCTGGGCGGCGCTCGACTTCGGCGAGGAGCGCGAGATCGCGCAACTGCGCCGCCTTGTGGACTCGATCGAGCTGGAAATCCTCCGCGTGCTGGAGGCGGACTATGCGCTCAAGGAGATCTCCGATTACGAGCTGCACCGGCTGACGACGCAGACTCCGGCGTTTTTTGACGAGACGGTGGGAAGGCATGTCGAGAGCTTGGAGAAGGAGATGGCGGCGCTGGAAAGCGACGCGGAGGCGCTGGCGAACGAGATCGAGGAGATCATTGGCGAAAGCGCGATCGGTTAATAAGAGACTGTGAAATATGTCGGCAAGGAGGGGAAATTGCAGGGCGTTTCTGCGAAACGTCGCGGTGGCTCGCCCTGATAAACTCCCTGCTCCGGCGTCTGACACAGACGCCCTACAGCCCGCGACGTGGACTTTCCACAGAGTCTCGAAGGCACCGTTGGCGGCTAAATCTTGTCCTTGTTCCCAAGGAAGGCCCGTCGAAGTATCCACCATCCGCCGTCGCCAGTTGACGCCACCGTCTTTGGAATCCGAGCGGTCGCAGCCTGGTCCAAGTTTCCGCTCGACACGGGTGGGTCGCACCGGAAATTCGCTGCCGTGCGTCGCGTCCTGCTCGCGTTGTTTTCCCTCTTCCTCGCCGTCGTGCTCGGCGCGGGCTGGTATGTTTACAAGCAGGGCTTCACGCGCAAATGGCGCGAGCAGGTCACGGCGGAGTTTCGCCAGCGTGGCGTGGAGGTCTCGCTGCGCCGGCTGACGCTCGATCCATTTCGCGGGCTGGTCGGGAGCGAGTTGAAAATCTACGACGCGCGCGACCGGCGTCGGTTGCTGGCGGTGTTCGACGAGGTGTTGCTCGGGGTGAACTACGCGAATCTCTTTCGTGGCAAGACCTTCCTCGATTCGCTCGATCTGCGTGATGCGAAGCTCGCGCTGCCGATCGATCCGGAACAACCCCAGGGTGCGAAGATCGAGATTTCACGACTGAACGCGCGCCTCTTTCTCCCGCCGCAGCAGGTCTACCTCGCGCATGCCGAGGCGGAGATTTTCGGGGTGCAGATTTCCGCTTCCGGGCGGCTGATCAATCCGCAAGTCTTTCGTCCGAAGGATGACGGAAAGAAATCGCCCGCGGGATGGGCGACCTGGGCGACGCGGTTGATCGAGGAACTGAAGGGGCTGAAGTTCGAAGGACCGCCGCCGGTGATTAGCTGCAGTTTCTCGGGCGATCTCGCGGAACCGGAAAAGGTGGCGGTCGACGTGGCGCTCTGGGGTGAGCGGATTCGCCGACAGGGCTACCTGCTGCACAGCCTCTACCTCGGTGCGAACTATCGCGAGGGCGTGGTCGACCTGAAACAGCTCACGGTCACGGACGGAGCGGGGTCGCTCCGGGCGAGTGGCACCTATCGCCCGGCGACGCGCGAGGCGGATCTGAATCTGCGCTCCTCGCTCGACCTGCAGGCGCTGGCGGCGGCGTTTCGGCTGGCCCCGCAGCTCGGCGAGTTTGTCTTTTACGCGCCCCCGGCGCTGGAGGTCGCGGCGCGGGCGAGCTTCGGCGAGCAGCCGCGATGGGAGGCGATCGGACACGCGGCGTTGAAAAAGTTCGCCTACCGCTCGGTGATCTTCGACGGGCTCACGCTCGACTATTCGTGGGACGGCCTGCGTTGGTCCGCGCGCGGCGTGCGGCTGCAGCATCGCACGGGTGAGGCGCGGGGGGACGTGCTTCAGGTGCCGGGGGAGTTTCGGGCGCGGCTGAACAGCTCGATCAATCCGAAGGCGCTCCAGCCGCTGTTCAGTGGCGCGGCGCTGGACACGCTGCTGCAATTCGATTTTCGCGATTCGCCACAGCTTGAACTGGAAGCGCGGGGCGCGGAGATTTCGCGCGAGGCGTTGAGTGTGACCGGCAAGTTGAAGCTCGGCGGCGCGAGCTACCGCGGCGTACCGGCGGAGTCGCTCACCGCGAGCTTTCGTTACGCGGATCGCGGTCTGACGATCTCGCCCTTTCGCGTGCAGCGCACGGAAGGCGGCGGCGGCGGCGGGCTGTTTTTTGATTTCAAGCGGAACGAGGTGCGGCTGGATAAAATCCGCGGCAGCGTGAACCCGGCGGAGGTGGCGATGTGGATCGAGCCAAATCTGGTCAAGGACATCGCGCCGTATCGCTTTCACACCCGGCCGAATCTCAGCATCGACGGGCTCGTGCACACCAAGGGCGGCAAGACAACGAAGCTGGCCATCGATGTCGATGCGCCGGCGGGCATGGACTACACTTTCCTCAAGCGCGACCTGCGCAGCTCGCAGATCGCGGCGAAGCTGAACTTCACCAGCGACCGGCTGAAAATCTCGGAGCTGAGCGCCGCGCTTTTCGGCGGGCGCCTTCGCGGTGGCGCGGAGATTTGCCTGGTGAAAGAGAAGCCGTCGCACACCGCCACCGTGCAGGTGGAGAACATGGACTTCGCCAGCCTGACGAAGCTCTACTTCAACTACGACGGCTCGCAGGGCCGGCTCAATGGCCGCTACGATTTCAGTGGCCGCGGCGGCGACGCTCGCACGATGACCGGCCGCGGTGAGCTGGCCGTCAACGATGGGAACGTCTTCGCGATTCCCTTCCTCGGCCCGCTCTCCGGGATCCTGAATACGATCGTGCCCGGCATGGGCTACAACGTGGCGCGCAACGCGACCGCAGCCTTCACCATCCAGAGCGGCGTGATCGACGCGCCGAACGTCGAGATCCAGGGCCAGGGCTTCAGCATGCTCGGCGGCGGCAAGCTGTTCTTCCTCGATGACAAGATGGATTTCGACATGCGGATCAATGCGCAAGGCCTGCCCGGCGTGCTCCTCTTTCCAGTGAGCAAACTCTTCGAATACACCGCCGACGACAAACTCTCCAAGCCGACCTGGCGGCCGAAGATGCTGCCGAAGCTGTAACCGGTTGGAGTCAGCGGATGCCGCTGTCGACGTGCAGCGTAACGTCGCGCAACGCGCCGTCCACGACGGTCACCTCCGCGGACGCGCCGCCGCCGATGCTGCTGTTCGCCGGCCCGCTGTTTCCGACCGTCAGGCGGTAACGTCCGGGTGGGGTGAGTTGCTTGAACTTTCCATTCGCATCCGTGGTCGAGGTGAAAACCCACGGTGCCCGGATGTAAAAGACGCCGGGCTTTTGAATCTCGGTGATCGTGACCTTGGCGTTCGCGAAGGGGCCTTCATTGTCCTGGCCGACGGTTGTCACCGGCGTGATGGGCCCGATGAGGACGGTGCCGGTGATCCCGGTTTCCCCGGCGGTGGACGGGATCGTGATCGTGGTATCGGTGAAGGCGCCCTTGTCGACGCTGACCTCCACGGTCGCGGACGGTGCGGTTGCGAGCAGCGTTGCGCCGGCGTTGAAGGTCGTGTTCACCGGGGGCAAACTGATCGGCGTGGCGGTGACCCGGTAGCGGCCGGCGGGAGTCACGACCTTGAAGGCGCCGAGATCGTCCGTGACTCCGTCGAAGGAAAACGCGGGGTGGTCGTAACGCGCATTCGGGAGGCGGATTTCGCGGATCGAGAGTCGCGCTTTCACGGGTTGGGGAGCGATCCGGGCGAGGGGATTGGGCGGCGCCTCCTGGAGGACGTGTCCGCTGATGCCGGTGTTGCCGGTCACATCCGAGGCGGGAGCGACGGCAAAGATCACTTTCGAGGAAACCGAGGGAGTTGCCGCGAGCTTTGCCTCCAGGGTGTAGAGGCCGCTCTTGAGCCACGCGCCGCCCACTTTGAGGGGGACCTGGATCACGCGCTTCCACCGCTTACCTTTTTCGAGTGTCGCCGGGGTGATGACTTGAGCCGAGACCGTGTCGGCGTCGGATTCCCAGACGACCGCGCCGGCGTCGTCGCTGACCACGAATTTGAACTTCGTCGCCGCCGCGCCTGCGTCGACGAAAGCGAAGTCCAGATTCGAGCGGCTCAGATTGGCCAGCACCACGCTCGCGGCGAAACTATCCCCGGTGGGCATGATGCCGCCGAGCGCGCTGGCTTGGTTTCGAAGGGTGCGCGCCGCGGCGGTCGTGGTTCCGGGGTCGCCGACGAAGAACTTGTAGCCGCCGGTGCTCAGCGTGAGGTGCAGCCCGCTGGCCGGGACGAAAGCTGGGTTCTGGGCGTGGGCGCCAGCCGTGAGGATGGAGAAGGCGGCGAGGAGGTGGAGGAACGGAAATTTCATAGGCGGGGGAAGTGACGCAGAGAGAATGCGCGCAAGAGTGATAACGAATAACCCCCGGTTTGCGATCTACGTCGCGGGCTTTCTTTCGCAAGCCCCGCCCAGCCTCCGCCAAAATCCGTGTTTCACCTTGCGCCGGTCGCGGGTTACTTAAACACCTCCGCTATCTTCGTCTTTTTCTTCAGCTTCATCTTCGTCCATTCACCAGGAAGCAGATGAAGGAAATGACGAAGGGCGGCTTACACCCAGTCTACCTTAGCAAACACCCTATGGACCTCACACGCACAGCCTACGGCACTTGGAGCGGCGGCCGCTTTATGCACTTCGGCGAGCCCCTCACCGACGACCGCTTCCTCGCCTCCATCCGCCTCGCCTACGACCGCGGCATCCGCACCTTCATGACCGCCGACGTCTACGGCACCGGCGCCGCCGATGAAATGCTCGGCCGCGCCCTCGCCGGCCTTCCCCGCGACAGCTACTCGCTCGTCGGGATGATCGGCCACGATTTCTACAGCGGGCAGCGCGACGGCTCGAAAGGCTTCCCGCGCTTCACCCACCCGCAGCTCCGCAGCCGCGGCGACTACGCCAGCTACGTGCGCATGGCCACCGAGAAGGCGCTCGAGCGCTGCGGCGTCGCGAAATTTGACTGCCTGATGCTGCACAACCCCGACTCGATCGGCTACACGCAGGACGCCGTCTGGAACGCCATGGACAAAGTCCGCGAGGCGGGCCTCACCGACATGCTCGGTGTCGCTCCCGGACCGGCGAATGGCTTCTCCCTCGACCTTATCCTGAACTTCGAGCGCTTCGGCGCGCTGCTCGATTGGTCGATGATCATCCTCAATCCGCTCGAACCCTGGCCCGGCTCGCTGGTCCTGCCTGCCGCGGTGCAGAACAACGTAAAAATCATCACTCGCGTCGTCGATTACGGCGGCGTCTTCCACGGCGATGTGAAGCCAGGCCACGTCTTCGGCGAGCGCGATCACCGCACCTTCCGCCCCGCTGGCTGGGTTGAAGCGGGAACCGCAAAACTCGAACGCATGCTCACCATCGCCGAGTCGCACGGCCTCACGCCGCTGCACCTCTCCTGTCTGTGGAATCTCAGCCAGGAGCCGGTCAGGAGCGTCATTCCCACCATCATTCAGGATGTGGGCGCCGGCGCGCGACCCATCGAGGAAAAGATCGTGGAACTCTCCGAACTGCCCGACCTCAAGCTGAGCGCCGACGAAGTGGAAGAACTCCGCCGTATCGGCGACAACACCGGCTGCATGGCGCTCAAGGGCGGCAACCCCGAGCACATCGGCCAACCGCTCCCGGATCGCTGGGAACTCACCGAGGAACTGAACCAGGTGGCCGAACGCTGGGAGATCAAACCCGGCCGGGATCTCGTTCACGCCCACGCGACCGTCGCGGTGTAACGGCACCCGATCCGGGTGGAGCACTCGACCCGGGTGCCGTCTTCGGCGACGCGCCGAAGACTTGCCCGGGGCGCTCCGAGTGCCTGCGTGAGACGAGATCATCAGAGCGGGTGCGATGTTTGCGGCTGCACTGGTCTCTGTCCCCGGTCAGTCTATCACCATGAAAAAGTCCGCCGCCCGCAAGACCATCCTCATCACCGGCTGCACTCGTGGACTCGGTCGCGCGCTCACCGAGTTTTTCATCAGAAAAGGGCACCGCGTCGTCGGCTGCGGACGTTCCGCGGAAGTGCTCGCGAATCTCGAAGCGCAGTTCGATGGCGAGCATGGTTTCGCCGAGGTCGATGTGAGCGAGGATGCGGATGTGCGGGAGTTTGCCCGATGGACGCTCGCCGAATTCGGCGCGCCCGATCTCCTCATCAACAACGCCGCCGTCACAGCGCCGAACGCCCCGCTCTGGAAGGTCGCACCCGCCGACGTCACGCGGGTGCTCGACGTGAACATCCGCGGCACGATCAACCTCATCCGCGCCTTCACCCCCGCGATGATCGCGCGCGGCTCCGGTGTGATCGTCAATTTCAGCTCCGGCTGGGGACGCAGCACTTCGCCGGAAGTCGCCACCTATTGCGCCAGCAAATGGGCGATCGAAGGCCTCACCCACGCGCTCGCGCAGGAACTGCCAAAAGGCCTCGCCGCCGTGGCCTTCAATCCCGGCATCATCGATACCGACATGCTCCGCTCATGCTTCGGCGAAGGTGCCGCGCATTACCCCGATCCCGCCGAGTGGGTGAAGAGCGCCGGCCCCTTCCTGCTCAAGCTCTCGACGAAGGACAACGGACGTTCGATGGACGCACCGGATGCACCACAGGAGTAAGTCTGCACGTTCGGAGATCACGAGACTTCACTCGCCCACTCCATCGGAAAGACTCGACGCGGATCGCGTCGTGAGTTGATAGGAGCCGGATGCGTTTTCATCTCCGATGCCTCGCGCTGCTCGCGATGTTTTTCGCGCTCGGTTTCTCACTGTGCGCCGAGGAGTTGGAACGCGGCACGGTCGTGCGGGTCTTGCGCGACCAGATGATGCTTTTCTACGGAAAGCCGGGGCTGGTGGCGAAGAAAGGCTCCGCCTACGAGGTGCTGGACGTCCGACCGGCGACGAAGCAGGTCTTCGTCGCGGTGAAAGACAAGGGCCGACTCGTGGCGATGTCGCTGCCGATGGATGCGGTCGAGGTGGAATCGAAGGCGAAAAAATCCGAGCGGATCGAGCAGTCGGAAGCGCTCTTCGCCGGTCTCATCCCGACGCTGAACATCGTGATCGCGCCGCCGATGCTCGAGCGGCTGCGCAAGGAACCACGGAGCTATGTGGAGGCGTCGATCGAGGAGCAAGGTGGCAAGGTTTACCGGAACGTCGCGGTGAAGCTGAAAGGCTCGGCGGGCAGCTTCCGCGGCATCGACGACAAGCCGGGCTATTCCTTCAATGCGACCAAGTTCAAGGGCGGCGACCGCTTCCATGGACTCAAGCGCTTTCAGCTCAACAACTGCGCGCAGGATGGCTCGGCGCTGAACGAACTCGTGGCCGGCGAAATGGCGCGGATGGCCGGGGTGCCGGCGTCGCGCTGCACGCACGCGCTCGTGTCACTCAATGGCAAAGAGCAGGGCTTTTACGTGCTGAAGGAAGGGTTCAGCGAGGAGTTCCTCGCGGCGTTTTTTCGGAACACCGACGGGCACCTCTACGACGGCGGGTTTGTGTCCGAGATCAATGAAAACATGGAGGTCGATCGCGGCGACCCGGCGAAGAAAGAGCGGCTGCTCGAGCTGGTCGGCGCGATGAAAGAAGGCGATCCGGCAAAGCAATTCGAGCGGCTCGCGGCGGTCGTCGATGTCGATGCGTATCTGCGTTACCTCGTCCTCGAGACGGTGATGTGCCACTGGGACGGCTACTCGTTCAACCGAAACAACTACCGGATCTACGAGGACCCGGAGACCGGGAAATTTCACTTCATCCTGCATGGCATGGATCAGATGTTCGGTGATCAGAATTGGGGCGTGGAGCGCGACCCGGGCGGGCAGGTCGGCGCGATCCTGTGGCGCCGGCCGGAACTGCGCGAACGCTACCGCGCGCTGCTCATGGAGGTGTGTGAGAAAGTGCTCAAACCCGTGGATTGGTCCGCGCGCGTGGAGGAGCACGGCCAGCGGCTGCTTGCCGCCCTCGCAGCGGTGAAGCCGGAGCGCGCGAAGGAATATGAGCCCCGCATCAACGAGGCCCGCAGCCGCGTGGCCGGGCGGCTGATCAACGTCCGCAAACAGCTCGAAGCACCGCGCGTGGAGAATACCCTCGTGACCAAAGGCGTCGCGGAACTCGCCGATGCCGCGTGGGCCCCGCAGCTCGAAAACGGCGAAGGGCAGGAAGCGGAGAACGATGGGAAAAAGTGTCTGCATCTCCGGGCGAAGGGTGACGCAAACCTCTCGTGGCGCACCACCGTGCAAGTGCCGGCGGGCAAGTTTCGTTTCGAGGCGCGGATGAAAGCGCAGGGCGTCGATCCGCTGCCGACGAACACCGGCGAAGGCGCGGGTTTGCGCGTCTCCGGCGGCACGCGCACCGCGCCGAATGCGCTCCGCGGCAACACGCCGTGGCAGGCGTTGAGTTACGAGATCGATTCGCCGGGGCGCGAGTTCGTGCTCGTGGTCGAGCTTCGCGCGCGCGCCGGCGAAGTGTGGATCGATCGCAGCAGTCTCCGCCTCGTCCGCGTGCCGTGAACATCGCCGAGCGCTTCGAATTCAAGTTCCTCCTTACCGTGAGCCAGCGGGATGAATTGGTCGCGAGCTTCGGCAGCGCGCTCCAGCCGGACGCCGTGGGCGGCGGCGTCTACCCGATCGTGAGCCTCTACTACGATACCCCGGATCGCCGCTGCTACTGGGAGGCGTGGCGCCGGGTGCCGAGCCGGCGCAAACTCCGCGTGCGCATCTACGGCACCGCGTGTGGCCGCACCGCGCCCACCTCTTTCGTCGAGGTGAAGCACAAGATCGACAGCCTCGGGGTGAAGCGGCGCCTCCAGACTTCGCTCCCGCGCGCTTTGGAGATCGCAGCCGGCACCGCGGACGCCGCCGGCCTTTCGCCCGCCGACGCCCGGCTGGTGCATGAAGTTCGCCGCCTCGTCGACCACGATGGCTTCGGCCCGGTCTGCGTGCTCCGCTACCGGCGGCACGCCTTTTCGCTCGCGGCGGAGCGGGCCGCCGAGCCGCTCCGTATCACCTTCGATGACGAGCTGGGCGGCCGATTCCGCGACCTCGATCCCCTGCCCGACGATCGCCGGCAGGACTTCACGCTGCTCCCGCCCGATCAAGTCGTCATGGAGGTGAAAGGAGTGGGCGCCGTGCCGTATCCCATCGCCGCCGTGCTGGCGAAATGCGGCTTGTCGCCGCGCGGTTTCAGCAAATACTGCGCGGCCTTTCGCCTCGCCGACGCCCCATGCCCGACGCCTCCCCCTTTTCCGCGATCGACAAATTCCTCGTCGGCCTGAGCCAATCCGGGCAGCTCCATCCCGGCCCGGTCGAGGTGATTTTCGCCCTACTGCTGAGCTTCGGTCTGAACTGCCTCATCGCCGCGCTCTACAAGCGCACCTACCGCGGCGCGAGCTACTCGCAGGATTACGTCCACACCCTGCTCATCCTCGGTACCGTCGTCACCGTGGTCATCATGGTGGTGAGTGGAAACAGCGCGACAGCGTTCGGCATGTTCGCGGCCTTTTCGATCATTCGCTTTCGCCGTTCGGTGGCGCAGTCCCGCGATATCGGTTTCATCTTTTTCGCCATGGCCACCGGGCTGTCCGTGGGCGCGCGGGCTTATGCGATGGCCGCCACTACGACCGTCGTCGTGTGTCTGCTCATCTGGTTCCTCTCGTCGCGCGACGCCTTCGCACCGCGCCGTCTCTCGCACCGGCTGCGGATGCGCGTCCCGAATGAATTCGACTACGACCGGGAGCTGTCCGCGGTCTTCGGCGAATTTCTCGGCCACCACGCGCTCACCTCGGTCGAGACCGTGCAGGCCGGTCTCATGACCGAGCTGCGCTACGACATCATGCTCGCCGACCCGCCACGGCTCAGCGCCTTCATCGCGCGACTCCAGCATCTCAACGGCAACAATCGCATCCTCGTCACCTCGACCGGTGAGGCGCAGGGGATGGATTAAGCAGCCGCCAGTTCGCGCAGCGCGACAAACGTCCCCGAAAACTCCACCGCCGTCGCGCCCTCCTCGTCGATCGTCGCGTGGAGAAGAATGCGCGCTTTGCCGTGGCGTTGGAACCCCGCTTTGAACTCTGCGAACTCCGCCGCCGCCGGCCGCCGACAAATCGCGCGCAACGGCCCGCCCACCGGGCGGCGATAATCCAGCGAAGTCTTGCGCACCACGATGTGGCTCCCGGCATCGCCGAGTTCCAACCAGAACAGGCCGTAGCCGGAGAGCACGAGCAGCGCGGCGAGACTGCCGCCGAACGCGGTGCCGAGGTGGTTGTGATTTGCGTCGAGCGGAGCGGTGAGGACGAGTTGCTCTGCGTCGTAACTTTCCACCCGCACGCCCATCGCCGCGGTGAGCGGGATCTTCGCGTGGAAGAACTGCTCGATCTCGCGCGGGGTCACTCCGTGCTGACTGGAATGATTTCGCTGACGGGGATGACGATCGCGGGGAGACTTGCGCACTCGAGCATTTCGCCGGTCGAGTAGCTGCGCTTCTCGCGATACGAACCGCCTTGCGGCTGCCGGTAAACTTCCACGAGTTGCTGCTTGGGAATCACGATCCAGTATTCTTTCACACCGGCCTCGGCGTAGATCAGAGCCTTCTCGCGATCTAGCGTGAGACTCGTGATCGCGATCTCGACCGCGAGTTCGGCCGTGGGTGGATGTTCTTTGGTGAATTGCTCGACGGTTCCCTGAACCACGAAAATGTCCGGTTCCGGCTCGGAGTCGATGAAAGTGAGCGGCTCATCCTTCCACGCGCAATAGCTGTCCGGAAGCATGCGATCGATCTTTCGATAAAGGCGCGTGCCGATGCTGGAGTGAAGAGGCGATTTGCTCATTTTCTCGATGACGATGCCGCGAATGAGTTCGGTGCGTCGGCCATTCTCGTTCCGCAGCGGGAGCAGGTGATACTCTGCGACGGACATGCGTGAGACGCACGCGCGCACTTCCGGCAGGTCGAGGATGTCGTGCATGGCGCGCAGATTACTCCACGGTCACGCTCTTGGCCAGATTCCGCGGTTTGTCCACGTCGCAGCCGAGCGCGACCGCGGTGTGATAGGAGAGGAGCTGAAGCGGGATGGTGGTGAGGAGCGGGGAGAGGAAATCGGGGCAGGGCGGAATGTAGATCACGTCGTCGGAGACTTTGCCGATCTTGGGATTGCCTTCGGTGGCGATGGAAATGATCGGGCCTTTGCGCGCGCGCACTTCCTCGATGTTGCTCACGTTTTTCTCGAAGACGGAGTCGTCGGGCGCGATGAAGACGCTCGGCACTTCCGGGCTGATCAGCGCGATCACGCCGTGCTTCAGCTCCGCGGCCGGATAGCCGCTCGCGTGGATGTAGCTGATCTCTTTCATCTTCAGCGCGCCTTCGAGCGCCACCGGGTAATTGAACTGCCGGCCGAGGAACATCATCGCCTTCGAGTCCGCGTATTTCTCGGCGATCTTTTTTATGTGATCGGTCTGCTCGAGGATGTGCGCGACCTTTGCAGGGATGGCCTCGAGTTCGTCGATAATGTGCAGCCCCTCGCTGCTGCTGAGATGGCGGATGCGGCCGAGGAGCAGGCCGAGGAGCATCATGATTGTGACCTGCGAGGTGAACGATTTCGTCGCTGCCACGCCGATCTCCGGACCGGCGTGCATGTAGACGCCGCCGTCGCTTTCGCGGGCGATGGTCGACGCGACGTTGTTGCAGATGCCGAGCGTGCGGTGGCCCTTGCGCTGGCTCTCGCGCAGCGCGGCGAGCGTGTCGGCGGTCTCGCCGCTCTGGCTGATCACGAAGACGAGCGAATCCTTCGGCAGCGGCATGTTGCGGTAGCGAAACTCGCTCGCGAACTCCACCTCGGTCGGCACATGCGCGAGGCTCTCGATCACGTATTCGCCCACCATCGCCGCGTGGCTCGCCGTGCCGCAGCCGCAGAGGATGATGCGCTCGATGTCCCGCAGTTGCGCGTTGGTCATCTCCAGCCCGCCGAGCACCGCCGTGGCCTGCTCGCGCGAAAGCCGGCCGCGCATCGCGTCGCGGATCGTGTCGGGCTGCTCGTAGATTTCCTTGAGCATGTAGTGCGGGTAATCGCCCTTGCTCACGTCCGCTTCGCTGAACTCCACCTTGCTCACCTCGAAGCCGCTCGCGCCACCGACCAGGCTCGTGATCTCAAACTCATCCCGCGTCAGCGCCGCGATGTCGTAGTCCTTCAAATAGATCGCGTCCCGTGTGTAGGCCACGATCGCCGACACATCGCTCGCGAAAAAATTCTCCCCCTTGCCCACGCCGAGTACCAGCGGACTGCCGCGCCGCGCCCCCACGATCACATCCGGCACATCGCGATGAATGAGCACGATCCCGTAAGTGCCCACGACCTGCTTCAACGCCACGCGCAACGCCTCGACGAGCCGCCCTTTCGATGGATCGCCACCTGAGCCCGAATGGGCTTCGCCCAAGGCGTCGTAGGCTTTGCCCACCAGATGCGCGAGCACCTCCGTGTCCGTCTGCGAATGAAACGTGTGCCCCTCCTTCACGAGCTGATCCTTGAGCACGTTGTAGTTTTCGATCACTCCATTGTGGCAGAGAAAGAGGCGGCCGCTCTGGTCGCTGTGCGGGTGCGCGTTTTCATTCGTCACGCCACCGTGCGTCGCCCAGCGCGTATGTGAGATGCCGATGGTGCCGTGCGGCGGCGATTCCTGGATCAGCTCGGCGAGATTCGCGATGCGGCCGATCCGCTTGCGCACCTCGATCGTGCCGTGGTCGAGAATGGCCACGCCCGCGCTGTCGTAGCCGCGATACTCCAGCCGGCGCAAGCCATCGAGGAGAATGGGGACCGCTTCAGATTTTCCGATGTAGCCGATGATGCCGCACATAGTGTTTTGGTAAAGTGAGCCGCGACCTTCGCAGGCCCGCCCAGCGGGGGCAAGTGGCGCGGAATTTTGGAAGAAGCGGGACCCTGACGGTTCCGAAAAGATTCGCCGCCACTGAATCGGCGCCGACGTCTCCAGCACGCGCTGGTCATCGCGTGGAGTCTGGGGTGAAATGAACGCACGGCCTTGAAAACCTGGACGTTTCTTTTTACCGACCTCGAAGGTTCGACCGCGCTCTATGAACGCGCGCCGGAGACTTATCGTGCCGCCCTCGCCCGCCACTTCGAGTTGTTGCGCGCGGAGGTGACGGCGCACGGCGGCGAGGTCTTTCGGAATTCGGGCGACGGATTGCTGGCCACCTTCGAGGACTCGGCCGCCGCGCTGTCCTGCGGAGTAGCCTGCCAGAAGGCGTTGCAGAGCGAGGCGTGGCCGGGAGAAATCGGAGCGTTGCGCGTGCGGATCGGGCTGCATCGCGGAGCTGCGGAGCGGGGCGTGGGCGATTTCCATGGCCTCACGATGCACCACGCCACCCGGGTGCTGGATGCCGCCCATGGCGGTCAGGTGATTTGCTCCGCGGCGGTGTGGGACCATTCAGGAGAGCCGCTCGCGGGGGTGGTCGCAGGCGATCTGGGGCTCTATCGGCTCCGCGGGGTGCCCACGCCGATGCGGCTGTTTCAAGTGCAGTCTGCGGGCGATCCCGGCCCTTCATTTCCTCCGCTCCGGGCCGCACCCGCCTTCACTCACACCCTTCCCGCCCGGCCCACGCGATTCTTCGGACGCGATGCGGAACTGCATGAGCTCAAGGTGCTGCTCGCCCCCGAACTGCCCTCGCCGCAGCCGAGGCGCCATGGCCGCCTCGTCACCCTGCTCGGTCCGGGCGGGACGGGAAAGACCCGGCTCTCGCTCGCGGTGGGCGAAAGTCTGCTCAATGCCTATTCTCACGCGGTTTGGTTCGCGGCGCTCGCGGAGATCCGCGATGCGCAGCTCATCCCCGACGTGCTGCTCGGGGCGCTCGGACTCGCCGCGGAGACGGGCCGGCCGGCGCTCGAGCAAGTCATCGAATTCCTCGGCGCGCAGCCCTTGCTCCTCATCCTCGATAACTTCGAACAGCTCGTCCCGGCCGGCGTGGAAACGGTGCGCGTGCTGCTCGAACGCGTTCCCCGTCTCGTCTGCCTTGTCTCGTCCCGCGTGCGTCTCGAACTCCACGCCGAGCAGGAGTTTTCCCTCGCTCCACTGCGCCTCCCTCCGGCATCCGGGTCGCCGGAAGAGCTGTTGCGCCATGCCAGCGTCCAGCTTTTTTGTGACCGCGCCCAAGCCGCGCGGCGCGACTTTCGACTCTATGAAAAAAATGCGGGCGCCGTCGCGCAAGTCTGCCGCGTGCTGGAAGGCATTCCCCTCGCCATCGAACTCGCCGCCGCGCGGACCACCTTCCTCACGCCGCGTCAGGTGCTCGCGAAACTGGGCAACCGGCTTGATTTTCTGGTCGGCCGCAAACAGGACTTCGCCGACCGGCACCGGACGCTGCGCGCGACGGTCGCCTGGAGCTTCGAATTGCTCGTGCCCCCGCTGCAGCGTCTCTTTGCGCGACTTTCGATCTTCCGCGGCGGCTGGACGATCGAGAGTGCGGAGGCGGTGGTCTCCTGCCCGCCGGATGCGGTCCTCGAAGGCCTCTGCGAACTGCAAAGCTGCTCGCTGATCATCGCCGAAGAACAGGATGGGGAGATGCGTTACCGGATGCTGGAGGTGATTCGCGAATTTTCCGCCGAGCGGCTGAAGGAGAGTGGTGAACAGGCGGCGACGGCGGAGCGGCATGCGGCGTTTTTCGTTCAGCTCGCCGGCGATGAATCCGGGCTCGATGAAGCGACCCAGCTTCGCCGGCTCGCCGCGGAGCAGGATAATCTGCGGGCCATCCTCGCGAGCGCGGCCGACCCGCTCCTCCGGGTGAATCTGGCGATCGATCTGCACTCGTTCTGGTTGCGCCGGGGGCACTTTCGCGAGGGGCGTGAATGGTTGCGCCGCCTGGAGGCCGACGCGGCATCCGTGGGTCGCACCGCGGGCCTGGCGAATGCGGCCGGGGTGCTCGCTTGGAAATGCGGCGACCTGCACGAGGCCCGCGGAGAATTCGAGACCGCCCTGGCCGTGGCGGAGCGGCAGGGCAACGAATCGCACGTCGCCGGCTTGCTCAACAACCTCGGGGTCCTGGCTGACGACCTCGGGGAGTTCGAGGCGGCCCGCGGATGTTACGATCGCAGCCTCGCCGTCTACCGGCGGCTGGATTGGTCGTCGGAAATCGCGACGGTCCTTTCGAATCTGGGCCGGAGCCACCTGGAATCCCGCCAGCCGGAAGTGGCGCGCCCCGCCCTCCTCGAAAGCCTCCGCATGCACCGCGAACTCGAGCAGCATTTTTACTGCGCGAATACGCTGCACAATCTCGCCGACATGGCGGCCCAGCAGGGAGACTTCCCGCAGGCTCGCGCCTATCTTGCGGAATGCCTCCGCCTGCGCGCCGAGCTGGGCACGGATCACGATGAGGGCCTCGCCTTTCTCACGCTGGCGGCGATCGCGATCGATGAAGGCATGCCGGCTCTCGGCGCTCGTCTGCTCTCCGGCGCGGAGGCGGCTTTCGAGCGGCTCGAGTCGCCGGCTGGCCCGGTCGCCGCCGCGCGGATGCGCCGAGAGTTCGATCGGGTCCGCCCCGTCCTTGGCGCCGAGGAGTTCGCCACCTGCCGGCGCGCCGGCGCCCACCTGCAACTCCATCGAGTCCTGACGGCCGACGGGGCGTGGAGAAGCGACCTTGACCAGTCGGCTCCGATGCCTAATACCCTGTCCTCATGAAGATGATGTCTGTCTTGGTTAAGGTTCGTACCTCACTCCTCCCGGTCGCGCTGATCCTCGCTGGCGGTTTCCTGGCAGGTTGCACGTCGTTCACTCCCACCGGCAGGCCGGTCAAGGTCACCATCGAATTGCAAAAGCCGGTGACCGGAAAGCCCGTCGCGTTCGATACGAAAATCGGCACCCTCACGGGCATCCTGCCCAAGGTGAAGCGGGAGCCGCAGAACGCCTCGCTCTACTTCAACGCGACGAATCGGGCCACCGTCAGCGAGCCGACTTTCACGCTTGAGGTTGGCGCCCAGAAGAAGACCCTTCTCCTCACGGTGGAGAAAGGGAAGCTGCTCGGAAAGACTGTCGTTCTCGCCATCTTCGACCACGCGACGCAGGGCGAGGAGTATTTCGGAGCCCATGCCTACTCCGTCGAGGGGAACGACTGCGAGCCACACGAGGTGCGCGCCTTCCTGAAGAGCGGCTCGACGATCAAGATCAAGTAGCACGCTCGCGGGCTGCTTCCAGGCCGGCGCGGCACCTTGCTGCGCCGGCCTTTCATTTTTCTCGAAGCGGTAGCTGACTCCCGCCACGCAACCATTCATCATCCCCCCAGCGGCTCTCGTGGGCCGCGCGATCTTATGAGCCTCATTACCCCCGTCTCGATCACTGACAAGACCCTCGCCATCATCATGGGCGGTGGCGCTGGCACCCGCTTGTTTCCCCTCACCAAGGAACGCTCCAAGCCGGCCGTCCCGCTGGGCGGAAAGTATCGCATCGTCGATATCCCGATCTCTAATTGCATCAACTCCAGCATCCGGCGCATTTACGTCCTCACGCAGTTCAACTCGACCTCGCTCCACCGGCACATCAACGCGAGCTACAAGTTCGACAACTTCTCGCGCTCCTTTGTCGAGATCCTCGCCGCGCAGCAGACGCCCACCGACAATAGCTGGTATCAGGGCACCGCCGACGCCGTGCGGCAGAACCTCCGCGACTTCCTCCAGTATCCCTACGAGTACTATGTGATCCTGAGCGGTGATCAGCTCTACCGCATGGATTACCGCGATGTGCTCAAGCAGCACATCGAGACCAAGGCCGACATGACCCTGGCGACGATCCCCGTGGGTCGCGAGGCTGCCACCGAGTTTGGCATCATGCACACCGATGCGCAGCGCAAGATCGTGCGCTTTGAAGAAAAGCCGAAGGACGCCAAGCTGCTCGACGCACTCCGCATCCCCGCCGCGCTGCTCGAGGAACTCGGGCGCGGCACGGACGAGGAACTCTACCAGGCCTCGATGGGCATCTATGTTTTCAACCGCAAGGTGCTCGTGGATGCGCTCGACAATAACCACGTCGACTTCGGCAAACACATCATCCCCGATCTCATCCACAAGGCCCGCGTTCATTCCTACATCTTTCAGGGATACTGGGAGGACATCGGGACGATCCGCGCGTTCTTCGATGCGAATCTGGAACTCACCGACACGGTGCCGCAGTTCAATTTCTTCGACACCATCGCGCCGATGTACACCCACGCGCGCTTTCTCCCCGGGAGCAAAATAAACGGCGCCACGGTGCGCCATGCCATCATCTCGGACGGCTGCATCATCGACGACGTGCACATCGAGCGCGCCGTGATCGGGATCCGCAGCTACATCAAGCCCGGCACCACGATTCGCAACAGCATCATCATGGGCGCGGATTTCTACGATGCGGACCACGCAAGCCGTGGCGGCCCCGAGTTGGGCATCGGCCGGAATTGCGTGATCGACATGGCGATCATCGACAAAAATGCGCGGATCGGCGACGGCGTGGTCATTACGCCCGACGGCAAGCCGGACAATTTCGATGGGCCGAATTATTACATTCGCGACGGGATCGTGGTGGTGCCAAAGGGTGGCGTGATCCCGGACGGTGCGTGGATTTAGGCGGGCTTGCCCTTTGAAAAATCCCGGAAGCGGGCTTTAGTCTGCGCGCCATGCTCCGTCTGCCTGCTCTCTTCCTCGCGGTGTTCATTTCGGCGACTGCTTTCGCCGAGCTTCCGTTCGATACGGTCTTCAAGGGCCGTTCGCAATTCGATCGCGTCCTGAGCGTCGCGGACCAACTCAAGCCGCTGCCGCTCGGCGATCGCATCGCCACCATCGGCAAGCTGCTCACCGGCACACCCTACAAGAGCTACACGCTGGAGATCGATGACCGGATCGAAGCTCCGTCGGTGAATCTCACCGGCCTCGATTGCTGGACCTTTTTCGAGAACTCACTCGCCTTCGCCCGCCTGCTCGAAGAGCCGCGCGAACAGTGGACCCCGCAGGGCCTGCTCCGCCACATCGAGAACGATCGCTACCGCGGCGGCGAGTGCGAAGGTTACCTCTCGCGCTTGCACTATCTCGAGGACTGGCTCCACGACAACGACAAGCGCGGTCTCGTCAAGGACATGACCCGCGAACTCGGCGGCATCCGCGCGCCGCATGCCGCGAGCGAGATGACCCGCGGTTGGAAGGGCTACCGTTACATGGTGAATAATCCCGAGTTGCGCACTGGCATCGCCGCCATGGAAGCGCGGGTCGGCAGCACGCCCATGTATTATATCCCGAATGACAAAGTCCCGGGAATCGAGCCGCGGATCCGCAACGGTGACGTGATCGGCATCTGTGATCACGACAACGGCAAGATCGGCACCGCGCACGTGGGCCTCGCCTATCGCACCGCCGACGGGCTGCTGCGCTTCATGCACGCCTCCTCGCCCCGCAACTACGGGAAGGTCGTGCTCGACACGCAGCTCTCCGCCTACCTCCGGAAATTCCGCAGCCACGCCGGCATTATCGTCGCCCGACCGCTGAAATAGATGAGCGCGCTCGATCCGCAGCGCACCATCGCGGAGCTGAAAGAGCTGCGGGCGCTCACCGGCGACGAGCACGGAGCGCAGCGCGTCGCATTTACGCCCACTTGGGTCAAAGCGCGCGAATGGCTTGCGGCGAAGCTCGCCGAAATCCCCGGCGTGAAAATCCATCGCGATCCCGCGGGCAATCTGTGGTCCACACTCGCTGGCGAGTCCGACCGGGCGCTGCTCATCGGTGGGCACATCGATTCCGTGCCGAATGGCGGCTGGCTCGACGGCTGCCTCAACGTGATGGCTGGCGTGGAAATCCTCCGTCGGCTCAGCGCGCAGTATGCGGGATGCCCGCCGGTCACGGTGCGCCTCGTGGATTGGGCGGATGAAGAAGGCGCGCGCTTCGGCAAGAGCCTCTTCGGTTCCTCCGCTTTCTCCGGAAATCTCGACATCGACGAAGCCCGCGCGCTCGTCGACCGAGTCGGCATCCCGCTTCCCGATGCGCTGGCGGCGGTGGGCATCGACTTCGGGAACGTGCTCGCCGCCGGTGGGGAACGCGCGAACGCCGCGGCGTATCTCGAACTCCACATCGAGCAAGGCCCGGTGCTGCTCGATCTCGATCTCCCGCTCGGCGCGGTGCGCGGCACCTTCGGCGTGGAACGCCACGCGCTGACCTTTCGCGGGCAGGCTGCGCACAGCGGGAGCACGCCGATGAACCGCCGCCGCGACGCGTTCCTGGCCGCGGGAAAGATGGCCTCGGAAATCTATGCGATCGCGGCGCGGAGTGGCGCGGGCGTTTGCACCATCGGCTCGTGCGCGACGAAGCCGGGCATCGTCACCAGCGTGGTGGAAGAGTGCCGCCTCACGCTCGACCAGCGCCACCTCGATCCCGCCGCGCTCGCCCGGATGTTTGCCGAGGCACACGAAGCCAGCGAACGCTTCGCCCGCGAGGGCCACGTCGAGGTTTCATGGGAACGCATCTGGCACATCGCACCGCGCCCCTTCAACGAAGAACTCATCGACCTCTGCGACGCTGCGATCCGCGAAACCTGCGGTACCTCGCATCGCCTGCCGAGCGGCCCGCTGCACGACGCCGCGGAGGTCGCCGCCGCCGGCATCCCGACGGTGATGATGTTCACCCAAAGTCTCCACGGCATCAGCCACAACAAGATCGAAGACACCCGCGAGGAGCATCTCGTCCTCGCCGTTCGTGCCTTCGACGCGCTGGCGGACAAGACCATCGCCTGGATCCGCCGAAGCTGAATCTCAGCGCCTTGCCTTTCCTCCGCGCGCTCGGCAGCGTCGCGCGCATGAAAACGCTCCTTAGTCTCGCCCTCGGTCTGTGCGCCGCGCTCCCGGTCACCATTCGAGCGCAGGAAGACACCGCTCATCATCGTGCCGTCTACGCCGAGATCGAAAAGAAGGCCGCCACGTTCCGCCGCGCCAAAGCAACCTTCAAAGACGACCCCATCGTCTTCCAACTCGACGGCTGGTTCGATGGCGCCGCCGTGCGCAAGATTGTCGCCGTGGTCCCCGGCGAGGACGGCGACGGGCACGAGGAGTATTACTTTGAGAATGGGCAGCCGCTTTTCGTCTTCCGCCAGTATCGGTCCGCCGGGAGCAAACCCGTGCGGGTCGAGGATCGCTTTTACTTCACCGCCGGCCGACTGACCAAGTGGGTCGGCTCGGACAAAAAGCCCGTCGCGCCGGGCGGCGGCGACTTCAAATCCGAAGCCGAGCGGCTGACCACGAATGCGACGAACTTCCTCGCCGCCTTCAAAGGCAAGGCGCCCGCGGCCGCCGTCGCGCGCAGCGTCACCGGCACGTTCACCGGCATCGAGCAGGGCGATTACGCGCACTGGAATCTGCGCACGGAATCCGGCGAAGAACGCAGCTTTTTCATCCTCCGCCCCGACGCGAGCGTGGAGAAAGTGATCGCAAAGCCGAAAAGCTACATCGGCCGCAAATGCCGGGTGCAGTGGAAAGAATCGATCGAAAACATTCCCGAAGCCGGCGGAAAAATTTCCGTGGAGCAGATCCTGAGCGTCGAGTGGCTGGGCAAGCCGTAGCTCGCGACGTGGGCGTCGGACCCTAACTGGCGAGCGCGGCCTTTTTCATCTCCTCGCTGCGGTCGATGGTTTCGGTGAGGAGCGCCGGCACCGTGGGTAGGGCCTGAGCGCGGAGGAAGATCTGGTAGCTGAACAGGCCGGGGATGAATTTGATCGCGAGGCTGTTCAGCGTGACGAGTAGGTGACCGAGAAAGTTGTCGCCGAGCGCTTTGGGGAAGGGCGCGGGGATGCCGCGTTCTTCGCTCACTTTGTAGCCGGTTTGTTCGAAGAGTTCGCGCAGCGAGCGGAAGGTGAAGAGGCGGGTGTGGGTCCGATCCAGGATGCCTTTGCGGCCGTAGTTGAACTGGCCGAGCAGCAGGGCGAAGCGGGTGACGAAGAAGCCGATGTTCGCGGTGGTGAGGACGATCTCGGGGCGCTTGCGGCCGGTTGCAGCGCGCAGGGTTTCCATGAAAACCTCGGGGTCGTGCAGGTGCTCGATGACGTCGAGCATGAAGATCTGATCGAAGCTGGAGACTTCGACGGGAAACTCCTGCACGTCGAGATCCCAGCGGGTCAGCTTCACGTTCGGCGCGGGTGCGGCAGCGGGAACGTATTGGTCGATGCCGGTGACTTCGGCGGCTTTTTTCGCGAGTTCGGCGGCGACGTAGCCCTGGCCGCAGCCGATGTCGAGGACGCGCGCGCCGGGCTGCACGGCGTCGATGGCGGCGGTGTGCGAGGAGGCGAAACCGAGCTTGAGGTCGTAGGTGAGTTCGACCTGGCCGACGTCGAACTTCCGATCGTAAAGCAGGTTCATCTCGTGGCACTTGGCGCGGAACATCGTCTTGCAGATGTCCCACGCGTACTTGAAGCCGTTCACGTGGCAGATCTCGTCGCCGTAGAAAGTGGGGATCGGGATTTCGACGATGCGCTGCTGGGCGAAGTGGAGCTGGACGATGATGTCGGTGTCGAAGTGGAAGTCGTTCGAGTTGCGCTCGAAGGGGATCTTCGCGAGCGCCTTGGTGGAATAGAGCCGGTATCCGCTGTGGAATTCGCTCAGCGTGGAGCCGAGCATCTTGTTTTGGAAGGTGGTGAGCACCTGGTTGCCGACCCACTTATACAATGGCATGCCGCCCTTGAGCGCGTCCTGTTTGTGAATCATGCGCGAACCGAAGACGGCATCGGCCTCGTCCTTGATGAACGGCTCAAGGAGCGTGGGCAACTTCTCGGGCGCGTATTGCCCGTCGCCGTGGATGAGCGCCACGATGTCGAAGCCGTGGTCGATGGCGTAGCGGTAGCCGAGTTTCTGGTTGCCGCCGTAGCCTTGGTTGGCGGGATTGCGGAGCATCGTGATCTTGAAATCGCTGCTCTGATCCTCGCGCTTCAGGCCGGTGTGAAACGTGGCGTCTTTCGAAGAGTCGTCGATGACGAGGACCTCGACGCTGCTGTTGCGCAGTTCGCTGGGGATCCGATCAAGAACGCTTTCGATGGTTTTCTCGGCGTTGTACGCGACCACGAAGATGAGGACGCGTTTGCCGGAGAAGTCGAAGGGCATGAAGGCTGACATAGTGTTGCCGATGGCGGGATGCAAGACGGGACCGGCGTGCGCGGCATTCAGGGAGAGTCCACGGAAAACACAAAAGCCACGAAATGGGGCGGTCCGGCTTTCGTGTCCTTTCGTGATTTTCGTGGACCGAATCTTTCCTCTGCGAAGGGTGGCGAGCGGGTTAATGCTGGTGCCGTGAGATTCCTCCCCACTCCTTTCATCATTTTAAGTTCCTTGTTCATCCTCGCCGCGCCGCTTGCGGTCTCCGCGCAGACGGTGGTCGTGGCGCCTTATGTGCAGCCGGGGAATGGCGTGAGTCTCGAAGGTTCGGACGTAAAAGTGATCGCGTGGCTCACGGACCCGACGCCGGGGGAGTTCATCGTCGAGTATGGGGTGAAAGGTGCGCCGCTCCAGACGGCGACTCCGACCCGGGTGGCGCTCGATTTCGCGATCGCGAACCCGGCGGCCAAGCCAGCGCCCACAGTTGATCCGGCAAAGCCCGCGGGTGCGCCGACAACGATTGATGAGTTTAAGAAAGAGACGGAAAAATCGACCTCACCGCCGATCCCGGAGAAGCCGCAGCACTTTCTAAAATACGCGGCGGAACTGACCGGCCTCCCTTTCAACTCCGAAGTGACCTACCGGGTGCGGCTGGGCGAAAAGCTGGTGCGCGATGGGAGCTTCAAGACGCGGTCGACGGCGGATCAGCCGGTGCGGTTTGTGATGGTGGGCGATCTGGCGAGCGGCAAGCCGGAGCAGAATGGCGTGGCGTTCGAGGTGAGCAAAGCGCGGCCGGACTTCCTCGTGGCGCTGGGCGACATCGTTTATTCGACCGGGCGGGTGAGCCAGTACCTGCACCACTTTTGGCCGACCTACAATGACGTGGCCAAGGCGAGTGCGACGACGGGCGCGCCGTTGATGCGGACGATTCCGTTTTACCCGGTGATCGGAAATCACGATGTGGGCGCGGCGGACGTGGGTTCAACGCCGGACGGGCTGGGCGCGTTCCACTTTTTCCACGGTCCGCTGAATGGCCCCGGCGAAGGCGCGTGGACCACGCCGCTGGGCAGGAACGCGGCGGCGGCGAAGACCTTTCGCGAGCGGGTCGGCGCGAGTTTTCCGGGGCTGAATGTCTACTCGTTCGACAACGGCCCCGGGCACTTCGTGATGCTCGACAGCAATACTTACAAGGAGCGCGACTTCGAGGCGGTGCGGCCGTGGCTGGAGCAGGATCTGCGCGGGTCGAAGGCGCGCTGGAAATTCGTGTGCTTTCACGCGCCGGCGTTTCACACGTCGAAGGAGCACTACACCGAGCAAAAGATGCGGTTGTTCGAGCCGCTCTTTGAGGCGACGGGCGTGGACATCGTCTTCGCGGGGCACGTGCACAATTACCAGCGGTCGTTCCCGCTGCGGTTCAAGCCGGCGGCGGAGAAGCCGGATGCACGTGGCCGGGTGGACGGGGAGTTCACGATCGATCGTGCGTTCGACGGGGTGAAGCAGACGCACCCGAACGGCGTGATTCACATCGTGACCGGCGGCGGCGGGGCGAAGCTTTACAGCGTGGACTTCGAGAAGACGGTCGAGCAGCTCAAGAAGGACAACCCGGGGAACTGGGTGCCGCTAACCGCGAAGTACGTCGCCGACCGGCATTCCTACACGGTGGTCGACCTGAAACCGGAGCGGCTCACGCTTCGGCAAATCAGCATCGCGGGCGAGGAGATCGACCGCGTGGTGATCGACAAGCCGTAGAGGGCGAAACGCACGCCCCCAAGAGCCTGTCATCCTGAGCGGAGTGTAACGAAGCCGAAGGACCTCGGAGTGCCGGGAACTGCCCGATCTCCCGAAGGCCGAGGTCCCTCGGCTTCGTTACACTCCGCTCGGGATGACAGACTTTCTGGAAGGCAGGTAAACCGTTTATCCCGAGGTGTGCAGCCGCGCTTCCCAGATCCAGCGCTGGGGAATGGCGCCGTGGCTGAGCAGCCAGTCGTTGAACTGGCGCAGCGTCCAGCCCTCCCGGCCGACGAGCTGCGCATGGAGGCGTTCGTTTTCCAGCCGACCGAGCAGGTAGCTCATGGGGACGGTGGGTGAGCTGGTGTACCAGTTCACGTCGCCACGGGCGCGGGCGGCGGTGAAGCCGACGCCATCCTGAAGGCGTTTCGCGGCCGCGGCGTAGCTGAGCTTGCCGCTGTGCAGGCCGCAGTCGATGACGATGCGATGGGCGCGCCAAAGGGCGTCATGGAGCTGGCCGAGGCGGGCTTCCGGGTGATTGACGATGCCGAGGTCGACAGCCTGCTTCTCGCACCAGAGCGTCCAGCCTTCGTAGCCGATGCCGTGATGCATGAGGCGGCGGAGGCGGCTCGGATGCTGGTTTTGGATGACAAATTGCAGGTGGTGTCCGGGGTAGGCCTCGTGGGCGCTGGTGAGTTCGACGCCGTAGTGTTGCTGAATCTCGGCGTCGCGCTTCGGTCCGGCGGGCACGTCCTCGGCGAAGTTGTTCACCCAAAAAATGCCGGTCTGGTCGCGGGCGAAAGCGCCGGGTTGCGAGTAGGCTGCGGTGGGGAAACTGTGGCGGAGAAATTCCGGAACGGGCAGGACCATGCAGCGCTCGCCTTTGGGAAAGGTGGCGAAGCCGGCGTTCTTGAAGCGCTGCCGCAGGTCGGTGGTGGTGCGATCGTATTCGGCGACGATCTTCGTCGAGGGCTGCCAGCGGGCGGCGGCGGCGGCGAGGATCGAGGCGGGCGATTTTCCGCGGCCAAATTTCTTCGCCTCAGCTTTCAAGTCGGCGCTGAGTTGGTCGACTAGCGCGAGCCCCTGTGCCTCGGCTTCGTCGACGGAGAGCGAGAAGCCGAGCCGCTCGCGGATCAGGAATTCAAAGTTCTCCCGCCCGATCGAGAAGCCGTTCGCGGGGCCGGGCGGTTTCGCTTCCGCGGCGGCGGCGTAGCGCTGCAGCGCGGCGATGGCGTTTTCGACCAGTTTCGCGGCGCGGGCAGGCTGAGGTGAAAGGGTGGCCAGTTGCCGGCCGATCGCGGCAAAAAAAGTCTCGGCGCCGTCGCAGGTCTGCCGGGCGAGTTTCGTCCAGAGCGGCACCGGTCGGCGCAGGCAGGCGGCGCCTTGCTCGAGGAAACGGGGGAGCTGCGCGAGCCGGCTCTCGATCGCGGCGCGCTTGGTCTTCAGGCTGTCCGGGTGGCGGATGACGAGTTCGAAAATGGAGTCGATCGCCGCGCCGCAGTGCGTCTGCGGATTCACCCGCCAGTGCGGGAAGGTGTGGTGAAAAAAAAGATCGGTGCGGAGCAGGGCGAGGAAACCGCGGCGGTCGAGCCAATCGTCGCCGGTGAAGGCGAAGTCCGGCAGCGCCTCGACTTCGCGCAGGGTGGCCTGGAGCAGCGAGACGTAGCGCCCGTGGGTGGCGGCATCGTTTTCACTCAGCTCGGGCTCGAGCGCGGTGATCCCACGCTGGCTGCCGACTTCCGGGAAAAGCGCGTGCGTCGCGGCGATGAATCGCTCGCCCACCATCCGCAGCTCCCGATGCGGAGCGCGCCCCTCCCGCCGGGGAGCGCTCATTCCTCTCCGCTGCTGATCTGCTTGTTGATGTCGCGGACGAGGTCGCGAATGCGCTTGGCTTCGGATTCCTCGATCGGGGTATCGACCTGCTTGGTGGTGATTCCCTTGATCTCCTTGAGGTTCGTCTCCATCACCTGGGCGACCTTCGTCTTTTTAAAGATCGGGTTCATCGTCTCGATGCGGTCGAGGAAGTAGTCGAGCAGCTCCGGCTGGATGAGGCGGCGAGCTCTCTCGACGTTGTATTCCTCCACCACCACGGTGGACGTCATCTCCAACCCGCGCAGCCAACCGCCGAGGGCGACGAGATGGGCGAGCTCCTCATCCTTGAGGCCGAGCATCGCAGCTTCCACGTCGGCCTGGGCACGGGTCAGTTCCTTTTTCACTCCGTCCCAGTTCTGCTTCGCGGCTTTCTCGAGAATGCTGCGGCTGTGTTTGGTGACGTGCTCGCCTACACCGAGTCCTTTGGCGAGCTTGAGCAGCACGCGACCGACGGGTTCGATGCGCGATTGCTTCTGCGCAGTCACGGCGAGGAAGCCGTCGGCGATCACTCCGCCAGCGGCCAGGGCGAGCTGCGCGCGGTTTTGCGGTGGCGAGTCGGGCAGGTCGCGCCAAACCTTGTCGAAGGGAATCTGCCCGATGCTGCCGAGTTCCTCGAAGACGAGGTCGATAGACGGGGCGGTAAACTCATTCACCCCGAGTTCCTCGCGAATGTGCTCCATGTCTTCGCTCTCCTTGGGCGCCTTCTCCTTCTTTTCGGCGAAGGTCGAGAGCGGGAGGAGAAGGACGAGGGCGATGACACCCCAGCGGACCGAGTTCTGCATGGCGTCGCAATCTTTCGTAAACCGCCCGCGATTGCACCAAAAAACGCGGTCCATTTTCTGGCGGGAGCCAATCTCGGTGGACGGACTGGACTTACTTCCGAGTTCCCTGCGGAAGCGGTTGGGCGGGGCTGATTTCCCGCTTGACCGAAACCCTTCTGCCGCCATGATTCCGCGCTTGTTCCGCCGGATACCGGCACTATCTCTCTATGCAAGGAAGTCTGGGTAACACAATTTGGACATTTTTATACTTTATCGTCCTGCTCGGGCTTTCCCTCTACGGGATGCATCGGTACGTCATCGTTTACCTTTTCCTTAAGAACCGGAAAAATGTTCCGAAACCGGTGTCCGAATTCGAAAAGTTGCCGCGGATTACGGTTCAACTGCCCATTTTCAACGAACTCTACGTCGTTGAACGTCTGCTGAAGTCCGTCGCGGAGCTGGACTACCCTCGCGACCTCCTGCAGGTGCAGGTGCTGGATGATTCGACCGATGAGACGACGGAGATCGCCGCCAAGCAGGTGGCGGAACTGAAAGCCGGCGGGCTCGATATCGAACTGGTCCATCGCACCGACCGCACCGGCTTCAAGGCTGGGGCGCTCGAGAACGGGACGCTCACCTGCAAGGGGGAGTTCCTCCTCATTCTGGATGCGGATTTCGTTCCCGCACCGGACATGCTCCAGAAGACGATCCACTTCTTCACCGACCCGAAAGTCGGCATGATCCAGACCCGCTGGGGCCACCTGAATCGCACCTATTCCCTGCTGACCCGCGTGCAGGCGATGTTCCTCGACGGTCACCTGCTGCTCGAACAAACCGCCCGCAGCCGCAGCGGCCGCTTCTTTAATTTCAACGGCACCGCCGGTCTCTGGCGCCGCTCCTGCATCGCCGACGCCGGCGGGTGGCAGCACGACACGCTGACCGAGGATCTCGACCTGAGCTATCGCGCGCAGCTCAAGGGCTGGCGCTTCGTCTTCCTCGCCGACCTCGTCACCCCGGCCGAACTGCCGGTGGACATGAACGGGTTCAAGAGCCAGCAGCACCGGTGGACGAAGGGCTCGATTCAGACGTGCAAAAAGCTCCTGCCCTCGGTGTGGAAGAGCGACCTGCCGTTGCTGGTGAAATTCGAGGCCACCGCCCATCTCACCTCGAACTACGCCTACCTGCTCCTCTTTCTCCTTTGCGCCCTCATGCACCCCTCGGCGGGTGGGCAGGAATACAGCCCGTGGCGCATGTTCCTCGTCGACATCCCGATCTACCTCTCGGCGTCCTTCCCCGCGATGGTCTTCTACATTTGCGCCCAGCGCGCCCTGTATCCGAAGAGCTGGCTGAAGGAAATCATCCTCATGCCCATGGTCCTCGCCCTCGGCGTCGGTCTGGCGATCAACAACGCTCGCGCCGTGATCGAGGCGATGCTCGGTCATCAGTCGGAATTCACGCGCACGCCGAAGTACGGCATCCAGAGCCGCACGCAGTCCTGGAAACAGGCGCGATACATTCCGTTGAAAAGCTTTCTACCCTTCATCGAACTCGCGTTTGCCGCCTACTTCCTCTACCTGCTCAGCTTCGCCGTGATGAATGAGCAGTGGTTGAATGCGGCTTTCCTGTCGCTTTTTGAAGTCGGTTTCAGCTACGTGGCGCTGTGTTCGCTCGCGCAGTGGATCCCGGCCCTGCGGTTCCCGGGACGAGACACCGGGACGCCGCTCCCGGCATGATGGGGCCGCGGCGCACGCTCCGCCGCCCTTTCACTGACCGACCCGCCCACCCGCCCGCCGCGGGTTGGCATCGCCCCTGCTAGGGGAGGACTATGCAACACTGGAACCGCACTTTCATGGTCATCGGCCTCGCCCTCGCGGCGCAGACCACCTCCCTCCTCGCTGAGCCGATCATGGTCGTCAGCGTCCCAGATCAGCGCCTCGTGCTGATGGAGAATGGGCTGACCCTCGCGCAGTTCCCGGTTTCCACTTCCAAGTTCGGCGTGGGCGATCGCCCCCGCAGCTACGCGACTCCTCTCGGAATGATGCAGGTGGCTGCGAAGATCGGCGACAACGCTCCGCTCGGCACCGTCTTCAAGGGCCGGCGCCCCACCGGCGAAGTCCTCCGCCCCAACGCCCCGGGCCGCGATCCCATCGTCACCCGGATCATGCACCTGCGCGGTTTGGAAAACTGCAACGACGGCGCTTACGGCCGCGGCATCTACATTCACGGCACCGCCGAGGAGCGGACCATCGGCCGCCCGGCGAGCTACGGCTGCATCCGCATGCGTTCGCGCGATGTCATCCGACTCTTTAATTCGGTGGCCGTGGGAACCCGGATCGCCGTGGTGAACCTGCCGATTTCGCGGGTCTTCCGGCAGTTTGCCGCGAACTGACGGATCGTCCGGAAGAATTCGCCGGCGCGCGAATGGACGGCATCGCGGAATCAGTGCCGTAGTGTGAGCTAGGACGACGGGGTAAACTTAAGCTTGGCCGAGGGATTGAGTTGATCCGAGCGGGCGGGTGAGCGGGCTGCGGACGGGGAACCGACCGGGAACGCCCATCCCATCAGGTTGCGGCGTCACGCGATTGTCACGAACGTAGTCTGACAGCCACTTTGCAGGCTCCCATTCCCGTGAAATCCTGCATCCGTCATCTCCGGTTTTCCTCCGCCGGGAGCGCAAGACTTTTTTCCCATGAAAATCTTGGGCCACGAGCGGGATTTTCCTTTGCGACCACAATCCCTTGTGGTCTCATTTCGTCCCTCGCCCCACATAGTGTGGTTATTCGCCGGTCATTGGCTGACTATCCACAGGTTGTTGGGCACCGGGATCTCCGTTGTTCACAAGTCATTCACATCCTCCTGCCGCTGCCATGCTCAAATTGAAATCTACCCGCCGTACCGCCAAAGTCGCGGCTCCCCGTGTCGCCGACTCCCGTCAGCGCCTCAATGAGGGACTGAAGTTCACCCGGACTTTCAGTCAGAAAGCTGTCTCGCCGTTCGACGAGATCGAATGGGACCTGCGCACGGCGGAGATCACGGATGATTCGGGCAAGGCGATCTTCAAGCAGGAGAATGTGGAGGTGCCGAAGGCGTGGACGCCGCTCGCGACGAAGATTGCGGTGTCCAAATACTTCTACGGCGACATTTCCCACGGCACCGATCCCTACAAGGGCGGCCGCGAGCGGTCGGTGAAGCAACTCGTGCATCGCGTGACGCGCACGATCACGGATTGCGGGATCAAGGACGGTTACTTTGCCGACAAGGAGAGCGCGGAGGTTTTCTACAACGAGCTGACTTGGCTCTGCGTGAACCAGTTCGGCGCGTTCAACTCGCCGGTGTGGTTCAACGTCGGCCTCTGGCATCAATACAAAGTCGGCGAGGGCAAGGGCGAAGGGAACTACTACTTCGATCACAAAGCCGGCGAGGC
>JANPHH010000449.1:0-1560 GCA_031424375.1 Chthoniobacter sp. | reverse complement strand
CATTCGATGCGGAAATGCGCCCACTCGCCGAGCGTGAACGCGGCCCGCGCCCGCGCATCGTCCTTCAGGTCGAACATCCATTTCCAGTTTCCGCCGAAGTCATCGAACACACCGCCCGTCCACGCGCGCGGAGTGTTGTCAATTTTGACCTGATAGCCGTTGAGCCGCACCTTCGCGTCGGCAGGCGCATCGGCGCAGCGCAGCAAAATGCCGCTGTTGAAATTGGGATCGTCCTTCAAATCGAGTTCCAGAATGAAGTCCTCGTATTCGTGCTCCGAGGCGACAAACGTGTGCTCAATCGTCTTCCTCCGTTGCCGCAGCACCATCGCACCGTCCTCGACCACGACGGGTGCGGGATTGGTCAGGGCGACAATCTTCCAGCCGGTCAAGTCCCGCCCGTTGAAGAGCGATACCCAGGGCTCGGTGGCAGGTTTCGGTTCAGCCGCGGCCAGGCACCAAGCTAAACTCAGCGACACCAAGACGAAGGTCTGGACAAATCTAAGTGACCAGCATTTCAATTGAATTGCCTGCATAAGAGAGAGGAGTTCCGCATTCAAACTAAGGAAGCCATTAACCTTTCTCAGCGATGGCGATGTCGAGTAGCGGCCCGGACTCGTCGAACCAATCGAAGGTTTTCTGGCCGGAGATGTATAGTTTGTTCGTGTAACTGGCGTCCAATTCCTTGGCGTAATGGCGCCAGGCAGTAAGCGCGTTCTTAAGGTGCGCGATGGCGTCCTTCTGATACTCGCTCTTGCCCGTCTTGCGATATAGCCCCAGCGCCACCGCGCCGCGGATTTTGGCGGCATAGTATTGGCCGAGTCGTGCCTGAGTGCGGATGTCCCCCAGCGTTTCGCGAAGCTCGGCATTGCCGCCGTCCTTGATTTCAGCGGCGCCTTTCAGAGCTTCGCTCGCAAGTGCATCGAGTTGATCGGCGGAGGCGAGCGGGGTGATCCCAGCCGTCTTGCCTTCGACAACATACTCGTGGAGGCCGATGTGCTTCGTGCCGTCCATGCCACCCCATCGTTTGTCGAGGAAGATGTCCACGGTGTGGAAGCCCTGGATACTCTTGTCGAGCAGGTTGCCTCGGCAACCTTCCACCCACCACATGAAGTCCCACGGCACGTAGCGGGTGCGATTCACGAGAGGAATGATTCGGGAAGCGGCCTGCCAGATGTCGTAGAGCTTCGCGCCCTGCGTGGTTTTGAATCGCTCCGCAATGAGGCTTTTGAGCAGATCGGGGGAGGTCTGCGGATCGTAGCCCAGTCGCCCCCAGAGCATGAAGGAATACCAGTGCTTCTCGTTTTCCAGTTGTCGGGGCGAACTGGGAGTTTTGCTGGCGCTCTCGCGGCCCCAGCAGAAGCGGTCCGAACCCAGCACATACCCGGCGGTTCGGCCGTTCCCGGGAAACGCGAGGATCGTTTGTTTCACATATTCCGGATCACCCCAGCGAACGAGGAAGATGTCGTCGTTCCGGAGATTCCACCAAGTCTTCATGGTGGCCGGAGTGGCATCGAGAATGTCTTTCTTCACGAACGGCGGGTTGGGCGCGGAATAGAGGCG
>JANPHH010000448.1:0-10694 GCA_031424375.1 Chthoniobacter sp. | reverse complement strand
AATGGCATTCGCGAGGCGGATGGGTGGCCCGCGGATTTCACGGATTGAGGCGGATTAGGCTCCGGAAATCCGCGTCATTCCGTTAAATCCGCGGTCATTCCTCGCGCCCGTCGGAAAACAAAAACGCGGCACGAATGGAATCGCGCCGCGCTTTTGAAATATCTGTTCAGTCGATCAGTAGTCGCGCTCACCGCCTCCGCCACCACCCCCGCCGCGATCACCACGGCCACCGCCGCCCCGATAGCCGCCACCGCCGCCTCCCCCGCCGCCGCGATATCCACCGCCCCCGCCGCCACCACCACGATAACCGCCTCCACCGCCACCTCCGCGAGATCCTCCTCCACCACCCCCGCCGCCGCCACGCCGTTCTTCCCGCGGCTGGGCTTCATTAATGGTGAGCGGGCGGCCGTCGAGCGGCTTGCCGTGGAATTGCTCGATGGCGTTTTTCGCCTCGTCGTCGCTCCCCATGGTCACGAAGGCGAACCCGCGCGACTTGCCGGTGAGACGATCCTGGATCAGTTGGACTTCCGAGACGGTGCCCGATTGGGCGAAGTGGTCCTGGAGGTCAGTTTCCGTGGTGTTGAACGACAGGTTCCCCACGTAGAGTTTGTTACCCATTTTGGACTAGTCAGTGAGCTGCTCTGCGGAACTTCGGTGACGGTGCCCGGTCATCGGTTTCAAGTTCGTCGCTGAAAAAATTCAACCGACAATCTCCCCAACTCCGAGGTCTCGGCTATGAGCGATTTTGCGTCGGTAAATTTAGGGATTCGGCCTTTTGAAGGGAAGCCATTTTTCCGGCAGGGCGCCGCTGCTTCGTTACGACCGCTTGCCAGCGGCGTGACGTTGCATTTTGTTGGCGACCGCCCAAATTCTGCCCATCTCGTGACAGCCGCCCGCCTTTTCCTCATCCTCATCCTCGCTTTCGCGACCGCCGTTTCCGCCCAGACTCCGAAGAAGAAGCCGCTGGTTTTCGCCGTGCTCATCCAGGACACGCCGGTGGAACTCGCCGACGGTGCGCGGTGGATGATGGACAAGGGAGATGCGTTTCCCGTGGTGATGTACAAGGAGCAACAGACGAAGGTCGTGCTGCAACTCGCGGGGACGACTTTCATGGTCGACTCCAAGGCGGCGCGAATCCTCGACGAAAAGGAGGTCACCGAAGAACTCCTCGCGGCTTATCGGCGAAATGTGGCCAGCTATCTGGACGGCAAAGCCAAGAAGTGGCTGGACGCGGTGAGCGGCGGAAGCGCCGAATGACCTCGACGCGCCCTGCGACGCCGCCCTTTCCTCCGCACCCATGCCATCCACTGCGCTGAAGCTTTACGTGAAGACCTGGTGCCCGTGGTGTGTGACCGCTCAGGAGTGGCTGAATGCACGCGGCTACCGCTACGACCTCATCGACGTGGAGGCGAAGCGCGAGGACTACGATGAGATGATCCGCCTCTCCGGCCAGCGGCGCACGCCGACCCTCGTCACCGGGGAAGGCGTCGTGCTTCCGGACTTTGGTCCGGACGAACTTGCAGTTTTCGTCGAAAAGCACAGCATCACGCCCTGATGTTCTCCCACCTGCTCCTGATTCTCGGCGTGATCGCGCTGAGCTTGAGCCTGCGGACGCTTCACCACCCGGTGCTGCGCAAGCTCGGCGCCTTCGGGATTGTCTTCACCTCCTTCCTCGTCGGCTGGCTGTTCAGCGGGTACTGGCTGGTCGGCGTAGCGCTCGCGTCGAGCTGGCTGTTGCTCCCGTGGCTGGAGATTCTCACCCGCATTCGCCGGCTCACGCTTCCTCCGGAAAAAGATCTGCGCCACAAGGCGCCGCCGAATGCGGACGTGTTTCCCTCGCTCGATGAACTCACGGCCGAGTTGGAAGGGGAAAACTTCGAGCACGTGGACGACACCGGTTGGGATTGGGACGACTACCAGCAGTTCTTTCGTCTGCTCTACAAACCTGCCGAGCGCACCCAGGCTGCGATCTGCCTCATCGACCAGGCGGACATCGCGTTTTTCTATCTCAGCGTTTCTTCGCGGGCGAAGGACGGCCGCATCTGGACCACGTGGAACTATCCCTTTTCCTACAGCCTGAAGCTCGTCCCGCAGTGGAAGGTGAATCGTCTCCGCGGTGAGCAGACCTTCTTCGAACTCTACGCCAGCCACCGCGCATTCCTCCTCCGCAACGGCATCGCCACCGAAGATCTCGAGGAACTCGACGCGGAAAAAATCCCGCTCGAAATTCAGAAAGATCTTCAGGCCCAGGTCGCGCACAACATCGCCAGTGGTGTGCTGAAGCGGGATGACGCCGGGCTGATCCGTTATTCGTGGCGCGGCCTCTTTTACATCTGGTTCCAGTTCGTTTGCGACTTCGTCCGCCTTTCCTAGCCACGACCGCGCTGACCCAGCTCAAGCCGAAGCTGCCGCACATCGCGATCCACCCGGTCATGCTCGAAGAGCGCGCCGCCACAAAACCGCCGCCGTAGAGGAACGAACGCCAGCGGCGTCGCGCGGAGCGCGTCCAAAAAATCGCTGTCATCCTGAGCGGAGTTCCTCGCGGACGAAGGCGGGGAGGAACGGCGTCGAAGGACCTCTAAAATCCTTGGCGTTCGGACTTGCGCCGCTCCTTTTCCGCCCGCGTGTTTGGTTCCTCGGGATGACAGCGTTTTTCGAAGGTCCGACCGTGAAGGCCGATTCCGCCAACCGGCCTGATCCCGCGACTGGCTAATCAAACAGCCCCGGGCCGGGAGTGACGCCGAGTCCGTGCGGGCTGAGCGGGGGAAGAAGGGTCCCGCCGTCGAAGATCCAACCCACGAAAGGATCATCGCCGATCAACCACGCACCATCGAGGTCCGCAAAGTCCGTGCGTTGCGCGATCGCCGCTCCGGCCGCGATGAGCGCGCTGCTTTCCAGCATGCATCCGACCATGAGCTGCCGGTCGAGCGCGCGACCGCGCTGCACCATGCGGCGTGCGGGGGTGAGGCCGCCGCATTTCACGAGCTTGATATTGAAGCCGTCGAAGCCCGCGGCCACGCGATCCACGTCCGCCTCGGTCACGCAGCTTTCGTCGGCGAAAACCGGCAACGCACAGCGCACGGATTCCCCCGCGCCGGGCGGGAGCGGTTGTTCGATGAAGCGGACGCCGAGTTGCGCGAGTTCGCCAGCGAGCTGCGGAATCTGCGCGGGAGTCCACGCGCAGTTCGCATCCACGGCGAGCAGTGCGGGAAGCCGCTCGCGCACCGCGCGCACCACGGCGAGATCCGCGGTTTGGTCCGACTTGATTTTGATGTGCGGAAAGCCCGCCAGCTCCGCGATCTTTTCCCCCAACTCCTCCGGCGTCGAAAGCCCGATGGTCGCAAAGCTCGTCACCGCCCGCGGCGCCTCGCCCCACAGCAGCTCACACACGCTGCGCCCCTCGCGCCGGCCGAGCCAGTCCCACAGCGCCAGATCCACCGCGCACTGCGCCGCCCGCGATGGCGCGAGCAGCTTCCAGCCTTCCTCCCACGCCCGCTCGATGTCCGCGCCGGTCGCGATTTCCAAGCCCGCGAGCCACGTGCGCGCGGCGTCCAGCTTCGTGCCAACGACTTCCCACGTCTCGTCGTAGTAGGCATTCGGCGACGCCTCGCCGCAGCCGGCGATCCCGTCGCGCTCCAGCCGGACGAAGACATTCCGCACCTCGCGGCACCGGGCGCGGCTGATGCGGAAGGCGCGGCGCGGATGCAGTTCGCGGCTGGTCCAGATCAGTTGCACGGAAGGGATTCTGTTTTCACGGCAGGAAGTTTGCTGAAATAGGTAACGACCAACCGCGCATGTCAGGGAGCCAATTCTTCACCCGCCCCATCGGCCACTCCGTCGAAGGCCGTGAGCTTCTCGCCCGCACGAACTTCGACCCCGCGCTCGCTCCCGAAAACGTCACGCTGCTGATCGGCGGCCAGCATGGCGACGAGCCCGCGACCGTCCGGCTGCTCGAAGAATTCGCGGGCGTCTTCCACGGTCCCGAGCCCGTCGCGATCATCGCCCCGGCGAACCCCGACGGCCTCGCCACCTACTCGCGCTATAATGCCCGCGGCGTCGATCTCAACCGCAACTGCGGCTTCAACTGGCACGCCGAGAGCGAGGAACCGCCCGGCCCCGGTGCGTGGTCCGAGCCTGAGAGCTGCGCCTTGCGCGATTTCATCACCGCGCTGCAGCCGGCGAAAATCGTGAGCCTCCACTGGGCGCTCGCCGAACTCGACGCCGACGGCCACCAATCCACTCCGCTCGCCACCGCCATGTGGGCCGCGCTGACCGACGCGCAACGCGCTCCATATCGCCTGCGCCTCACCGAGCCTGGCCAGGGTCAGCGGCGGCTGCGGGTGACCTACTCGCTCTGTCCCGGTTCACTCGGCCAGTGGTGCGGCTACGGCCTGCGCTACCCAGACGGCTCGCAGCCCGCGATGATCACGCTCGAGCTGCCGTACGATCCGCTCGCCTCAAATCGTCCCGAGATTCTCGACGACGAGCATCTCCCTTTCGTCCACGACTGGTGGGCGCGCGATGGGGAGGGCTATCTGCGCGCGGCGCGTCCGGCGGTCATGGCGATGCTGCTCGCGGCTTGTCGGTTTGGCGGTTAGCCAACGCTCGGAAATAGGAACCACGGATGACACGGATTGACGCGCACTTGCCACCGCCACGGCACTCACCCGTCGGGTGAGTTGGGCAACGTGACCGTTAGCGTTCGCATCTTCTCGAATCCGCGTAATCCGCGTAATCCGAGTAATCCGAGTAATCCGCGGTTCTCCCCATCGCCGTTTTTAGGTTTAACACCGCAGAGTTTGGAAGACCGCAGACAAGGCCCTTCAGGTTCAACGCTCTGCGGTCTTCGGATCTCTGCGGTGCAGCTTGATTCAGCGTTTCCTTCGCGAGATTGGCGGAGTGAGCCTCCTTACGCCGGCCCTCCGGGATGGCATCGAATCCTCGGCGGCGCGAATCCCGCCGCTCCCGGTTCCTCCGGGCCTACGGTTCGATGGTCTGGCGCAGTCCCTCGCTGAGCTGTTTGGCTTTGGCGGCTTCGAGCATCTTCTTCGCGGTCGCATCTTTCGGCGCGAGTTTCACGGCTTCCTTGAATTTCGCCACGGCTTCCGCGGGCTTGCCGGATTGCAAAAGTTGCCAGCCTTGTTGGGAGAGCGCGGTGGCATCGCCGGCGGCGAAGACGCGAGCTGCGACGAACAGTGCTGCGAGGGAGGTGGTGAGGTGTGTTTTTGAGTTCATGTTTTTTGGGGTTTTGGGGTGAGGTTATTTCTGGGGAAGGGGCGGCGGGCTCGCTGGTACCGGCGGCTCGATCGTGGCGCGCAGCCCCTCGCTCAGCCGCTGCGCTTTCGCGGCTTCCACCATTTTGGTGGCGACGGCGTCTCCCTGCCCGGAGTCCACGACCATCTGCGCCCACTTCTCAGCGTCCGCATATTTCCCCTGGAGCAAGTAAACCCGCGCCAACCCATACCACGCCGCCGACGCCTTCTGCGCGGCGGCTTTGAGCAGCCAGGTCTCGGCGTTTTGGTAGTCGCGCCCGGCAAAGAATATCTGCCCCATTCCGTTCAGCGCTCCGGCGGTGTTGGGGTCGAGCGCGATGGTTTTTTGGAACGCCTTTTCCGCTTCGGCGATCTGCCCGGAGTTGAGCCGCGCCCATCCCAAGCCGTTCCACGAGTTGGCATCGTCGGGCGCCAGACGGATTGCATTTTCGAAGAGCGCCGCCGCCTCAGCGTTTCGTCCCGACTGCCAGAGGCGCCATCCCTCTTGTGCGGTCTGGGTGGCGGTAAGCTGCGTCAGCGCGGGTTCGGTAGCGTCAGCGGCAGATCGTGCGTGGTCTGTGGGCCGCGTCCCGGCCGGTCCTGGTGATTGAGAGAATTTGGCGGCAATGAAGAATAGTAACCAGATGCAGAGACTGATCGTGCCCATGATGAGAGCGTGCCGACCCATCGACGCTCTCCGAACGAACGTGCCAAGGCCAATCGCTAGCACGGCAAAAACCAAGGTGAGCCAAAGCATGAATGCAGTCCCTGCCGGGGATAACCACGGTGCCGTCCAAGGAGCCAACCAATAGAAGATGGTGGGAATGATTGCACTCATCCAGGCGCATGCGGAGGCAAGCCAGGCGAGCGTTGGGACAGGGGTGGGCGGTTCACTTTTTGCGGACTCGCCTACCACTGTCTCCACCTGCGTGCGGAACTCTGCGGCGGTCTGGTAACGCAGCTCCGGCTTTACCTCCAGGGCGCGCAGGACGATCTCGTCGAGGCGCACGTCGATCTGCACTTTGCGCGAAGGTGGCTGGAGTTTGTCGGCGGGGAGTTCGCCGGTGAGTAACTCGTAGAGCACCACTCCGAGCGAGTAGATGTCCGCGCGATGATCGGTGACGCGATGCGTCCTCTGCTCCGGCGCCATGTATTGCGGCGTGCCGGCGGGCTGGCTTTCCGCGAGGCCGACATCGGTGCCATTGGCATGCAACATCTTCGCGATGCCGAAGTCCGCGATCTTCACCCGGCCATCCTTATCGAGCAGCAGATTCTCCGGCTTGATGTCGCGATGCACGATGCCGTGCTCGTGCGCGAATTGCAGCGCCTCGCACACCGGCGGCACCACCGCGAGCGCCTGTTCCGGAGTAAAGCGCCCGGCCTTCATCGCCTGCCGGAGATTCACTCCATCGACATATTCCATGAGCAAAAAGTAGAACCCGCCCGCCTGGCCGAAGTCATACACGCCGATGATGTGCGGATGGTTCAGCGCCGCGAGAGCCTGCGCTTCCTTTTCAAAACGCGCGGCGAACTGTGGATCGTCCGCGCGCTCCGGGGCGAGGAGCTTGAGCGCGACGAGTCGGTTGAGTGATTTTTGCCGCGCTTTGTAGACCACCCCCATCCCGCCGCGCCCGAGACACTCCAGGATTTCGAGCTGCGGAAAGTGCGGCGCGAGTTCAGCGGGCGTGAGCGGCGGCGCGATTGTGGCCTCGCCGCGCCCGGTTGGTTGCATCGCCTCGGCCATGAGGCAGACCGGGCACAAACCGCTGCCACTGCTGGCGGGCAGGGAGGCGCCGCATTTCGGGCACGGGATGGATGATGAATCGCTCACACCCAATGCATGACGTGACCGCGGGGAAAAGGTGCAGGAATTTTTTTCAGGAACCGCGCAGGGCCGCAAAGAGCGAGGCCATTTCGTCTTCCACCGCGCCCTCGCTGCCGAGCGTGGCGGCGACGTCGATTTTGACCAGCGCACGGAAGCGGCGCTTGAGCCGGAGCACGGTGGACTTGAGCGAGTTGACGTTCATCCCGAGCGAGGCCGCGAGATCGGCCTGATCGCCGTGGCCAGCGTCGCCGGTGAGTTGCGGCGCGAGCCGATCGAAGAGCAGCCCCCGGCCTTCCGCCGCACACTCTTTCCGCAGTGCCTGCAGGGCGAGGTCGAGCGTGGTGAGCGCCCACTGGCGGTCGAAGGCGGCGTCGGGAGAAAGGCGTTCGTCATCGGCGATGGCGAGCACGGGCGCGGCGTCCTCGTCCGCGTCGATCGAGAGCGGCTTCACTCCCGAGCCGCGTCGCTGGCGCTGCTCCGCTTCCCGCTGGTGGGAGAGGAAGTGTTTCACTGCCCCGAGTAGGTAGGAACGGAAACGCCCCTGCACCCGCTCGGCTCCGCCGATGGCATCGCCCTCCAGCACGCCGGCAAAAAATTCGTGAGCCAGATCCTGCGCCGCGTCAGCGTCGTGGCCGCGCCTGCGGAGGAAGGCAATGACCGGCGCGTAATAAGCCGCGCAGAGATCGCGCAGGGCATCGAGTCCCTCGTGGGTGCGCGCCTTCGCCTGGAGCACCTGAGTCCAGCGCGTGGTTTGAAAGCCGGCCGCCGCGAACTGGTCGCGGATCGTCGGGGATTTCGGAGTCATCGGCATGGGCGGGATGTTATCGCCTGCATGACGCGTCCGGGGGAGAAAGTTTCGCTGCGCGCGAAGGAAAAATACGAGGACTTCGTGCAGGCTGGTTCACCGTCCTCGTGAGGATTTTTCCCAGCCGACATTCTGCGAACCGCTCCAAGTCGTGGGAGTAGACGCCGAGCTATCGGCGAAGTTTGCCTCCTCGACTGCGAGGCATGAGCGGGGTTATTGGCGGCAAAAAAATGCGTGTCGCGTCCAGTTGCGCAATTGCCGGGCGGTCTGCAATTTCGAAGGAACTCCCATGACCAGACAACTCTGCACCTTCGTCGCATTGTTAGCCGCCCTCACGCCCCCCGCCCTGGCTGCTCCGCCCAAAGTCGTGAAAGCCATTCCCGACAACAACCAACTGGAGGTCGATCCGAGTCTCACCGAACTCCGCGTCGTCTTCGACCAGCCCATGAGCCCCGGCGGCCGGTCGATCGTCAATTCGAGCCGCGGGCTCCTTCCCGAACTCATCGACAAGCCCCGTTGGGAAGACGACCGCACCTTTGTCTGGAAGATGAAGCTCCAGCCCAACACCGACTACTGGCTGAGCATCAACAGCAGTCGCTTCGCGAACTTCCGCAGCGCATCGGGCGAATCGGCCGAGCCGTATCCGATCGCATTTCGCACCCGTGGCCCGGACGGCGCGGCCGCCCCTGCCGCGATGCCACTCGTGACCGCAGCGAATCGCACTGCCATCGAGCGGCTCAGGCAGGCCATCGACCGGGATTATTCCTACCGCGATCTCCGCAAGGTGGACTGGGATGCGCGCTTCAAAGAGTTCGCCCCCCAGCTCGAATCCGCGCAGTCGCCGGCGGAGTTTGCCTCTCGCGCGGCGAAGCTGCTCTCCGTCGCGCAGGATATTCACCTCACCATGAAAGTCGGCGAGCAGCGCATCGCCACTTACCGGCGCGATGTGTTCCCCTGCTTCAGCCTGCCCACCCTGGCGCGCACGATTCCGCAGTGGAAGAAATCCGGCGCCTTCACCTTCACCGGCCGACTCGCTGGCGACATCCGCTACCTCTGCATCGCATCGCTGCCGGCGGACGACGCGGGCTTTCTGCTCGCCTGCTTCCAGGTGATCGGTGAAGCAGCCGCAGCGAATCAGCCGCTCATCCTCGATCTGCGCCCGAACGGTGGCGGCGACGAACCCGCCGCCCTCAAGATCGCCGGCTGCTTCATCGAAAAGCAGGCCGTCTATGCGCGACATATCACGCGTTCTGCCGGCCAGTCTTCCGAACCGCGCGACCGCGTGCTCATCCCCAATTCCGCCGGACCGCAATTCCGCGGCAAAGTCATCGTCCTCACCGGCCCGGGCATTTGCAGCAGTTGCGAATCCTTCGTGCTCATGATGAAGCAGGTTCCCGGCTGCATCACTCTTGGCGCCCGGACCGGGGGCAGTTCCGGCAACCCACGCGCCATCGACCTCGGCAACGGCACCGCCGCCGCCGTCCCCCAATGGCAGGCGCTCCGGCTGGATGGCACCTGCTTCGAAGGTGAAGGCATCGCCCCAGATATCGAAGTCAACGCTGGTCCCAAGGACTTTGAGCGACAGGATCCAATCCTGGCAGCGGCAATGAAGAAGCTCGGGGAATAAGTCCTCATCGCGCGACCACACGGTCAGCCAATACAAGTCTGTCCTCAGCGTTGCGGCCTCGGTGGTCCCTGCGGAACCGCAGACTTCTGCACCAGACTCAATCACACCCGTGGTGACCTGCCGACCGGATCGCGGTCAGGTGCAATGCCGCTATTTGGCGTTCTTTGGCGCGATGGCCAATGGCATCAAAATACCGAGGACGATGAACAGCAGCGGCATGAGCGAAGACAGGAGAACGCCGAAAAACAATTGCGCCTCGGTGAGGTCCAGGCGCGCCAACTTCCACAGGCTAAGCGTGAGCACAAGGATGCTCACCGCAAAACACAGGATCTGGACGAACTTTGCCACCGTGTTATCGGCGACGAGCTGGAGGTTCAGGATTTGAATGATTTGATGTTTCATCTGGGAGTTTCGGTTTCTGGGGTTTTGCTGGCGCGATCTCCGAGAAAGGATGTCGACGCGCCTTACATTTTCAACTCGATAACGTGGAAGGCAAGAGGTCACGAAGGGAACACCCGGCCGAGTCCCGGAACGTGTTTGAAGCCAAGTGATCCGAAAGCCTGAAAGGCTTTGCGAGAATGGGAGGTTACAGACGTGCGCTAACGTTCGATGACGTGAATGCGCGTCACTTTGCCGGTGCCGTCGCGTACGAGCAGCAGGGGCAGGTCACCGGCAGCTTTGACGAGTTCCTGCTGTTCCTCGTCGAGGCCGGTCGGCAGCGGCAGGGACGCGCGCAGGGCCTCTTCGCCGATCTGCGCTTTCACATACTCACGCGGCTCCGGCGCGGGCGGCGTGGGTGTGGGCTCGGGGGCCGACGGCGCTAGGTTAGTCGATCTTTCCGGAGTGACTGGATGCAGGGCGACGGGCGAGTGCCTCACCTCTCGCGACGGAAGGAGAACCCACGCAACGACGCCGAGGAAAGAAACGGTCAACGCGAGGGCGAGCCGTTGGCGATTTTGCGTGCGGCGTGCGATTCGCTGGCGGGCTTCGATGGCGGCGCGCAGAGGCAGGTCGGCGGCTTCGTCAGCGAGACTTTGCAAAAGTGGATCGTTCGGTTTGCGTGGCGTGTTCATTGGATGCGGAGGATGATTTCCCGGAGGCGTTCGCGCAGGCGGGCGAGGCGGTGCTCGATGGCCTTTGCGGTGGTGGCAAGTTCGGTGGCGAGTTCGTCCGTCGTGCTGCCGT
>JANPHH010000447.1:0-2016 GCA_031424375.1 Chthoniobacter sp. | reverse complement strand
CGCATGTCGTCCAGCAGCGCGAAGGTCATGCTGGGTGGCTTGGGCATCTCGGCAGGAAGTGCCTGCAGACCAGTCAAAACGGCCATCGCGAGTATGGCTGAGGAACTTCATGGCGCGGTGATCCATTCGAGATTGAAGCGGGCGACAACGATGTCCGCTTTGCCTTCATACAAACACAGCACCGCGCCGTCGGGCAGCACGGCGAGGTCGGAGTAGGCGCTCGGACCGGCTTCGAGCGTCTTGTTGATCGGCCAAGTGCGGCCGTCGTCGTGGCTGAGTTTGATGCTGAGGTTCTCGCGCTTGCCTCGGCCTGCGTGGACTTCTTTGCCGTCCTTGTCGAGCTTGAGCGTGTGTGGATTGGAGAAGATGAGCGTGCCGGGTGTCGATGGATGCGCGACGATGCTGGCCATGCAGATGGGTTCCCAGAGTTGGTCGTGGAAGATGGGCTTGGTCCAGTTGCGCGCACCATCGGGACTGGTGGTGACGATCTTCCGATTCGCGTTGGAGACACTGCGCGAAACGAGCATCACACGGCCATCGGACCGCTCGGTAATCATGGTTTCGTTGGGATTGCCGAAGTCGCCTTCGTTCGGCAGGCAGAGGTCTCCGGCTTGCCAGGTCTTGCCATGATCATCGCTGAATATCGTGCCAGCGGCGGAAGGCCCATGATCGCCTTCTTTGCCGTAGGCGAGCCAGATGGGCACCACAAGGCGTCCGCTCTTGATCTGAATGCCATGCCCGGGTCCCGTGGCGATGACTTTCCAATCATACTTCGCTCGGAACGGCTCAAACGATGCCGTGATGTCCACAGGGGCACTCCAGGTGAGGCCGTCGTCGTTGCTGCGCATGGAGAAGCAACGCGCGTAGTTGATGCAGTAGAGGAACTCGATGGCACCTGTCTCGCGATCCACGGTGGCGACGGGATTGTTCACCGTTTGCTCGTTCTCGCCGCCTTCCGCTTTGCGTGGGTTGCCTTCCAGTCGTGCGCCATGATGCGCGATCTGTTTACCGGCTGCCCAAGTCTTCCCGCCATCCGTGGAGCGACGCAGATGAATCTCGATCTCGCCCCAGTCGGAACTGCTGTTCTTCCGCGCCTCGGCATAGGCGAGCACCGTGCCTTTGACCGTGACGACGATGCCCGGGATGCGATAGCGCGCGATGCCGTTCAGGCCTGCGGGAAAGACATCGGTTTTTTCAAGGAGAGGCTCGGCGGCAGTGAGTTGCAGCGTGGTGAGGAGGAGCGAGAAGAGGATCATTTTCATGGAGTCATATTTTCATTGCAGAGCGTCCAACTACATCAGAAAGCGATCCTTCCATCGCGCGGACTCATCATCGCGGTCGAGTGAGAAACCGTGGCCTCCGCTGGAGAGGGTGAGAAGCTCGTTGGGGACGTTCGCACGGTGCGACGCATCAGCGAGGAGTTCGCTGTTCTGCAATGACACGGTTTTGTCGTCTTGGGCATGGCATAGAAAAAAAGAGTGGCAGGTCGGGCGTCGCACGTCGTTCCAACGAAAACTCAGCGCTGCGCTGGGGCGATGGATTGAGGCCGATGAGTCGTTTGCGGGAACCGGTGTGGACGTGTGGGCCGTCCATGAGGACGAGGGATAGATCATTGCGGCGAAGTCGGGGGGAGCCTTCGGCGGCGTTTCCAAGCATCGCAGTGCTACCGGCCAGATGGCCACCGGCGGAGAAACCGATGATGCCGATGCGTTTGGGATCGAGTCGCCACTCGTCGGCGTGAGCGCGAAGCCAGCGCACGTTCTCCAACGCATCTTCCTGGCTAGCGGGCAGCCCACTTGCGAAGGTCTCAGGCTTGGGCAGCCGATACTTCAACACGGCGACGCTGAGGCCTTGCTGGGCAAAGTAACGTGCGATGGCATGTCCTGCGCGGTCGATGACCTCCATCGCAATAACCACCACCGGGGCACACAATCATCGCCGCATTTCGATGCCGGGTTTCGCAGGACGATACACCGAGATCGTGGGCACTTGGACGTCCTCAATGATGCGGTTCAG
>JANPHH010000446.1:0-16393 GCA_031424375.1 Chthoniobacter sp. | reverse complement strand
GTCGATGGCCTCGCTGGCCGGGGTTTCGCCGTCGGGCCCGGAGTCTCCGACGAGGACGATGCGTTTGGTGCGGCGCTGATGATCGACGGCGAGATTGTGGACCGTGCGATAGAGCCACGGCTGCGGGGTGCGGACCTGCTGGAATTGGGAGTGAAGTTTCATAAAGGCGTCCTGGACGATGTCCTCCGCGACCTCGAAATCGCCGAGCAACCGCCGGGCATACGCGAGCAGCGGCGACTCGAGGGCGGCGAAGACCTGTTCGATCGTCTGCCACTCGGGAGCGGCGGCGCTGGTGTCATCCGGGGCTTTCACGGACACGGATCTGGGAGCGGCGGCGTCATCGGGGAATTGTCCCCGCGGGTGAGTGAAAATGCGACTGGGGAGGACATCGTTCGCAAATGAGACGGATGGGGCGGGAGGTTTGTTAGAAGATTGGGGGAATTCCGCGCGCGAGGGGGGGATCAGCGATTCCCGCCATCCTGATGGACCATTCAAAGGCGGTGTCATCCTGAACGGAGTTCACTGCGGGCGAAGGTGGGCAGGAACGGAGTCGAAGGTTCTCCAACTACTTCCCCGCTCCCGCACGCAGAAACAGGATGAGGTCGTTGCCTTCGGTTGTCTCGCAGACTCGGCTCGACTGCGCACCGCCCCGCCGGCCCGCCCATTCACCAGCCTCCGCCTTCTCAGCGCCCGCGGCGCTTTCAGCGCTAATCCCAAACCAGGTTGAACGCCGGACGATTCGGCCCGGCAGGGCTGAAAGAAACTAGCCGGTGGCGTCAGCCACCGGACTTGAGTCACAAAGAGACCGAGCCCCGGCAGGGGCGGCAGACATTCCAGCGCCCCTGCCGGGGCGGAGCGCTCTATTCCGTGACCCGGTGGCTGACGCCACCGGCTAATTTCCGCGGAGCCTCCGGCTCCAAGAAACGTCCGGGTTTCAAAAGCGTTTGGTCTAAGGAGCCACTGATTGATGCCCGCGAAATTCACGAAAGGTCGCGAACGTGATCCCGCTCCTCTGATCGCGTTTTGTTTTTCGCGTCCTGTCGCGTGTTTCGCGGGCCACCCTCGATTTAATCAGCGATTCCCAAACCCGCGGAGCCTCTCGCGCTCGGCATCGGGCGGCGCCTACTTTGCCCAGGTGATGAGCCGGAGTTCGTGCGCTTGAGTCAGGCTTGGGTGGGTGGGAATAACGCGCACATTCACTCCATAGCTGCCGCTCTCGCTCGCGGGGATGCGGCCGGAATATAGATAATTGCTGTCATCGAGCTTGCGGACTTTGGCGAGGTCCACGGTCGCGGGCTTGAGGATTTCGTTATTCAGTGCTTCGCCAAAGTAAGCCTGCACGGTGACAAACTCCGGCGCGACATCGCCGAGGTGCACGATGGTTTCGATCGCCGGTTCGTCGCCGACATAGACACCGGTCAACGGGGCTTTGACCTGCACGTCGTTGATTCGAATGTTCGCCCAGTGTTTCCGCATGCCGTCTTTCCACTTGGAAAGCTCGACGGCTTTCTTACCGCTCTGGCTGCCGAGCAGGGTGTGCGCTTTTGCGGCGGGCTCGTAGAGTCGCTCGGTGTATTCCTTGACCATGCGATGGGTGGTAAAGAGCGGCGTGACCGTGCGAATGGACTCCCGCATGAGTTGGATCCAGGCGACCGGCAGGCGGCCGTCAGGCTTGGCGTAGTAGAGCGGTACGATCTGGGCCTCGAGAATGTGGAAGAGGCTGGCGACGTCGACTTCGTCTTCGAACTTCTGATCGATCTGTTCGGTCGTTTCCGGAATTTCCGCGCCGATCGCCCAACCAGATTTTTTGTTGTGCGCGTAGGCTTCGCACCACCAGCCATCGAGCACGCTGAGGTTCAGGCCACCGCTCGGCGGGAGCTTCATGCCGCTCGTGCCGCTGGCTTCGAGCGGGCGGCGCGGGTTGTTCAGCCAGAGGTCGACGCCCTGATACATCCGGCGGCCGACGTAGTGATCGTAGTCTTCGACGAAAACGATCCGGCTCTCGAACTCGGGCATCCGGGTAAACTGGTAGACCTTCTGGATGAATTGCTGGCCAGGTTCATCCTTCGGATGCGCCTTGCCGGCAAAGACGAACTGCACGGGCCGCTCCGGGTTGTTGAGCAGGCGCTGCAGCCGCTCGGGATCGCTGAAGAGGAGCGTGGCGCGCTTGTAGGTCGCGAAGCGGCGGGCGAAGCCGATGGTGAGCACGTCGGGATTGAGCAGTCGGTTCGCGTGGCGAATGCTTTCGGGCGATTCACCGAGCCGCGTCCGCTGCCGGCGCACGCGCTCGCGGATAAAGTCGATGAGACGCCGCTTGAGCAGTTGGTGGGTGATCCAGATGTCTTCGTCGGGGATGTCGATCACCCCGCGCCAGAAATCCTCGTCCGTGAGGTTCTCCTCCCAGCCGGGCAGATACTTGTCGTAGAGCTTGCCGAATTCCGGCGCCATCCACGTCTTGGTATGAATGCCATTGGTCACGCTGGTGATCGGCACCTCGTTCTGTGGCACCCCGGCCCAGACTTCCTTCCACAGGCCCTGCGAGACGCGCCCGTGCAGTTCGCTCACGCCATTGGCATGGCGGCTGGTGCGCAGCGCGAGGATGGTCATCGAGAATGGCTCGCTCGCATTCTTCCGGAACTGCCCAAAGCTCATAAACGTATCGAAGTCGATGCCGACTCGCGCCGGGTAGTCGCCGAAATATTTCCGCATCAGGTCGAGGGAAAAGGCGTCGTTGCCCGCAGGCACCGGCGTGTGTGTGGTGAAGATATTGCCCGAGGCCACGACCTGGAGCGCGCTGTAGAAATCCAGCTTGTGATCGGCGACCTGGCGGCGAATCAACTCCAGCGAGAGGAACGCGGAGTGCCCCTCGTTCATATGATACACGCTCGGCTCGACCCCCATGGCGTGCAGCGCGTGGACGCCGCCGATGCCGAGCACGATCTCCTGCTTGACCCGCATCTCGGAATCTCCGCCATAGAGCTGCGCGGTGATCTGGCGGTCGTCCACCGAGTTCTCCGGGAGATCGGTATCGAGCATGTAGAGCGTGATCCGGCCGATCGCGAGCGTCCACACCCGAGCCCGCACGTTGGTCCCGAGGATATCGACGCCGATGACCAGCGGCGCGCCATCCTTGTCGAGCGCCTCCTTCAGCGGGAGGTGCGAGAAGTTCTGATCCAGGCCGATGCTCTCCTGTGCGCCCTCCTTATTGATCTGCTGGCGAAAGTAGCCCTGCTTGTAGAGGAGCGTGAACGCGAGGAATGGAATATCGAGGTCGCTCGCGGATTTGCAGTGATCGCCGGAGAGAATGCCGAGGCCGCCGGAGTAGTTCGGGACGCTCTCGTGGAAGCCAAATTCCGCGGAGAAATACGCAACCGGGCCACGGTGCAGCGGGCTTTCCTTGCGCAGTTTTCCGAACGTGTCCTTGCGCGCGAGATAGGCGCGGAACTTCGCGTGAACCGCATTCATTTCCCGGAGGAAATCATCATCGCCCGCTACCTCCACGAGCCGCGCCTGCCGGCAGAGCTGGAGCATGCGGAGCGGATTGTGGTTCGTGCGGTGCCAGAGTTCCGGATCGAGGTGGCGGAAGAGCTTTCGGGCGTCCCCTTCCCATGTCCACCAGAGATTGAAGACCATCTCCCGGAGGGGCTCGAGCGGCGCGGGGAGTTTCGGAATGACGTTGAAGGTGTGGATGGGCTGCATGGCGTGAAGACGACGGGAGTGAAAACCTGCCAGCTCGACAGGGGCGGCGACCCTAGCGTCCGGGCGGGAAAGGCGTCAATGCGAGCCGGGAGTCGGTGGCGTCCGATGGCGAGTTCGGGGGGACAAAAGCCGAAGTTGCCAGAGTCGCCACGCTGCGGATAATCTGCCCCTCCCACGCCATGTGTCGGACCATCCTTCTCTTCGCCCTCCTGCTCGGTCTCATCCGGGTCGCCCCGGCCTATGAGACCCGCGATGTGCCCCTGGCCGATGGCTTTGACATTCCCGTCGGGCAAAACGGTCTGCGCTACTACAAGGCCCGCGGGGTGCGCCCCAATGGCCATCTCGGCGAGGATTGGAACGGGGTCGGCGGCGGCGATACCGACCTCGGCGATCCCATTTACTCATCGGCCGATGGCATCGTGACATTCGCCGAGGACTTCCGCCTCGGATGGGGAAATGTCGTCATCATTCGCAGCGCCTACCTCGAAAACGGCGACGCCAAATACGTCGACTGCCTCTACGGCCATCTGCTGAATTTCAGCGTCAAGGTGGGCCAAATCATCAAGCGCGGCCAGGTCATCGCCAAGATGGGCAGCAACCGCGGGATGTACCCCGCGCATCTCCACTTCGAGATGCGCAAGAACATCAACGTCGGCATGTTTCGCAGCAGTTTTCCCCGCGACTGGTCCGTCTACTGGAGCCCCAGCGATTTTGTGGCTGATCACCGCACCTGCCCCGGTGGTGGCCGCATCGCCGCCGTGCCCGTGGGCACCTACCCGAATTCGCCGCCTCCGATTATCGCGAGCACGAAGGTCTACACCCCGACCGACACGATCGCGAGTGCCAAGGCGAAAGGCCAGGTCGTCACCGGCGGGCACGCCGTTCCCACCAAGCCCAGCCCGCTCCGGCACATCTATGCCTCGGCCGCTCCGAGTCGCACGAGCAGTAGCTCGAGCAGCAGCCGCACGGTTTCCACGAGCAAACCGGCGCCTCGTCCCGTGGCCACCGGACCGGGAAGCCCGAAGGTTCCAGCGACCAGCGTCCAGCGGAAGGTACCACCCCGGCGAACGCTCTTTAAGGTCGACCGATTCGAGGACATGAAAGTCCTCGGCTACGAGTAGCCCGTCCACCGACCGCGGGCCTGCCGCCGGACGAAGCTGGAATGAATTGGAAGCACAGGGTTGCGGAATCGAGCCGAGTCTGCGAGAGAGCCGCTGGCAACGACCTCACCCATCCGCGACGGAGCGTGAAACAAAAAACACTGTCATCCTGAGCGGAGTGTAACGGAGTCGAAGGACCTCAGCCTTTGGATGATCGCCCGATCACCGGCACTCCGAGGTCCCTCGGCTCCGTTACACTCCGCTCGGGATGACAAGAACCTTCGAGTCTCGGCACCCCTTTCACGTTGAAGAAGCGGAAGTCATTCGCCCGCGATTCTGTAAGGCGTCTGTGCCAGACGCCGGAGGGGTGAGCACCTGCGGCGGTTGGAGGTTCGGCGTTTCGAAGAAACGCCCTACAGGCGTTCATTCCGTGAGTTCCGCTCCCCACCCGATCACGCCCGCGCGCGGCCGAGCTTGAACTCGAAACTATCCACCAGCGCGAGCCAGCTCGCTTCGATGATATTGTCCGAGACGCCCACGGTTCCCCAGTGGTGGTGGCCATCGTTGGAATCGATCAGCACCCGCGTGCGGGCACCGGTTCCAGCCTGCCCGTTGATGATCCGCACTTTGTAGTCGTCCAGCTTGATCGTATCGATCTCCGGGTAAAACGGCCGTAACGCCTTGCGCAGCGCCTCGTCCAGCGCGTCCACCGGACCGTCGCCTTCGGCCACCGTGTATTCCGGCTTTCCGTTCACGCTCAGCTTCACCGTCGCCTCACACTTGTTCCAAGTGCCCTCGCCCGTGCGGCGGAAGCTGCAGTGATATTCCTGGAGATCAAAGGGCGGCCGATGCAGCCCGAGCTGACGTCGGAGCAGCAGTTCGAACGACCCCTCGGCCGCCTCGAACTCATACCCTTCGCTCTCCAGACGCTTCACCTCGTTCAGCACCTGGGCCACTTCGGGCGCGCCCTTGCTGAACTTAAAGCCGAGCTTCTCCGCTTTCATGATCACGTTCGTTTGGCCCGACATGTCCGAGATCGTGATCACGCGCTCATTGCCCACCGTCTCCGGGTCCACGTGCTCGTAGGTCCGCGCCAGCTTTTGCACCGCGTGAACATGCAGCCCGCCCTTGTGGGTGAATGCGGCGAGGCCCACGTAGGGCGCACGGATGTCGTGCGGCACGTTCGCCAGCTCGTCGACGAAGTTCGCCAGCTCGCGCAGCCCGCGCAGGTCGATGCCGAGCTCGATGCCCATCTTGAGCTGAAGGTTCGGCATCACCGTGGTGAGGTTGCAGTTTCCCACGCGTTCGCCGTAGCCATTGATCGTCCCCTGCACCTGCACGGCGCCGGCGCGCACCGCCGCGAGCGCATTGGCCACGCCCACGCCGCCATCATTGTGCGTGTGGATGCCCACCGGCTTGCCCAGCACCGCGATCACGTCGCGCGTCACCCGTTCCACGAACTCCGACAGGCAGCCGCCATTCGTCTCGCAGAGCACCACGAGATCCGCGCCCGCCGCGTCCGCGGCCTTGATCGTCTTCAGCGAATACTCCGGGTCTTCCTTGTAGCTGTCGAAGAAATGCTCCGCGTCGTAGAGCACCTCGCGCCCGTGTTTCTTCAAATAGGCGACCGTGTCCGCGATCATCGCGAGATTTTCCTCCAGCGAGACCTGGAAAACTTCGGTCACGTGCAGCGGCCACGTCTTGCCCACGATCGTGACGGCCGGCGTCGCCGCATCGAGCAGCATCTGCACCTGCGGATCGTCTTCCACCTTCATCTTGCCACGACGCGTCATCCCGAAAGCCACGATCTTCGCGTGCTTCCACGTGCGCTTCGCCGCTTCCTGGAAGAAGGCGACGTCCTTGGGATTCGACCCCGGCCAGCCGCCTTCGATGTACTGCACTCCGAACGCGTCGAGCCGCTCCGCCACGCGAATCTTGTCCACCACCGAAAACGAAATCCCCGTCCCTTGCGTGCCGTCGCGAAGGGTCGTGTCGTAGATGGTGACGTGGGGCGTTTTCATGAGCAAGGGGTCGGATAGGTAACGCCGAATGCGCCACCGGGCAAGCCGCGTGACCCGCGGAAGATTGCGCACCCGCAACTTGGGATCGGACGGAAAACGCGGCGCCGGATCAATCCGGCGCCGCGTCTTGCAAAGCCATGCTTGGTCCCGACCGGTCAGGCCTTCTTCACCGGCTCGTATTCGTATTTCTTCACGAGCCCGGGTTGCGGCACGGGGTATTTGCCGTCCTTGTCCGCGGGCAGCGGCGACGGGCTGTCCATCGTGAGTTTGTCTGCGTCGGGGCAGAATTCGTGATCGTGGTTGAGCATCTCCTCGAAGGTCACTTCCTGCGCGGTGTGCGCGGCGAAGCGGCCCATATTCGTGACCACGCTCGCTTCGACGCCGCGCTTCACTTCGTTGTACGGCTTGTTGTTGCGGATGGCGTCGATGAGATCGGTCCACTCATTGTAGTGCGACTCGACTTCCGTCGGTCCGACTTCGCTCTGCCAGATCAGGTTTGCGCGATCCGTGTTCTGCCCCTTGTAAGTGCTCGAGGGCAGGCCGGCGTCGCCGCTCTTCGCCACGATGGCGATCCCCTTGGTCCCGTGCGCATAGCTGGAATACTGCGGATACGCCCCGATCATGCAGCGTCCGTCCATGTAGAGCTTGGCGCCATCCGCGAAGGTGTATTCGCACGCGTAGCTGTCGAAGTTCTGGTCCACGTAGTTCTCGCGATAGTGCCGGCCGCCGATGGCCTGGCACTTGATCGGCCACGCGCCTTTCATCCAGCAGAGGTGATCGATGTGATGGATGTAGAAGTCGCTGAACGCCCCGCCGCTCGCCCACAGGAAGCTGTGGAAGCGCGAAATCTGCCAGAGCAACTCGCTGGGCTTCCCGGGCAGCGTGTTATCCGGGCCGGGATATTTTTCCGAGAAGGCCGACCCCAGCGGACCCTGCATCCGGTATCCGCGCATGAACATGAGATCACCGATCTCGCCGTCATCGATCCGTTTCTTGAGTTGCTGCATCCCGCGGCTGTGGCGGCTGTTCAGGCCCACGGCGACCTTCAGCCCCTTCTTCTCCGCCTCTTCATTGAGCTTGAGCATCAGACGCGACTTCGGGCCGTCCGACGTGACCGGCTTTTCCATGAACACGTTCACGCCCTTCTCGATCGCGTAGGCGAAATGCGCCGCGCGGAAGGCGAGCGGCGTCGTGAAGATCGCAACGTCCCCCTTCTTGAGGCAATCGATCGCCTTCTTGTATCCGTCGAAGCCGATGAACTTCTGGTCGTCAGGGACTTTCGTCTGGTTGGGCAAAGCTTTCGAGATCGCGGAGTAGCTGCCCGACAGCTTGTGCTCGAACACATCCGCCATCGCCACGAGGTTGATCGGCGGACCGGTTTGCTCCATCGCGTTTCGCGCGGCGCCAGTGCCGCGGCCACCACAACCGACAAGCGCGACGTTGATGATCTCGCTGCTCTGCGCGTGGACGAAGGGAATCTTGATACCAGCCAGTGCAGAGACAGCGGCGGTGGTTTTGAGGAACTGGCGACGGGTCGAACCCGAAGGGAAGGAATCATTCATACTGTCGAGGACGGTGCGCGGTGCGCGGACGGTCTGTCAACGCCGCAGGCGAAGGGATCTCTACAGTTTTCCTTCGATCTCCCGCTTGCCGCGCGGCCATTCGCGGAGCTGGGTTTTCACGGCTTCAGCTTTCTCGGCGGCCTGGTTGACCAGCACCACGTTCATGAGCTGGCTCTGCGAAAACTGCCGGACAAGGAACTTCTTTTTCGCGCGGTCGCCTTCCAGTTCCACTCGCGTGATCGGCTTGGTGAAGTCGCCCACAAACTCGAAGTTCAGGTCGAACACCTTGCTCTTAAAGTGCGAGATCCAGTCCCACTTGATCCGCTTCTTGCCGGTCATGTTCGCGCCCGCCGTGCGGCCCTGTTCGATGGCGCTGGCCCAGTGGTCGATGCGACGCGCGCCGCCAAAGATCTTGTCGGGGAACGAAGCGATGTCGCCCGCGGCGAAGATGCCTTTCTCGTCGGTCTCGAGATACTCGTTCACCGGCGTGCCGTGCGGGTAGGCGAGCGGGGTGTTTTGCACGAGGCCGAGATTTGGCTCGGAACCAAAGGCGACCACGGCGAGTCCGGCGGCGAAACGCTGCCCGCTTTTCGTCTGCACATTTTTCAGCACCGTTCGGCCTTCGAAGCCATTCAGCGCCTCGCCGAACATCAGCTTCACGCCGTGATCGGCGAACGACTGCGTCAGCCACGCGGCAGTTTCCGGATCGAGCAGCCGGCTCCACAGGGTCTGCCCGCGGTGGAGCAGCGTCACGTTCGCCTTGGGGAAGTTCGCCAGCCACGCCGCCGTTTCACCCGCCACGAGGCCGCCGCCGACGATCACGACCTGATGTTCGAGCTCCGCCATTTCCCGCAGGGCCTGCACGTCGCGGATGGAGCGCAGGTAGAAGACGTTGCCGAGATTCGCCCCCGCGACCTGCGGGCGCCGGGCCCGGCTGCCGGTGGCGAGCAGGGCTTTGCGAAACTCGATCGCCTGCCCATTCGCGAGCACGGCGATGCGGCGCTCGATGTTGAACTGAGCGACGATCGTATCGAGGCGCAGGTCGATTTTGTTTTTGTCAAACCAGGCGGCGTCCTGCGCGAGGAACTTGTCCACGGCGGGCGGGGCGCCTTTGCTCAGGTAGGATTTTAGCAGCAGCGGGCGGTGGTAGGGGGGCGTGGTTTCATTGCCGACCAGCATCAGCGTGCCCTTCTTATCGTGCTCCCGCACACCTTCACACGCGCTCAGGCCGGCGACACCAGCACCGACGATTAGATAATCTCGACGGATCATGTCCCTGTGTGAATAGCGCCGATCACTCGGTCACCGCGAGGATTTTCTAAGCCCCGCAAATCCGCCAAGATCGTTGGCGATTTTCTCCGCATGGCCCGCTATGAAACTCCGGCACCGGCACCGCGCATGATCTCGCTCACGATCGAAAATCTCACCAAACGCTTCGGCGACGCCATCGCCCTCGACCGCATCAGCCTCACGATCGCGCCCGGCGAGATCTTCTTCCTCCTCGGCCCGAGCGGTTGCGGCAAGACGACGCTGCTGCGCTCGATCGCCGGGTTCTACATCCCGGAGTCGGGTCGCATTCTTTTCGGAGAAGAGGATGTGACCCGCGTGCCGCCGCATCTCCGCAATACCGGAATGATGTTCCAGAGCTACGCGCTCTGGCCGCACATGACGGTGGCGAAGAACGTGGCCTTCGGGCTCGAGGAACGAAAGGTCGCCGCTCCCGAAATCGCACAGCGCGTGGAGCAGGCGCTGGCCTCGGTGCGGATGGAGAAATACGGCGACCGGAAAATCAACCAGCTCTCCGGCGGCCAGCAGCAGCGCGTGGCGCTCGCCCGCGCGCTGGTCATCCGTCCACGCTGCCTGCTGCTCGATGAACCGCTCTCGAATCTCGACGCCCGGCTGCGGCTGGAAATGCGCACCGAGATCCGGCGGGTGTGCAAGGAATTCGGCCTCACGGCGATCTACGTGACGCACGATCAAAAGGAGGCGCTCTCGATCGCCGACCGCATGGCGATCCTGGAAGGTGGGCACATCCGCCAGGCGGGCCGGCCTGCGGAAATTTACCGCGCGCCGAACTCGAGATTCGTCGCCGACTTCATGGGCGAGACCAACTTCCTCGAAGGCCGTATCACCGCGACGAGCGGGACGACGGCACAGGTCGAGACCCCGATCGGCGTGCTCACCGCGACGATCGGCGGCGCTGGCTGGAAACCGCAGCCCGGCACCGCGACAACGCTCTCCATCCGGCCCGAGTGCTGGAAACTCTCGACCACCCGCGGCGCGGTGAATTCCGTGGCGGGCAAGATCCGCGATCGCGTCTATCTCGGCGAGATGGCGCAGTACGAATTCGCGACCGGCACGCAGGCGCTGAAGGTTTACGAACTCAACCCGCGCTTCGTGGAACTGAGCCCCGATCGCGAACTCTTCGCCACCGCAGAAACCGAGGACATCGTCGCCCTGCCGGCATGAATGCTCGGACGAGAGAGCGAGGGGAGCGCAGATCCGGGGAGCGCACGCGTCCCGCGTGCTGGTCATGGCGTCCCGCCATGACGAACTTCCTGGCGCGTCGCCGCGGAATTTCCCTCCGCACCACGGGCCACGTCTCCGAAAGTCCGCCCCGGCGAGACGCCGGTGCCGACACGCGGGACGCGTGTGCTCCCCGGACCAGCGCCCCATGAAAAGCTGGTCGCTCTTTCTGCTCCTCGCCACGGTGCTGATCGCGCCGATCGCGCTGCGTCCGAAAGATTCGCGCTCGCTGAATCCCGTCGCCGGCGAACGCGCGCTCGTCCTGATCACCCCGCACAACGAATCGATCCGCTACGAATTCGGCCGCGCCTTCGAAGCGCATTACTTTGCCCAAACCGGCACGCGCGTCCGCCTCGACTGGCGCACCCCCGGCGGCACGAGCGAGATCGGCCGCTACGTGGCGTCGGAGTACCTCGCCGCGTTTCAGGATCACTGGACGCGCAAGCTCGGCCGGCCATGGAGCGGCGCGGTCGCCGCGAGCTTTGACAATCCCAAGGTGACGCTCGACGAGACGCCCGACGACGACACGGTCGAACAGCAGGCGCGGCGCGAATTCCTCCGCTCAAGCGTAAGCTGCAAGCTCGACCTGTTTTTCGGCGGCGGCTCGTTCGACTTCGAGCAGCAGGCGCGCACCGGCCGCATTGTGGACTGTGGGTTCGTGCGCGAGCACCCGGAGATCTTCAATGACAACGTGGTGCCGCGAGTGGTCGGCGGCGAACCTTACTGGGACCCGCAGGGGCGCTGGATCGGCACGGTGGCTTCCTCCTTCGGCATCGTCTACAACACCGACTCGCTCCGCCGCCTCGGCATCGAGCGCCCGCCGACGCAGTGGGCCGATCTCGCCGAGCCGCGTCTGTTCCGCCAGATCGCGCTCGCGAATCCCACCCAGAGCAGCTCCGTCGCGAAGTCGCTGGAGATGCTCATCCAGCAGCAGATGCAGCAGGCCGCCGCCGATGGGGCGAAAACCGGCGCAGCCCTGCCCGCCGCCGAGCAGGAGAAACGCGCCGTCCCTCAAGGTTGGGCTCGATCGATGCGGCTGCTGATGAAGATCGGCGCGAATGCCCGCTACTTCACCGACGCCTCGACCAAGATCTCGCTCGATGTGGAAGCCGGCGAAGCCGCCGCCGGGATGACGATCGATTTCTACGGACGCTTTCAGAGCGAAGCCGTGCGGCGTCCGGATGGCAGCTCGCGGCTCCAGTACGCGAGCGTGGTCGGCGGGTCGTCCGTCGGGGTCGATCCCGTGGGCGTCTTCCGCGGCGCGCCGAATGCGGATGTGGCGAAGGAGTTCATCGCGTTCGTCATGTCGATCGAAGGCCAGAAGCTGTGGAACTGGAAAGTCGGCGCGCCCGGCGGGCCGCACCAATACGCGCTGCGCCGCCTGCCCGTGCTGCCGCAGCTTTACACGGAGGAATACAAACCGCTGCGCTCCGATCCCGAGGTGAATCCCTACGACCTCGCCCGCGCTTTTACCTATCACGAAGCGTGGACCGGAAAGCTCTTCCGCCCGATGGCATTCATCTTCCGCGTGATGTGCATCGATCCGCACGATGAACTCACGGAAGTGTGGAGCGCGCTGATCGCGGCGAACTTTCCGGCGGAAGCGATGGCGGTGTTTTCCGATGTCGACGCGGTGAATTACGACGCCGCATCCGGCGCGATTCGCGACGCGTTGGCCGGCGACAAGATTACCGAAGTGCAGCTCGCGAAGACGCTCGCCGACCGCTTCCGTACGCAATATCGGCGCGCCGCGGAATTGGCCCGGCAGGGGCGTTAACTTGGAGAGGGCGCGCGTTCTTCAGACGGTGTCGTCAAAGCCTGTCATCCCGAGCGCAATGGAGGGAGTCTGAGCGACCAAAATGAAGTCGAGGGACCTCGGATGGCCGGAGATCGTGTGACTTTTCCAACGGCCGAGGTCCCTCGGCTTCGTTACACTCCGCTCGGGATGACAGCGCTTTTTTGAATCGCGGTCGACCTTCCCAGAGCCTCCGCGTTACTTCGGCGGGCCGTCTTTCACGCAGCGGAAGCCGGTGTTCTGCAACCCCGTATCGACCGCGGTTTTCATCCGCGCGCTGGGCCGGTAGCCGCGGCAGTAGTTGTCGCTGCACATCCATGAACCACCGCGCGTCACCTTCTTCAGCGCGCCCGGTTCATCCGGATCGTAGCTATCGTTCGGGCCTTTCGGATTCCGCCGCGCTGCGCGGTCGCCGTGCTCCGCGATCGTCCGGTAGGTGTCGGGTCGATACCAGTCGTTCGTGATTTCCCACACATTGCCCGCCATGTCGTAGAGGCCGTATCCGTTGGGCGGAAAACTGCCGACGGGCGCGATGCCGTCGAAGCCATCCTCCACCTTGCGCTCAAACGGGAAACTCCCCTGCCAGGTATTCGCCATCCACTTCCCCTCGGGCTGAAACTCCGAGCCCCACATGAAGGGCTTCGCCACCAACCCGCCCCGCGACGCGAACTCCCACTCCGCCTCGGTCGGCAGTCGCTTGCCCGCCCATTGGCAGTAGGCCATCGCATCCTCGTAGGAGACGTGCACCACCGGGTGCCGCTCCTTGCCCGCCAAGTCGGACGCCGGTCCGGACGGATGCCGCCAATTAGCACCGACCACAGGCTCCCACCACTGGTAAACGCTGTCCACTTTCTCCCCGGGCTTCGGCGCACGGAAGCAAAGCGACGCGCCTTTTCCCTCGAACTCCGGCAGCAATCCCGGCGTGGTCTTCGCGCTCAGCGGCCGCTCGGCGACGGTGACGTAACCCGTGGCCTGCACGAATTTTTCAAACTGCGCATTCGTCACCTCGGTCCGATCGATCCAGAAGGCGTCGATCTTCACGTCGTGCAGCGGGAGTTCATCGCTCGGGATATTGTCGCCGATCCCGCCCATGGTGAAGCCACCCGCGGGGATCCACACCATGTCGCCGGTCTCCTCTGCATTGGCCGCGCGGTTCGCTTCCTTTTGACGCGAGATCCGCTGCGCTTCCTTTAGCACCCAGAATAAGGCGAGGGCGATGAAGCTGAAAAACAAGCCGCTGATGATCAGCGATGAGCGGCCGGCGGGAGTGAGTTTGAAATTCATGGACAAGGGAGCGAGCGCGCAGCGTCGTGAACGCCATGAGGTTTTGCAAATCTCAGTGAGGCAACCCGCAACTTCAAAGCGCGGGTCATCCCGAACGGAATGGAGGGAGCCTGCGCGACCAGAATGAAGTCAAGGGATCTCAGATGGCCGAAGATCGTGCGTCTTTCCAACGGCCGAGGTCCCTCGGCTTCGTTACACTCCGCTCGGGATGACGGTTTTTTTGAGGTTCGCTTCACCTATTATCATACGCCCTCAACCCACATCCGGGTTGCCGCCGCCGCGCCGACTCGCTAGCTTGCTGCCCGATGAAAATTCATCCCCTTCACCTGCTCGGCGTTTTCGCCGCGCTCAACCTCGCACCCCTCCAAGTCATGGCCCAATCCGCCGCCGAAAAAGGCGCCGCCTATCTCAAAGAAAACGCCTCGAAAGAAGGCGTGAAAACGACCGCCAGCGGTCTCCAATACAAGATTCTCACGGAAGGCACCGGCAAGGCGCCTGCCGCGAGCAGTACCGTGAAAGTGCACTACAAAGGCACGCTGCTCGACGGCAAGGAATTCGACAGCAGCTACAAGCGGGGCGAGCCGATCGAATTTCCGCTCGGCGGAGTGATCCGCGGCTGGACCGAAGGCCTGCAACTCGTCAAAGAGGGCGGAAAAATCCAGCTCTTCATCCCCTCGCAACTCGCCTATGGCTCGCGTGGCGCCGGCGGCCTGATCGGCCCGGATGAGACGCTCATCTTCGAAGTCGAGCTTCTCCAGGTAAAGTAGCCGCCGCCATTTCCGCTTCGACGCGCGTCCGCGAATCGCAAGATTCCGGACGCGCGTTTTTTTCGGCCCGGCCCCGCATCCCCCGTCGAAAACGCTAGGTGCCCGAACGCGGGCGCACTATTCTCCCGCCCTATGACTGAGCTGAAGCCTGCGGCGGGCTTCGTGCAGTTGCTCGCCGCGGAATTGCAGAATCTCAAACGCACTGCTGCGACCTTCGAGTTGCGCGCGGGCGATGTCGTCTTCCGCCAGGGCGATCCGGGGAACGGAGTCTATGTCGTGGAATCCGGCGTGGTCGAGATTTCGGCGCTCATTCACGGGCAGCAACGCCGCGTCCTCTCGCAACTCGGTGCGGGAACTTTTTTCGGTGAAATGGCGGTGCTCGACGAGCAGCCGCGCTCCGCCACGGTCACGGCGCTCGTGGATACGACGCTCTCGTTCATCTCGAGCGAAGAAATGCGCGGCGCGCTCGCGAAATCGCCGGAGCTGATGTTTTCACTGGTGCGGGAATTCAGTGAACGAATGCGACAGTTCGATCAGCGGTTTCTCCAGGAGGTGGTGCAGGCGGAGCGACTCGGCCTCGTGGGTCGTTTCGCGCAGACGATCGTGCACGACTTCAAGAATCCGCTGAACATGATCGGGTTCGCCGCGGATGCCGCCGCGGTGGAAGACGCCCCGCTGGAACTGCGCGCCGAGGCCAAGGCGATCATCCGCACGCAGGTCGATCGGATGTCGAACATGATCAGCGAGCTGCTCGAATTCACCCGCGGCTCCGGCCGACCGCGGCAACTCGAACCGACGAGTTACCACACGCTGATTCACGACGTGATCCGGGAAATCTCCGCCGAATCGCGCGGGCGGAACGTCACCGTGGAGTGCATGAACGAACCGCCCGACATCACGATCGCCGCGGACGGCACGCGGCTGATGCGCGTCTTCCTCAACCTGATCAACAACGCCATTGAGATGCTGCCGAACGGTGGCCGCGTCGCGCTCCGCTTCAGCACGGACGGCTCGGAGGTCGTCACCGAAATCGCGGACTCCGGGCCCGGCATCGCGCCGGAAGTGGCGAACCGTTTGTTCGAGCCGTTTGCGACGCACGGCAAGGATCACGGGACCGGGCTCGGGCTCTCGATCTGCCGGCGCATCATCGAGGATCACCGCGGCAGCATCTACGCCCGCAACGATCCGGCCGGCGGCGCCGTCTTCGGCTTCCGGTTGCCGATGTGACAACGATCTTTTCTGGACCACGGATGACACGGATGACACGGATGACACGGATTACTCGGATGATTCGGATGAAGAGTTCCCCATCCGCGCCATCCGCGCCATCGGCGTAACCCAAACTCCTCGGGAAATTGGCCGCGGGCCTAGCGGGTCGAAAACGACCGGAGCGTCGCAGCCGTCAGTAGGGCCGTCAGTAGGGCCGTCTGTAGGGCGTTTCTGCGAAACGCCTTCCCCCAACCGCCGAAGGCGCGCACCCCGGCGTCTGGCACAGACGCCCTACAGTTCACTCCACCGCCTCGATGCGGAAGGAGCGGCGCGCCCGGCCGATCTCCACCTGCACCTGCTCGCCAGCCTTTCGTCCCATGAGTTGCCGGCCGAATGGTGACTGCGGTGTGATCACGAGCACGGTCTTCTT
>JANPHH010000445.1:0-1724 GCA_031424375.1 Chthoniobacter sp. | reverse complement strand
CACGGTGAGCATCGGCTACGGCGAGGATCGCATCGGATTCGGCATTAATCGACGAAAGACCATCGATGGCCGTGCGGTGGTGCGTCTGAATCCCGAAGGGCCGAATGATCCGCGGGTGAAGGTGCTGCGCTTCGATGATGGCAAGTCGCTCACGCCGGTGGCGGTCATCATGCACGCGGTGTGTCATCCGTGCTTCTTCACTTGGGGCGACAAGGGCTCGCAGCCTTATCCGAAAGGCTACCCGAAGATGACGGCGGACTTTCCCGGCGAGGCGCAGACTTTTGTCGAGAGCGTCTATGCCCAGAAGACGAGCGTGATGTTCATGCAAGGCTGCGCGGGTGACATCCGGCCCAACTTGCCGGGCTATCCGTATCGCTGCGCGGACGAGGCGGACATTCAATGGGCGGGGCGTGATCTCGGTGGCGCGGTGACGCGTGCGGCGGCCTTCAGCGTGACGCGCGAGCAGTTGAAGAAGCGCGAGTCGTTCTACCCCATCCGCGTGGCCAGCGAAACCATCGATCTACCCGGCAAAGAAGGTCCGGTGCCCTCGGAACTGATGGCGATGAAGGTCGGGCCGTTCCTGTTTCTCACGATGCCGGGCGAGCCGATGGTCGAGTATGGCTTCAAGCTGGAAAAGGCCATCGCGGATCGTGCCACGCCGATCATCGTCGGCTACTCGAATGGCAACATCGGCTACATCGCCACTGCGGATGCGCACAAGGTCGGTGGCTATGAACCGAATCTCTCCAAGCTCAAGCCCGAGGCTGAGGCAATCATTTTAAAACAACTCGGTGTGCTCGCGGATAGCGTCGTTGGCGATGTGTTCGAGTCGTTCTCCAAGCATCCAAAGGACGTGCAGAAACGCGAGGCAGAGGAGAAGGCGCGGCTGGAGGCAGCCAAGCAAATGAAGCCGTAAGCGTTATGGCCAATTCCGACGCACCCACGACCATCCGCCACCGCATCATCGGCGTGACAATGCTGATGGCGTTCATCCTGTATCTCGATCGCATCTGCATGGGCGAGATCGTAAAGTCGGTGTCGTTCAACAATGACCTCAAGCTCACCGAGGGGCAGATCGGTCGCATCCTGGGCTCGTTCTTCTTCACGTATGCGCTGCTCCAAGTGCCCGCTGGCTGGGCGAGCGATCGCTTCGGTGCGCGGCCGATACTGACGATCTACATCGTGCTGTGGTCGCTGTTCACGGCGATGACGGGCTTCGTCACGGGCTTCGTGGGACTGCTCGTGGCGCGTTTGCTGTGCGGTGTGGCGGAGGCGGGGGCTTATCCGACTTCGATGGCTTTGATTCGAAAATGGATCCCACTCACGGGTCGCGCGACAGCCAGCGGCATGGTCGCGCTGGGCGGTCGCATCGGCGGGACGCTCGCTCCATTCCTCACCATCTGGCTCATCGTGAAAATGGGCAACTGGCGCACTTCGCTGTGGATCGACGGAACGGTGGGTCTCGTCATCGCGGCGATTTTTTGGAAGATGGTGCGCTCGAATCCGCATGAGCATCCGCAGGTGAATGCGGCGGAGTTGGAGTTGATCGGCAGGCCGCAGGGCGAGAAGTCATTGAGCGCGCGTGAACTCAAAAGCGCATTCTGGAGCTTCACCAAAAGCCGCAGCCTGTGGTGCAACTCCGCCGCGCAGATGCTGCAAAACATCGGCTGGGGATTCCTCGTCACTTGGCTGCCGACTTACCTCGTGAAAGAGCGTGGCGTGGG
>JANPHH010000444.1:0-3123 GCA_031424375.1 Chthoniobacter sp. | reverse complement strand
CGTTGTCGTGCTCGACGATGTAGGCGCGCTCCCCGACACACACAAACTCCGCGTCATGCGCGCCCTTCACCTGCGGCGCTGAGACCTTGATCAGCCGCTCCATCACCACATCACCCGCCAGCGCCGCATTCCACCCGGACGGAACGAGCTTCGGCTTATCGAGCTTGTTGATGACCTGCTTCAACGCCACCTCGCCCGACACATTTTTTCCAGCCGTCACATCATCCTCGCGGAACTTCGCGAGCAGGATATCGCCGTCGCCCTGACGATCGCGATCGTAGGTGATCCAAATCAAGCCATCGCGATCCTGCACGCCATCGGGATAGGACACGCCGCTTCGCTCATCGAGCAGCAGGCCGTCGTTCCATGTCACGCCGTCGTCCTTGGAGAGCTGAGCCGTGAGATGACTGCGGCCTTTGAATTTGTAGTGATTCACCAGCAGCAGATTTCCGGATGCGAGACGGCGGATGAAAAAGCGCGAACCGGGATTTGCGATCGCGCTGGCTTTCGGTTCGTCCCAAGTGACGCCTTTATCAGCCGAGTGACTCTCCCAGAGAAAGCCACTGCCCGTGCGCGTGAGCAGCCACAGCCGGCCATCGCGCAATTCGGTGATCATGCACTCAAGGGCCCACTTCGGCGCCATCAGTGCGCCGTGCAGCTTCCACGTCCTGCCTTCATCGGTCGAGATGCCGACACCTTGAAGCTGCGTCGCGAACGGAAACCAATCGCGCACCGTCTCCGCGGCGTGCGTGACCGGCATGATCCACTCACCGGAGGAAAGGATTGTCGGCTTGTTCATCCGGAAACTGAACAGCACGTCATAGCCCACGCGAAACTCCGCACCGAACACCGGCACCTTTGCATCGGGCTCCTCGCAGATGCGCGCCCAGACATCGTGCTTCGCCGTGTTCTTGTTGCTGCGATTGAAAATATACCAAAGCCGCCCCTTCGGATCGATCCACAGCGTCGGATCGAAACAGCGCGAGCCGTCCTTCGGCAACCCCATCTCCCGGGGCGCGGCGAAGGTGGTGCCAGCGTCGTCGCTGAAGGAAAGTAGCACCGTGTTCTCCGGCGACGGCTCCTTCGGTCCGCCGGTGAACCACGAGACAAACACGCGCCCCTTCGCCGCGCGTTCCAATCCCGGAATGCCCTGCCAGGTGCGCGCAGGATCCGCGACGGGATCTTCCGCAAAGACGAACGACGCCACGCCAAAAGTGAGGAGAAGGAAAAGTCGGAGGAACTTTGACATGCCACACAATGAGGACGCCCTACGCCACATTTCGAGCATGGAGTCGCTCAAAGGCGTGTTATGTTAACACCATGAATCGGCCGGCTCCCACTCTGAAAGACATCGCACGCGACGCAGGGGTGTCATTGATGACCGTGTCGCGCGTACTACGCGGTGCGCCGAAGGTGGCGCCCGCGACGCGGAAGCTCGTGCAGAGGGCGGCGGCACGGTTGAAATACCAGCCCGATCCGCATCTCGCGCGCATGATGCAAGTCGTGCGGAGCAAAAAGCAGGTGCGCTTTCGTGCCGTGATCGCCATCATCCGCGAGCACGTGCCGGAGGATGATTTGCTCAGTCCTTCGTATCAGTATGTGCCGGTCGAAGCCATCCGCCACCGCGCGCAAAGCCACGGCTATGCGGTGGAGGAATTCTGGCTCGGGCGCGATGGCCTCACGCCGAAGCGCCTCGAAAAAATTCTGCGTGCACGCGGCATCGAAGCCGTGATCGTCTCACCGCAAAGCACGCAGCTCCCGTGCAGCAAGTTCGACTACTCGCCTTTCGCCGCCGTGGCATTCGGCTACGCCATGCGCGAGCCCGCGCTGCACATGACGGCGGGAAACATGACGCTCGGCATCCAGACCGCCGCCGAACAACTCGCCGCGCGCGGCTACCGGCGCATCGGCGTGGCCGTGACGGAGTGGATCGTGACCCGCTCGCAATTCGGCTACAGCGGCGGCCTCTTTCACTGGCAGCAAAGCCTGCCGTCCGAGTGTCGCGTGCCGCTCCTGCTTTTCCAGGGCAACGACATCAGCCGCGGCTACGGCGTCTTTGCGAAATGGATGCGCGAGCACCGCCCCGATGCGCTCATCACCTTCGATACGCACGTCCCTTCCTGGCTCGACCGGCTCGGTCTGCGCGTGCCAAAAGACATCGGCTTCGTCGTGCACGACTGGACGCCGCGGATGAAAGCCTACGCCGGCATCTACCAACGCCGTGACCACCTCGCCGCAGCCGCCGTCGATCTCGTGGTGACACAACTTTCCCAGCACGAACACGGCGTGCCCGACGTGCCACGCCAGATCATGATCCCGCCGCAGTGGGTGGACGGACCGAGTGTGCGCGCGAGGAAGTAGCCCAAGACTTCCTCTAACGATGCCGTCGTGGCCCCGTGATTCGAACATCGATTCGACGACGCCACCACGGGCGAAAATGTGGATCCACTCGTGAGAGAAATGCCCGCGTGAAGCCGGTCCCATTTTTCAGTTCAAAAGAATCCCGCTCCCGCATTTCGAGCACGGAGTCGCGCGGGGCACGGCAATGTTACCACAAGGGATTCCTTCCAAGAACGCTTGCGGCGGGTGATTAACGCTGCGACCCGTAAATGCCATGAACCGACGCACCTTTATTTTCCGAACTCTTGGCGCCTCGCTCGTTCTGCCGCGATTGCCTTCGCTGATGGCGGCGGCGGTGGATGGAAATCCGGCCGTGCAGGCGGTGAAAGGCGCCGGGATGGGAGCGCGGCGTTTTGTTGCGATTGGCAATTTGCTCGGTTTCCAGACGAAGCAGCTTTTCCCGACGACGGCCGGGAAGGAGTTTGAGAAGACCACGCTGCTCGAGCCGCTGTGGGAGAATCGCAGTCAGATGACGGTCTATCGCGGGCTCGATCACGGGGTGAAGGGCGGGCATTTCGCGGTGCATTCATTCCTTTCCGGCGTGCTGAACTCGGAGGCGCAAAACCGGCCAGATGGCAATGTGACCATCGACCAGTATCTCGCGGATGAAGTGGGATATCAGACGCGGTTTCCGGCGCTCACCGTGGGCTCGGAAGGCGGCATCCATGGTGGCTGCCAGCTCGCATGGACGAAGTCGGGTGTGCGCGTGCCGCCGGTCACGAA
>JANPHH010000443.1:0-3486 GCA_031424375.1 Chthoniobacter sp. | reverse complement strand
GCGGCGGGCGACCAGGATCAGCGCGCGGGCGTGCGGGGCGAGCTGCCGCGCAAACTCCTCGCCCAACCCGGCCGAGGCGCCGGTGATGAGAGCCGTGCAGCCGTGGAAAAAATTCATGGGGTGGAGTTTCGCGGCGGACGTGGCGGGTGGGAAGGATGAAGTCGGATTGCGGAGGCAGGGACCGTGGAGAGGATGGATCGGCGTTTGAAAAACGCCTGTCATCCCGAGCGGAGTGTAACGAAGCCGAGGGACCTCGGCCTCCGGAAGATTATGGATCTATCCGCAATCCGAAGTCCCTCGGCTTCAGTCTGGTCGCGTTGGCTCCCGTCAGTTCGCTCGGGCTGACAAGGCATTTGGAACTTTCGCTCGAACGCTAAATGAGCGAACCGAAATCGAAAAAAGCGTGTCATCGCGGGCGGAGTGTAACGAAGCCGAGGGACCTCAGCCTGTGGAGGATCATGGATCATTCTGCACTCCGAGGTCCCTCGACTGCACTCCGGTCGCTTTGGCTCCCGTCATTCCGCTCGGGATGACAAGGCTGTTTTTGAATTCCGGGCTACCTCTGAGCGACTGTGAAGTATGTCGGCAAGGAGTGGAATTGTAGGGCGTTTCTGCGAAACGCCGCGGTGGCTCGCCCCGAGAAACTTCCCGCTCCGGCGTCTGGCACAGACTCCCTACAACCCGCGTCGCAGACTTTTTACACCGTCAATGAGACACGGACGACGCCGAGTGCAGAAAAGGCGAACTGATTTTCCTCTCCTCTCGGTGTCCTCTGTGTCTCTGTGGTTCAAACGAACCGCTCCCAACCCATGACCGTGCTCAACCTCGCCGACCAGGCTCCCTTTACTTCCAAAGACGGCTCCACCATCCGCAGCATCCTCGACCGCACCAACGCGCCGGTGGAAAAACAAAGTCTCGCCGAGGCACAGATCCCGGCGGGCAGCGCGACCCAGCGGCATTACCACCGGATCGCTGAGGAGTTTTACTTTATCCTGACCGGCCGCGGGCAGATGGAGATCGACGGCGAGTCGCGCGAGGTCGGCCCCGGCGATGCGATCCTCATCCCCGCGGGCGCGTGGCATACGATTACCGCGTCCGAGGCGCTGCGCTTCCTCTGCTGTTGCGCGCCGCCATACTCGCACGACGACACGTATTTCGAATAAGCGCGGGGTGCAGAAATCCGAAACGATTTCGCGCACAGACCGCCAAAACGTGGCACAAGTGCGCCGATGATCACCTCCGAGGGCGCTGAGCCCTCCCCCGCACCCCAGTCCAAGCGCGACCCCTCCGCCTGGAAATCCATCGTCCTCAAGTATCAGCAGGCGTCCCTCCCGCGGGCTCTCTGGCAGCTCGTGAACACGTTCATTCCTTTTTTCGGACTCTGGGTTCTGATGTACTTCAGCCTCGCCTGGTCGTGGTGGATCACCGCGGGCTGCGCGGTGCTCGCCGGGCTGCTCCTCGTCCGCATCTTCATCATCTTCCACGACTGCGGCCATGGCTCGTTCTTCAAGTCGCGGCGGGCGAATGACATCCTCGGTTTCATCACCGGGGTGATCACGCTCACGCCTTATCACCACTGGCGCTGGGAGCACTCGATCCACCATTCGAGCGCCGGGTCGCTCGATCGCCGCGGTGTGGGCGATGTCTGGACGATGACCGTGGATGAATACCTGAAGGCTCCGCTCTGGGAGCGGATCGCCTATCGTCTGATGCGCTTCCCGCCGATCCTCTTCGGGCTGGCGCCGATCTACATGTTTGTCCTGGAGCAACGCCTCTGGTCCTCGAAAGCCAGCCCGCGCGAGCGCCGCTCGGTTCATTGGATGAATTTTTCCGTCGTCGTCATGGCGGTCGCGCTGAGCAGCCTCTTCGGATTTTGGGCGTATCTCGGGATCCAGCTCACGATCGTCGCCGTCGGCGGCGGGCTCGGCGTGTGGCTCTTTTACGTGCAGCACCAGTACGAAGACGTTTACTGGCAGCGCGACGAGGAGTGGGACTTCACCGCCGCCGCGCTGGAGGGCAGCTCTTTCTACAAGCTCCCGCGCATTCTCCAGTGGTTCTCGGGCAACATCGGCTTCCACCACATCCACCACCTCAGCTCGCGCATCCCGAACTACAACCTCGAGAGCTGCCACCACGCCGATCCGCTCTTTCAGGAAGTGAAACCGCTCACGCTGCTGGCCAGCCTCAAGTCGCTGACCGTCCACCTCTGGGACGAGCAGCGCGGCAAATTGATCGGCTTCGGCGAGCTGCGGTCGATGGGGAAATAGCGGCGGAATTGGCGCGGGGCACGTCGCTTGCTAATGGCGCGAGAGGCCGTGAGGCCGCGCCATGATCTTCGATCCCTACCACCATTTCACCCCGGCGGATTATGTCTTCAAAATCGCCAGCACGCGCGAAGAACTCGCGGGTTACGCCGCGTTGCGGCGGGCGATTTTCTGCGAAGAGCAGGGTCTCTTCCAGGGTTCGGATCGCGATGCGATCGACGAACACGCGATCCCGATCGTCTGTGAATCGCTGATCGCCGGGATGGAGGATGCGGTGGTCGGTGTGGTCCGGATCGATGAGCGCGAGCCCGGGGTGTGGTATGGCTCGCGGCTCGGCGTGGCCGCGGAGTTTCGCAGCGTGAAGCGGATCAGCGAAAGCGTGGCGACGCGGAATCATCAGCCGACCTACCGCGGGCTCGGCGCGCTCGGGGCGGGGCTGATCTACAAGGCGGTGTCGACCGCGCATGCGCTCGGGTGCCGGGAGTTTTTGGCGACGGTGCAGCACCAGAACGCGCGCTTCTTCCAGCGCCTGCACTGGGAGCCGCTGGAGGAGTTGGAGCTGCACGGCATGACGCACGTCCGCATGCGCGCGGACCTCGGCTACTACCGGCCGGCGGAGACTCTATTTTGACGGACGCCGCACGGCTCGCTGAGCTGGCGAGCTTCCTCCAAAGCTGTCCGGCCGTCGCTGAAAAGGCGACCATTCGCACCGCCTACGAACCCGCGGCAACGCTGTCCGGTGAGGTCCGGCTGGGTGACGATTGCGCCGCGATTCCGAATGGCGACGAGTGGCTGCTCTTTGCCGCCGAGGGCATGCTGGAATCCTTTGTGCAGGCCGATCCGTGGTTCGCGGGCTATTCGGCGGTGATGGTGAATTTGAGCGACGTCGCCGCGATGGGCGGGCGTCCGCTGGCGGTGGTCGATGTGCTCTGGACACCGGGTGTTGAGACGCCCGCGGAGATCTGGGCCGGGATGGCGGCAGCGTCGCGGGCCTACGGGGTGCCGATCGTCGGCGGGCACACGACAAAGATCAGCGCGGGCTCGGCGTATCTCGCCGCAGCGGTGCTGGGGAAGGCGAAGCGGCTGCTCACGAGCTTCGATGCCAAGCCGGGTAATGATCTCGTGATGGTCGTGGACCTGCGCGGTGCGTGGCGGCGCGACAAGCCATTCTGGAACGCCAGCGTTGATGCGCCGTCTGAACGACTTCGCGGCGATCTCGCGT
>JANPHH010000442.1:0-3617 GCA_031424375.1 Chthoniobacter sp. | reverse complement strand
CGACGCCGTGCGCGTCCCGCCATCCGCCTGGAGCACGTCGCAATCGATGCACAGCGTCCGCGGTCCGAGCAAATCCAGATCCACCACCGCGCGCAGCGAGCGGCCGATCAGCCGTTGAATCTCCACGCTGCGCCCGTCGAGGCGGCCCTTCGCCGAGTCGCGCGGTTTCCGGTCGAGCGTGGAGTAGGGGAGCATCGAATACTCCGCCGTGAGCCAGCCGCCGGGCACCTTTTGCGCCTTCATCCAGCCGGGCACGGATTCCTCGATCATCGCGCTGCAGATCACACGGGTATTGCCCGCGGCGACCAGCACCGAGCCGGTGGAGTGCGGCGCGATGCCGGGGGTGAAGGAAATCGGGCGGAGTTGATCGGGCGTGCGGCCGTCGGGTCGTGACATGGGGCGCGGAGGGTAAGCGGCGACGCCTGCGAGCGGCAAGCTCGGGGCAGGCGTCCGGGAATTTAGATTTGAGCGTATGGGAGTGGGCACCTAAGCCTTTGCGGCGCTCCGCCTTGTCCATCCCGTCATCCCCGACCATGCAACGACTCTCCATCCTCCTCCTTACCTCCCTTTTCGCTGCCGCAGCCTCGGCGGCGAAAGTCGAGACCTTCACGATCAAGACGCTCCAGGCGCAGATGCGCTACGACGTTACCGAGCTCACCGTCGCCCCCGGTGCGAACGTGAAGATCCTCTTCGAGAACACGGACGACATGCCGCACAATCTCTGCATTTTCCAGCCCGGAACGGACGTGGTGGAGGTCTGCAACAAGCAGATGGAAAAACCCGAGGAAGCGCTGAAGCGCAACTGGGTGCCGGAAGATCCGCGGCTCTGGCTGCACTCGAAAATGCTCAACCCGAAGGACAAGGAGGAGATCACCTTCAAGGCGCCGGACAAGGCGGGCATCTACCCCTTCGTCTGCACTTTCCCCGGCCACGCGATGAGCATGCAAGGCAAGCTCCGCATTCTGGCGGCGGGGCCGAAGCTCACGAGCCTGCACTTCAAGATGTACCTCGGCGACTGGAAGCAGCTCCCGGATTTCGCCACGCTGCCGCTCTTCCGCGAAGGCGAACTCGACGGTCTCGTGGACATCAAGTTGGACGACTACAAAAACCAGTTCGGCGTCGTTTACACCGGCAAGCTCGAGGCTCCGCAGAACGGGGACTACACGTTTTACATCGCGGGTGATGACGGCGTGCGGCTCCTGGTGGATGGAAAAAAAATCGTGGAGAACGACGGGATTCATCCCTCCGCGAAAATCAGCGAGGCGAAGGTGAAGTTGACCAAAGGCGAGCACCATTTCCGGCTCGAATATTTCCAGGCCGCCGGTCAGGCCGAACTCTACGTCGCGTGGAGCGGCGCGAACTTTGCGCTCACCCCGCTTTCCACCTGGATTCACCCGAATGCGAAGGAGGTCGGCCCGAAGAAAAAGGAAACGCCGACCACCGGCATGCCGCTGGCCGTGGGCAAGGAGCCCGTGCTCTATCGCAACTTCATCGCCGGTGCCGGCAATCGCAGCATCGGCGTCGGGTATCCCGGCGGCTTCAACGTCGCCTTCGACGCCGAGGCGATGAACACCACGCTCGTCTGGCGCGGCGCCTTCATCGACGCCGCGCGGCACTGGACGGGCCGCGGCGGTGGCGCGCAGCCGCCGCTCGGGTTCGACGTCGTGCGGGTGAATCCCGAAGCCGCTCCCGCCTTCGCCGTGCTCTCCGGCCCGGACGCCGCGTGGCCCCTTCCGGAGAAGGGCCAGCGCCCCGCGGGTTTCCAGTGGAAGGGCTACACCCTCGATGCCAGGCGCGCGCCCACTTTCCGCTACGAATGGAACGGCGTGAAGATCGGCGAACGCTTCGATTCCGAAGGCAACTCGATGGCGGAAAACGGCAGGCTGATCCGCACGGTGGAACTCAGCGGAACGATCCCGCCGGGCGCGCTTTTCTGCGCCGCGACGGGCGCGAAGATCGAAGCGGTGGACGGCGGTTTCCTCGTCGATGACGGCCGGATGACCATCGACAAGCTGAGCTTCGACAACCGATTCAAGGTCAGTGTGGAAGGTGGCACGGTCAGCAATGGCCGACTCCTCGTCCCCGCCCGCCCGCAGATCAAAGTGACGTACTCCTGGCTCACCGCGCACGCCGGTCACGCCCACTGAAATTTCACCCTTCGCTTTTCCCATGAAACTCTCGCTCACCCTCTGCGCCGTTTTTTCGACCCTGGCGGCCACGTCGTTCCTCCGCGCTGCGGAACCTCAGGAATCCGATTTCTACAAGATCACCACCTTCACCACGCCGGAAACGACCGCGCTGGAAGTCAGCTCCATCGAACTCCTGCCCGGCGGAAAACTCGCGCTCGGCACGCGTCGCGGCGAAGTCTGGACCGTCGCCCATGCCGACGGCGATCCGGCGAAAGTGCACTACCAGCTCTTCGCCAGCGGTCAGCATGAAGTGATGGGCCTGGCCTACAAAGACGGCTGGCTCTTTCAGACGAACCGCTACGAAGTCGCGCGACTCAAGGACGACGACGGCGACGGGCGTGCCGATACTTTCGAGACCGTGACCGACGGTTGGGGTGTGAGTGGCGACTACCATGAGTACGCGTTTGGTTCGCGCTTCGACAAAGCTGGCGACCTCTGGATTACGCTCTGCCTCACGGGTTCGTTCACCAGCAAGACGGAGTTCCGCGGCTGGGCGATGCGGGTGAAGCCCGACGGCAAACTCGTCCCGACTTGCAGCGGCATCCGTTCGCCTGGCGGCATCGGTTTCGACGCCGACGGCGAAGTCTACTACACCGACAATCAAGGTCCGTGGCACGGCTCCTGTACTCTCCAGCACCTCATCCCCGGTAGCTTCCAAGGCCATCCCGACGGCAACATCTGGTACGATAAAGCGCCCAACATGGGACCGCGCCCGGTCGATCCGATTCCCGAGGCCTACAAGGGTGATCGGAAGCGCGGTGACAAAACGACGCGCGACGATCCCGACCGGATGCTCGCCGAGCGCAAGCGGATCAAGGAACTCGTGCCGCCCGCCGTCTACATGGTGCACGGCAAGATCGGCAACTCCTCGTCCTTCATTGTCTGCGACTTGAGCGGCGGAAAATTCGGGCCATTCCAAAAACAGCTCTTCATCGCCGACCAGAGCCACAGCAACGTCTCGCGCGTGTTTCTCGAGGAAGTGAACGGCGTGAAGCAAGGCGTGGTGTTCCCGTTCCTGCTCGGTTTCAAGTCTGGCGTGATCGGCGGACGGATGAACGAGCAGGGTCAACTCTTCGCGGGCGGCAGCGACCGCGGGTGGGGCGCGAAAGGAGGCAAGCCGTTTTCGTTCGAACGTGTGGACTGGACCGGCAAGGTGCCGTTCGAAGTGCACGAGATGCGCGCCAGGCCGGATGGGTTCGAGCTGACCTTCACCGAGCCGGTGGATGCGAAAACGGCGGGTGACGTTGCGAGCTATTCGATGCGCCAGTTCACCTACGCCTACCGCGAGGAATACGGCGGGCCGGAAGTGGACGAAGTACTGCCAAAGATCACGCGAGCCGTGGTGAGTGCGGATAAAAAATCCGTGCGCCTCACCATCGATGCGCTGATTCAGGGGCACGTCCACGAACTGCATCTCGACGGCGTGAC
>JANPHH010000441.1:0-11525 GCA_031424375.1 Chthoniobacter sp. | reverse complement strand
CATCGAATCCGGCCGCGAGCGGCAGTGGAAGACGGTGAAGAAATTCGCATAGGCACTCTCAATTCGATGGAAGGGCCGCTCCGGGAAACCGGAGCGGCCTTTTTTGGGCCAAGCTGGAAGCGCACCGGACCAAGATCCCGCCCGCAGAGAAGGAGGATGAGGTCGTTGCCTTCGGTTGTCTCGCAGACTCGGCTCGACGGCGCCCCGCACAGCACTCTCCGCTTCCACCCCGTTCACCGCCCGTGAAAGTCCTGATGCAACTTCAGCAGTCGCGCGAGTTCCTCGATCGGCTTTGGGTGATCCTCGATCCGCAAGTCGATCGCCCGGTCTGAATCCCCGCCCGGTCCCCCGCGTTCGCGCACCACGAGCAACGCCGCGCTCTGCTGTCCGCGTCGATCCCCACCCGCGGCCTGACCAGCGGTGAGCGCGGCAACGAGCCACTCGGCCAGCTCCGAACCGGCAACCGTCCGCGCCTTCTCAAACGCCTCCGCCATCGCCGTGAGCACCGCTTCGCCGGCGAGCAGATTGCCCTGCACCGTGAAGTCCCGGCCCTCGCGATGCCCGGCCCAGTCGATGCATTCCCCGCCCGTGAACGCCGCGGTGCGACCCATCGCATCGATCATTCCCACCTGCCGCCGTTCGCGACCGGCATCGGCGGCGGTGAGTTGATCGAGCACCTCGCGCGGGGAACTGCCTTTTTTCATCAGCTCCAGGCCCTCCGATCCATACGTGATCTTCGCCAGCGATTGCGTTGCCACCGCGCCGACGCCCGCTTTGGCCCAGGGCACCACGCTACCCACGCCGAAGTATTTGCTTTCCACCGCGACGCCGAGTTCGCCCGTCGCCGGATCGCGCGCGACGATCGAGAAGGTGTTTACCTCCGGCTCCCCACCGCGCAGCGGCCACGCGGCGACGAAAGAAAAACAGACAATCACGGCGATGAAACTCAGGCGCATCCCCGTAATGTAACTCGGCGGACTTCAAGATGAGGAAGAGCAATCGCAACCGTTGCACCCGCACCGGGTTTGCGATTGCCTCAGTTCCCGATGAACTTTCCCCCGCTCCGCTTCCTTCTCGTTCTCGCTGCACTATCGGTCGGTCTGCACGCCGCCGACTCGCCGCGCCCAAACATCCTCTGGCTCTCGAGCGAAGACCACGGCCCGCACGTCGGCGCCTATGGCGACCCGAATGCGACCACACCCACGATCGACGCGCTCGCCGCGCGCGGTCTGCGCTACGCGAAGTGCTGGTCGAATGCACCCGTCTGCGCCCCGGCTCGCACCACTTTGATCTGCGGAATGTACGCGACCTCCACAGGCGGCGAGCACATGCGCAGCATGGTCCCCTTCCCCGCGGGCAAAAAAATGTATCCGCAGCCCCTGCGCGAAGTCGGCTACTACTGCACGAACGCGGCCAAGGAGGACTACAATGTCTCCAAGCCCGGCGAGGTCTGGAACGAATCGTCGAAGAACGCGCATTGGAAAAATCGTCCGGCGGGCGCGCCGTTCATGGCGGTGTTCAATTCGGAGAAGAGCCACGAGAGCAAGATCCGCAACACGCCGCACACGCTAATTCACGACCCGGCGAAAGTGCGCGTACCGGCTTACCATCCCGACACGCCCGAGGTGCGGCATGACTGGGCGCAGTACTATGATGGCGTCACCGCCGCCGATGCAGACGCCGGCGCGCGGCTCAAGGAACTGGAAGCCGCCGGACTCGCCGAAGACACGATCGTCTTCTACTTCGCCGACCACGGCTCCGGCATGCCGGGAAACAAACGCTGGCCGCTGAACCGCGGCTTGCACGTGCCGCTGGTCGTCTACATCCCGGAGAAGTTCGCGCATCTCCGTCCCCCGGAATACAAGGCGGGCGGCGTCTCCGATCGCCTCGTCAGCTTCGTCGATTTCGCGGCGACGTTGTGCAGCCTCGCGGGCGTGCAGCCGCCGGATTGGCTGCAGGGTCACGCGTTCCTCGGGAAATTCATCGCGCCGCCGCAGCCGTATCTCTTCGGTTATCGCGGCCGCATGGACGAGCGCGTCGACTGCATCCGCACGGTCACCGATGGCCGCTACGTTTATGCGCGCAATTTCCGCCCCGACCTCATCTACGCGCAACACATCAACTACCAGTGGCAGACGCCGACGACGGGCGTGTGGGAGCGACTCTTCCGCGAGGGCAAGCTGAACGCCGCGCAGTCCATCTACTGGGGCACGAAGCCGCCCGAGGAACTCTACGATCTCACCACCGATCGCGATGAAGTCCACAACCTCGCCGCCGATCCCGCGCAGGCCGCGGTGCTGGAAAAACTCCGCACCGCATTGCGCGAAAACGAAGCGCGCATTCGCGATGTGGGCCTGCTTCCCGAGGGGGAAATGCATCGCCGCAGCGCGGGCAGCACGCCTTACGATTTGGCGCACGATGCGCAGTTTCCGTTCGAGCGCATTTATACCACCGCCGAGCTCGCATCGAATCTCACGCCCGCCGCGACTCCGCAACTCATCGAGGCACTCAAGGATGCCGACAGCGGCGTCCGCAGTTGGGCCGCGCTCGGCCTGCTCATGCGCGGGGCCGATGGCGTCACCGCGGCGCACGATGCGCTCCTCAAGGCGCTCGACGATTCCGCACCGACCGTCCGCATCGCCGCCGCGCGCGCGCTCGGCCGCTTCGGCTCCGCTGCCGATCTCGACCGCGTCTTGCCGCTGCTCTCCGCCGCCGCCGATTGGTCGAAGAACGACGTCTTCACCACGATGCAGGCACTCGACGCGATCGAAGCGCTCGGCGACAAAGCCGCTCCGCTCAACGCCACCCTCAAGGCACTCCCCGCCAAAGGTGACGCCCCCGACCAGCGCTTCCGCGAATACATTCCCCGCCAACTCAATGATCTCAAAGCTCGCCTTCCGTAAACTCGCTCTCCTCACGCTCTTCGTCTTCGCCGCAGCGCTTTCCAGCGCCACGGCGGCACCGCCGAACATCGTCTTCATCCTGACTGACGACCAGGGCTACGGCGACATCTCCGCGCACGGGAATCCGATTCTCAAAACGCCGAACCTCGACCTCCTGCGCGCGGAATCCGTGCGGTTCATGGACTTCCACGTTTCGCCCACTTGCGCACCCACGCGCAGCGCGCTCATGACGGGGCGGCACGAATTCAAGAACGGGATCACTCACACCATCTTCGAGCGCGAACGGCTGACGCCCAAGGCCACCACGCTCGCTCAGGTGCTCAAGACCGCGGGCTACACCACAGGCATCTTCGGGAAGTGGCATCTCGGTGATGAAAAGGAACTGTGGCCGTCGGCGCGCGGCTTCGACGAAATGTTCATCCACGGCGGCGGTGGCATCGGGCAGACCTATCCCGGCACGTGCGGCGACGCACCGGGGAATAAATACTTCGACCCGGCAATCCTGCACAATGGCACCTTCGAGAAGATGAAGGGCTACTGCACCGACGTCTTCTTCACGCAGGCGACGAAGTGGATCGAGAGCGCCAAAGGCCGCCCTTTCTACTGCCATATCGCGACCAACGCTCCGCACGGCCCCTACACGGCGCGGCCGGAAGACGCCGCACTTTACCGCGACAAGGTGAACGACGAAGCGACCGCGAACTTTTTCGGGATGATTCATAACATCGACGAGAACGTGGGCAAACTGCTCGCGAAGCTCGCCGCGTGGGGCATCGAGAAGGAAACGCTGGTCATCTTCATGAATGACAACGGCACCGCTGCAGGAGAGAAGGTCTTCAACGCCGGGATGCGGGGGAAGAAAGGGACGCCGTGGCTCGGTGGCACCCGCGCAAATTCCTTCTGGCGCTGGCCGGGCACTTTGAATCCCGCGGACTGCGACGCGCTGACTGCGCACATCGATTTCTTCCCCACGCTCGCCGAACTCGCCGGTGCGAAGCTCACCGCCGAGGTGCAGACGCAGGTCGAGGGCCGCAGCCTCGTTCCCCTGCTCCGCGACCCCGCAGCACCATGGGCGGAGCGGGTCCTCTTCACCCATGTGGGCCGCTGGCCGGTGGGCGCAAACATCGACGAGTTCAAGTACAGCGCCACCTCGGTGCGCAGCGGCAAGTGGCATCTCGTGAGCGATGGAAATGCCAACAAGCCGCAGGCAAAAGCGTGGCAGCTCTTCGACGTGAAAACCGACCCGGGCGAGAAGACCGACATCGCGGCGCAGCACGCGGATGTGGTGCAAAAGCTCGATGCGGCCTACGACGAATTCTGGAAGTCCGCCCGACCGCTGATGGTCAATGAAACCGTGCATCCCGTGGAAATGAATCCATTCAAGGAACTCTACTGGAAGCAGTTCAACCTCACGCCGACTCAGGCCGAACTCGACCAAATGAAATTCAAAGCCAAACCCGCCAAGGAATGAAACGCCTTCGCCTCTACCTCGCCGCGCTGCTGCTCGCCGCGTCCGCCGCCATCGCCGCCGACCGGCCGAACGTCCTCTTCATCCTCTGCGATGACCTCCGCTGGAACGCGCTGAGTTGCGCCGGCCACCCGACGTTGAAGACGCCGAACATCGACCGCCTCGCCAGCGAAGGCGTGCGCTTTGCGAACACCTTCTGCACCACGTCGCTCTGCTCGCCGAGCCGCGCCTCGATTCTCACCGGGCTTTACGCAAATCGCCACGGGGTGCGCGATAATTTCACCGACCTCCCGACCACGCTCACTCACTGGCCGATGCGCTTGCGAGAGAGTGGTTACGAGACGGCCTACATGGGCAAGTGGCACATGGGCGAGGAGAACGACGCGCCGCGACCGGGCTTCGACTACTTCGCCACGCACAAAGGCCAGGGCAAATACTTCGACACCGAGTGGAACCTCAATGGCGCCGGCGCGAGAGTCGTGCCGGGTTATTACACCACGGTCGTGACCGACATGGCGCTTGACTGGCTGAAGCGCGATCACGGCGGCAAACCGTGGTCGCTCTGCATCGGCCAAAAAGCGCCGCACAGCTTCTACACGCCGGAGGAAAAATACGCGCACGTCTTTGACGACGTCCGCGTGCCGTATCCCGCCTCCGCGTTCAAGCTCGACGGCAAACCCGACTGGATCCGCCAGCGGCTCTCCACCTGGCACGGGATCTACGGACCGCTCTTCGAGTGGCGCAAGCAGTTCCCCGACGACCGACCCGAGGCCGTGAAGGACTTCGAGAACATGGTCCACGGATACTGGGGCACGATCCTCAGCGTCGACGACAGCGTCGCCCGCCTGCGCACCTACCTCGAAGAAACCAAGCAGCTCGAAAACACCATCATCGTCTTCATGGGCGACAACGGGCTGCTCGAAGGCGAGCACGGCATGGTCGACAAACGCACGGCGCACGAGCCCAGCCTGCGCATCCCTCTCATCGTCCGCTACCCCGCGCTGGCGCAGGGGAAAGTGGTGACTCAACAGGCACTCACCCTCGATGTCGCGCCAAGCCTTCTCGAACTCTGCGGAACCAAGCCGCTCGAAAACATTCAGGGCAAATCCTGGGTGAAACTCGCCCGCGAAGGCGACTCCGCGTGGCGCACCGCGTGGTTCTACGAATACAACTACGAGAAACAATTTCCCTACACGCCGAACGTCCGCGCGCTCCGCACCGACCGCTGGAAATACATCCACTACCCGCCCGGCGACGGCACGCCCGACAAACATCTCCCCGAGCTCTACGACCTCACTGCCGATCCCGACGAACTCCACAACCTCGCCGCCAACGCCGCGTTCGCATCAACCCGCGACGATCTCGCCAAACAGCTCGCCACCTTGCTCACCGCCGAAGGCCTCACCCCCGACAAAGACAAGATGCCGCTCGACGAGGGCATCAAGTCCGCGCTGCCGGATCAGAAAATCCGTTAGTTTCGCCCATACGCACCCATAGGTTCCCATCGAGGAGACGAATGGGATCAACGCGCTGAACGACGACGACGATCCAGCGCGCAGGCACTTCCTCGCACCACTCCGCGAACACCTCGCGAACTATTGCGCCTCGCACACACGGTCCGGCGCTGATAACGGACCCTCATGAGCCATCCCAGAATCGTCGCCTTCGCCGGCAGCACGCGCACCGCCTCCTTCAACAAAAAACTCGCCGCCCTCGCCGCAGACGCCGCACGCGCGGTCGGCGCGGAAGTCACCTTCGTCGATCTCCGCGACCTCGCGCTTCCGCTTTTCGACGAAGATCTCGAAGCAGCCAGCGGGCTGCCCGAAGGCGCGAAGAAATTCAAAGCTCTCTTGCGAGCGAGCGACGGCTTCCTCATCGCTTCACCCGAGTACAATAGCTCCATCACCGCAGCGCTGAAGAACGCCATCGACTGGGCGTCGCGCACCGAGACAGACGACGAGCCTCCACTCGCCGCCTACACTGGCAAGGTCGCCGCGCTCTGCAGCGCGTCGCCGGGTGCTCTCGGCGGCCTTCGCGGACTCGTCACCCTCCGATCCATCCTCGCCAACATCGGCGTCACGGTGCTTCCTGATCAGGTCTGCATTTCCAAAGCGCACGACGCCTTCGACGACGCCGGCAGACTAAAGGATGAACGGAAAGCCAGTCAGATCGCCGATCTCGCACGCACCCTGACCAACCTGGCTTCAAAGGTGAAAGCAAACTAACCGAAGGGCCGATCCGTTACCTGCCCGTCGCGATAGCAGCGGGCTTGTAGACCTTGTGCACCACGATGCCGAGCAACACGCACTGCACGATGGCGGCGACAAACCATTTCGCGACCAGTGACCCCGGAAGCGGCTGCACGACATACATCGCGAGCTGGCCCGCACCGGCAAATACGCCCATGCTGATTGCGTATTTGATGGAGCAACTGAGGCAGCGTTTCTCGGCCACGCAGGCAGCGAAGATCATCGTGAACGCGGCCGCGGCGAGGAATTGCGTGAGCAGCATCCAAGGCATGCGCGCCATCATTTCCGCTTCCGGCCGCCAGAGCGAGGCCGTGGCCTTGTAAGTGTCGGCCAGCCAGAGGCCGTGAACGAGGAAGTCAGTCGCCCACACGGTGGCGAAGGCGACGAAGATACTGATGATCAGGCTCTTGGGATTCATGGGATGGCTATGGTTGAGCGCGACCTGCAAGCGGCAAGTTGAGCGCTCGATTCTTTCCGCCCGGTTCTCAGTTTTCAACCATCTTACCGCGCGAGCCAGGGGGCTAACTCGTCCTTCGCCACGTCGTTCAGCGTGAGCGAAAACTCGCGGCCGGCGCGCAGGCGCACGGGGCTGGTCGATGGAGAGGTGAAGACGAATTCCAAGGCTTGCTGGCCGGGGTGTTTCTCGACGATGGCGCGGACGCGGGCGAGGTCGTCGGGCGTGGTATTGGCGCGGTCGAAGGTGAGGACGACGGGGCGTTCGGCAGCGGATTTGGCGGGCTTTTTGATCGGCTTCACTTCATTGGCGACGAGCCGCGGAGCCTCCTCGCGCATATCGAGGCGGCCGGAGATGGAGACGATCGCGCCCTGCACGAGGTGCTGCTGGGATTTGTTGAAGGTCTCGTTCCAGATCATGACTTCCAGCGGGCCAGTGAGGTCTTCGATAATGACGACGGCGAAGGGTTTGCTGTCCTTCTTGGTGAACTTTTTTTCCACCGAAGTGAGCGCACCGGCGATGGTGGGGGTGCTCTTGTCTTCGAGTTCGCCGAGGCGGGCGATGGGGGTGTACTTCGAGCTTTCGAGGAGCGGGCGGTAGTCGTCGAGCGGATGGCCGGTGACGTAGAAGCCGAGCAGCTCTTTCTCGAAGCCGAGCTTCTCCGCGCTGGTGTAAGGCGGGACGCTGTTCGCGAAGGTGCGTTTCTTCGCGGGCGCGGCGGCGGCGAAGTCATCGAACATGCCGAGCTGTCCCGAAGCCTTGTCGCGGTGAGCCGAGGCGGCTGCGGCGATCACGCTATCGATCTCGGAGAAGAGCTGGGCGCGCTCGATTCCGGTCCAGTCGAAGGCGCCGCACTTCACGAGGCACTCGACGGATTTCTTATTCAGCTTCTTGGAATCGATCCGGCGGCAGAAGTCTTCCAGCGAAGTGAACGTCCCGCTCTTCTCGCGTTCGATGACGGCGGCTTCCATCGCGGATTCGCCCACGTTCTTGATCGCCGCGAGGCCGAAGCGGGTGGAGCCCACGTAGATCTTTTGCGCCGGGGCGGTGGGCTCGGGCGTCTTCTTCTTTGCGGAGGCCATCTCTTCAAAGTTCACGCCCTCATCCTCCGGCTCGGCGATCTCTTCCTGCACCCTGGCTTTGCGCGAAAGTTGCAGCGCGGCGACGCCTTCTTCGCTCACTTCTTCGGGGACGAATTTGAGCCCGCTCTTATTAACATCCGGCGGCAGGATCTTGATCCCGAGCCGCTCGCACTCCGCGACGAAGATGCTGATCTTGTCCGTGTTCGCGACTTCATTGCTCATCACCGCGGCCATAAATTCGACCGGGTAGTTAGCTTTTAGATAAGCGGTCTGATAACTAACCCACGCATACGCCGCCGAGTGCGATCGGTTGAAACCATAACCCGCGAACTTCTCCAGCGTGTCGAAGATCTCGTTGGCCACGTCTTCCTTGATCCCGTGCAGGTTGGCGGCGCCTTCGCAAAATTTGATGCGCTCCTTGGCCATCTTCTCCTTGTCCTTTTTGCCCATCGCGCGGCGCAGCAGATCGGCGCCGCCGAGGGTGTAGCCGGCGAGGATCTGCGCTGCCTGCATGACCTGCTCCTGATAGACGAGAATCCCATAGGTTTCCTTCGTCATGTCCATGAGCAGCGGGTGCGGTGCCTTCACCTTCGTTTTACCCTTCTTGCGTTTGATGTAATCGGGAATCAGATCCATCGGACCCGGCCGGTAGAGCGCCAGGATCGCGTTGATGTCTTCGATGTCCTTCACATCGAACTGCCGGCACACCCCGACCATGCCGCCGGACTCGACCTGGAACACGCCGATCGTCTCGCCCTTGTTGTAGAGATCGAACGTCGCCTGATCGTCCACCGGCACCTTGTCGATGTCGAAGTCGGGATGCCGCTTGCGGATCAGCACCACCGCATCGGTGATGACGGTCAGCGTCTTCAGCCCGAGGAAGTCCATCTTCAACATCCCGAGATCGGTCAGCGGCCCCATCGCGTACTGACTCACGATCGAGCCGTCATTCGCACGCGTCAGCGGGATGTATTCGGAAAGATCGCGGTCGCTGATCACCACGCCCGCCGCATGCACGCCCACGCCGCGGGTCAGCCCTTCGAGCGTCGTCGCGTAGTCCCACATCTGCTTCGTCGCCGGCTCTTCATCCACCGCCTTTTTCAGCTCGGGATTCTTGTCGATCGCGCCGGGGGTGTGCTCCACCGCGCCGGTCTCCTTGTTCTTCTTGTCGATGCCCGCGAGCGTGATGCCCAGTTCGTTCGGGATCATCTTCGCCATGCGATCGCCGTCGCCGTAGGCCCAGCCGAGCACCCGCGCCACATCGCGCACCACACTCTTCGCGCCCATCGTACCGAAGGTCACGATCTGCGAGACCGCGCGGTCGCCGTATTTGTTGCGCACGTATTCGATCACCTCGCCGCGGCGGTTTACGCAGAAGTCCACGTCGATATCCGGCGGGCTCACGCGCTCGGGATTGAGGAAGCGCTCGAAGAGCAGCTTGTAGCGGATCGGATCGATGTCCGTGATGCCCATCACATACGCCACCATCGAGCCGGCCGCCGAGCCGCGCCCTGGCCCGACCGGGATGCCCTGCTGCCGCGCCCAGTCGATGAAATCCCAGGTGATCAGGAAGTAATTCACGAACCCCTGCGCCTCCAGCACGCCCAGTTCGCGCTCGATGCGTTCCTTGATCACCGGATCCTCCATCGCGCGGTCGCCGTAGCGCTTCACCAGTCCGTCGAAGACGATCTTCCGCAGATACCCATTCTGCGTGAAGCCCTCGGGCACCGTGTAGTTCGGATACTTCGGGACGTTAAACTCGATCTCCAGATTGCACCGCTCCGAGATGGCCAGCGTGTTGGTGATCGCCTCCGGATGCTCGCGAAAGAGCGCCGCCATTTCCTGCGGCGATTTGAAATACAGCTCCGGCGGGTACTTCATCCGCCGCTCGTCCGTCACGTTCGCGCCCGTGCCGATGCAGATCATCACGTCGTGCGCCTCGTGGTGCGACTTCTCCAGAAAATGCACGTCATTCGCCGCGACCAGCCCGAGCCCGAGATCCTGTCCGATGCGGGGAATGACCTTGTTGCACTTGATCTGCGCCTCGATGCCGTGGTCGTGCATCTCGAGGAAAAAATTCTCCGCGCCGAGGATATCGCGATATTTCCCCGCCAGCTCCAGCGCCCGCGGATAATCATCCGCGATGATCGCCTGATTCACCTCACCCTTGAGGCAACCGCTCAGCCCGATCAGCCCCGCCGAATGCGTCGCGAGCAGCTCCTTGTCGATCCGCGGCTTGTAATACATCCCGTCGAGATGCGCGATCGAGACGAGCTTGATCAGGTTCGCGTAGCCGTGCAGATCCTTCGCCAGCAGCGTGAAGTGATAGGACGTGTCGCGACCGTTCGAAGTATTTCCCCGATCCGTGTGCAGCCCCGGCGCCATGTAGACCTCGCAGCCGATGATCGGCTTGATCCCCGCCTTCACGCCTTCCTGAAAAAACTCGATCGCCCCGAAGAGATTCCCGTGGTCCGTGATCGCCACCGCCGGCATCCCGAAGGCCTTCGCCTTCTTCATCAGCTCCGGGATGCGCACCGCCCCGTCGAGCAGCGAATATTCCGTGTGGAGATGGAGGTGAACGAACGAGTCGGCGGACATGCGCCTAAGTTCGCGAAACCCGCGCCCCACCGCAAGCGTGCGCGCGGGCTCGGTTGAATCACTTGCCGCCCGCAGCGATGCTCCCCATCAAGGCGCCGATTCACCCAGGCAGGTGAATTCTCCCAAGTCCGCAAAATCGTGCTCTTTCAGCCTGAGCAGCGACGTGCCCCCGGCGCTGCGATAGGTCGCGGCGAGCAGCGGATCGAACACCCGTTTCCGCCCGAGTTGATGTTGCCGCATCCATTCGTGGAAAAGAGCCAGCGCCTCGTGGGTCGGCGTGGTCGGGTCTACTTCCGCGGCATTCCACCAGCGCGCGGAATGCTGGAGGGCGACCTCCATGGATAGCGGGGTTTGGAACCGGCGCGGATCCGTTACCGCATGCACAAACTCCGCCAGCACTTACGGCGCGAGCGCAATTTGGACATCCGGCAGGTTCATCTCCGCCCCGCGGGGCGGTGACCGGCGCCGGCCACCGCCACCCGCGGGAGGAGAGCATCCGGGACAGAGGAGCCCCCCCGCGTCCCTCACATCAGCGGACGCGGCACCGGCTCACTCCAGGGCCCCTGCCCCAGCCGATTCACCGCGGCCACTCGATACCAGCGCTTCTGGCCCGGCGTCGCTCCATTCACCGTCACCTTCACCCCCACCACCATCTCCGGCATTCCCCAGCTCGTGTCCGTCATCGGGTCCGGGCTGCTCTGCACGGCATAGGCATCGGCGTTTGCATCCGCCTTCCAGTCCAGATCCGAGTATCCCGGGCGGTCGCTCAGC